>OMUH01000162.1 GCA_900314195.1 uncultured Prevotella sp.
TAGAAGAGTTAGTGGCTATGCTTGGTGTATAGTGTCTCAAATGGAGATTTCTTTAATATATTATAAAGACTTGACAGCTATACACTCTGACTCAATAAGCCAGCCAGGACGGCATACCGGAGCATAAAGAATTATATAAGGTGTGTCCGGGAACTTTTCTCTGAACATTTTTTCTACTTCCTGTCTGTCTGACACGTCTCTTAAATACACAGAGAACATTGCGACATCATCAAAAGTACAGTCAGCCTCTTTTAAAAGCGCTTCAATGTTTTCCCACATACGGAGTGTCTGACTGTGAATATCGCCAGGGAACACTACATTTCCTTTATTGTCAATGCTTGCCGTACCGGAAATATAAACTCTGCGTCTGTCAGGATAATCAACGTATGTGCCGCGTTCAAAACGGACACCGTAGTCACTTGTTCTATTAAGATGGTCAAGCGCATAAAGATAGTGCACTTGTCCGCGGGTTATTCCTTTAACGGCCAAGGCGTCCATTTTGCAGAACACCTTCGGATCTTCCCATGCTCCACCAATACCGGTAGATGCTATATAGTGCGTTTTGTCTGTAAGCCCTTCCATGTCAAACACATCATTGCGCGCCTTCACTACGCCTGCATACCGGTTATCTATATCACTAACATAAAGCCATGTACGAATGCAGTTAGCCTCCATAGTGCAATTCTCTTTCATAAGCAAAGATGCATAATTGGTAAATTCATCGTATGCCTGGGAATAAGAGTCGTCGCAGGTGCTTATGCTGTTGGCAAGCCATATATCATCATAACCGCCATAACTGCTTACCGACACATTGCCGGCCAGCAAACGTGTATCAGCGCCTGTCATCATATAAGACCATAAGGCAAACTTAGAGCCGTTCAAAGGAGGCTGCTGTACAACCGACACGGCACACGGCTGATTTTTCAATACACCTTTTATCAGCGGAGCCTGATTTGCAGCATCACTCAGGTAAATGCGCTTGAACACCGGCGAAGCAGCTTTTAGTTCTTCAATAAAAGAAGTCAACACGCTTTCCGCATCAAGTATTGCATCAACTTGTTTTTCAAACGACATACCGGATGCATCATCCAATGTGTACATACAGAAATACTCATTAACGGGCTTTCCTTCCTTAACCAAAATCTTTGTTCCCTCAAAAGCAAACAGGCACAAGGTAACACCCTGATAGGTCGCTTTCATTTTCTTCCCGTTCATAAAATCCTTACCTTATAAAATATTTATTTTTATTCTATGTTGAAAAAATTGAAGTATCTTAAAGTTTATTACGCATAGCTGTGCATGCTGCCGGGCATGAAATAGTTTACGCCGAAATAAGTTACAAGAATACTCAGCCAAGCCATTATCATAAACAAATGATAGTTTGACGGTTTGCGCATGAACGGCACGCTCTGCCTGTGCAGCGCAATGGCATAAATCATAAGCGTTATCAGCGACCACGTTTCCTTTGGATCCCATCCCCAATATGTTCCCCAGCTGACATTTGCCCATATTGCTCCGATAAAGATTCCTATGGCAAGCGTAGCTACAGCGGGATAAAGGAACAGCTGGCTGAGCGCTGTCAGCTGCCCGTTCAGACGTTTTATGTCATCCTTGCTGCTACGCCTTGTAATGAAATAGGCTATGCCCGTGATGAAAGTCAGAGACAGCAGCGTGAACGAAGTCATTATCACGCTCACGTGCAAGCTCAATAACGGAGAATTAAGCACCGGCATGTGCGGCGTTATTGCAGGATCCATCTGTCCGAGATGGCTCACCAGCAGCATCAGTCCGCTCATCAGCAATCCGAATGTTGTCATGACGGGAATGCGGCGTGAGCAAAGAAGACTGACAAGCATAATCAGCCATGCCATGAACAACATTGTCTCATAACCATTTGACATCGGAATGCTCCCGTTAATAATCCACCGCAAAGATATGGTGAACGTGAGAACGAGCCACGAAAAAAGCATGTAAACCGTGAACCACCTATAATGAACGTTTCTGACAAGAAAATAAATCGACACTAAGCCGATAAAGACATTCAATATAAATAATATTGTTGAAAACGGCACATGATTATAGATATTCTCTGCCTCTATTTGCGCATGCGACGGCATGGAGCCTCTACCATATTTCTGCTGATATTTCTGCATCTTGGCAAAAACTTCGGCAACCTCGCCATCCTGCCCGGAATTGGCTAGCTGCGCGGTAATGGGAAGAATGTTCCTGACATAATTCTGCTGGTCTGCCGGCATCTGTGCTGGAAGTCTGTCACTTGGCGAATACCAGTTTACATATCCTTTTACAGGAAAAGGAAACATTTTAAGAACATCGCCGCGCGAAAGCGACATCAGCATCATCATCTTGTCATCTGTTTCGAGCACAGACCGCGACATTGCATCCTGCTTTGTCTGTGCATCGGCAAGGAACGGGCCAAGTATGTATCCCTGCGGACCGAAAAGCTGCATTGCGGAAATATACTCCTCCACTCCGAGTCTTTTGCGGAGCTCACCGCTTTTTATCTTTATTATTGGCTCCGTCATCCATTCTTTTCCGAAGAAAAGAAAGCCCGCAAGCACCTGATTGGCATTAAAATCCTTATACGATGCCTTGCCATAAAGTTTCTTTGTGAAATCAATGGCATAAGTCTCTGTAGGACATATCCGACCGTTATACACAATAAGCACCTTGCCAAATTCACTGGCTGCTTTTTTTGACAGAGTGGCCTGTGCGCCGGCTGCACTTGGCAAGACAAAGAACAGAAGCAGAATCTGAACTTTCTGAAATGCCTTGCTTTTCATCAAACGTCGGAAAGTACCCTTCGGATCAACCAGCATCCAAAGAAGACTCACAAAAAGAAGAATATATCCAAGATAAGTGACAGGAATACCGTACGGATCAGAGTTTATACCTATATAGCTTCCATGCATATCAGTGTCATAACTGCTCTGAAAAAGTCGTATGCCGTGCTCGTTGTATATTTTATTCATAGAAACAGTATGCCGTGTTGACAAGCCGTCCTGCCGTATTGTGAAATCAGTAGAATAATCCATGGCAGCAGCCATGCCCTTGTTATACGAAATATTAAACTTGTCAAGCCGTATGCTGAAAGGAAGGTTATGGGAAACATTCTTCGCATCTACATATTTCTCCGTAAACACTCCTTTTCTGAGATGAATCTGCCCGCTGAACGATGTCAGATGTGTTATCAGGGCTCCCGCCAGGATAACGACAAAGCTCAGATGGAGCATGACAAGCGAGAGGCGCCTGACACGGCTCTTGTAAAAATATATGATGCCGGCAATTATTCCGACAGCCCATAACAGACAGAACCACCACGACGTAAAGATATGTTCAATAGAATAGTCAAGACTGGTATAATTGCCAATAACTGTTGCAACAGCCATGACAACTATTATCAATACATACACAGAGAATAATAATTTCTTAACCATAAGGTCAGTTCCATTAAATAGCCTTTATAAATTATAATCAGTTAAACGCAGGCAAGCGAATGTATACAAATTATTCACGAAGATATGATTAACACAAAAAGGAGAACAAAGAGACTTGTCTGAAAGCCTCTCTGTCCTCTTTTTATATGCTTAGCAATGCATTACTAAATATTTAACGCATAATATATTCGTTTTATTGCAAATACTGTTTACATTAAATTGAACGCAGGAACTTAACAACAGCGTCACGGTCTGATTTAGACAGATTGTAGAACTGAACAGCTGAGTGATAAGCATGACTCTTCTTGCTGTACATGTGCCACATAATAGCCTCTTCCTCATTGCGTGCGCGGCAGTCATGAAGACGGTCCTCAGCACCTGTGTTGAGTTTCTCAAGGCCACGGCCCCAAAGTGGTGTTGTGCGGCACCAGCTTCCGTGAATGTCATTCTTCATATACAGTTTATGCTGAACGAAGTCAGAATAAGGATAGATGGTCTGATTCTGATAACGCGGCAGCTTGGTATAGCCGGCCTTTACCATTGACTCCGGCAGCCAGTAGTTATCACTTCCTGTTGTCCACTTCGGACGGTGACAGCTTGTGCAGCCCATCTGATGGAACAGCGTCTTGCCGCGCTGGACATCTTCATCATTAAGGTTACGTGCACGCGGTACGGAAAGACCTCTGTGCCATACCATGAATGCATAGAACTGCTGGTCGCTCATCTCCGGAGAGAAGTTATGCCATTTGTTGTTAAACTGATTGGTCTTCGGATCGAGCAGGTTCAAAACAGCCTCTGCAATGCCGGCATCAGTACCGTCAGCATAATAAGGTGACGAAGGGTCTGCCTTGATGGCCTTGATAACCTCTGGATCCTCGCTCATGGCCTTGGCCCATGCCGGTGTGGTGTAAAGGTAAGGACGGTCTGAACGGCTCACATTAGGGATGTTCCATACGGCGTTTGCACCATTGGCATCCTGAAGTGTGGCACGTGTAAGAGCATAGCTGTAGCGCTTCAGCATCTTGTCTACACCGCTGACAGTCTTTGTGCCGTTAAGGAACTGGCCGTTGCCAAGATTATAAAGACTTCCGAACGTAGAACCATTAAAGAACGTAGGGTTGATATATTCAGCCACGTTAGCGCCGGTGCTCTGGAAGTAATTATATTCGCTGCGGTATTGCGCCTTGATGGAATCATCCGGAATAGCATCAATAAGTCCTGTTCCGCCTACACCGATGGTTGACTCTATACGTACGGCATAGTTGGTAGGAATAGGATCTGTGCGGAAAGCACTTGACGGAATGCGTATGTCAGGATACTGAAGTGAGAATGTCTCACCGTCAGGGAAGCAGAAATTACCGTTTGCATCAGTCTTCCACACGTCGTTATGGTCGCTGTATTTATCAAAGTCGGCCTTTGTCAGCTTGTCCCACTGTAAGTTGATCTGGCTCTCGTCAATAGGAGCCTTGAACGGTGCAGTAGCCTGTGTCTGAGGCATACCTGTCACCTCGGCAATGAATCCGCCGTCGTTTGACTGGCCGTCGGAGTTGTCGGCATCAGCACCCACAGGATGATAAACAACGAGCAGATAACCGTTGCCGTTGCCATACTTTGTCTCATAAGAAGACACCCATTTGCCGTGGCCGTACTCAGGATGGCAGTCGAGGCATGAGCGGCGTACGCTTGCCGGACCTAAGCCCTTGAAGGCACCGGTGTTGACGGTATACTGACGCTCGAACATCTGCTCACCCTGGAAGAACAGATTGAACAAATCCTTGTCATTGTCAATGGCTGGAGTCTGATCAGAGAACGCACTTGACGAAATGTTGTCTGTTGTTCCCAGCTCACCGCCCGGATACCATTCAGAGGCGTCGAAGTTACCTACCTGCTTACCTACGTAGTAAGCCTCAGGGACAGTTACGTTTGCCTTGTCGCCGTCTGAACATGCTGTGAACATTCCCATGCATAAACACGCAACAGACAGAAAACCTAGCTTGTTTACTTTTTTCATTGTTGTTTTTGTATTTTATAGTTTAATGCGTAATACGTGGCCGCACGAAAAACATGCGGTCACGTATCTTTTAATTAAATATATAACAATCAGATTAATTCCTTATTGCAATATTTCTTGAACACCATGTACCGGCTGCATTAAGAGCATCGTCAAGAGCATGAACAGCATCTATGCATGCCTTAACATTGTCGCTGGCGGGGTTTTTAATAAACGGAGTACCCTTCTTAGCCGTCTCAAGAGCGTTGATAGCTGCATTGAGCTTGGCGTTCAGGTCATTGTATTCAGGATAATACTTCTGCATAAGAGACATTATAGAACCACTTGCCGGAGTGATATTCTCATTGTCGGCAATGCCTCTGCGACCATACAGAGAGTTGCGGATTGAATAAATGTTGTCCTGATAATCCTGGAATGATCTCTGGCTGTAAGGAGACTCGATATAGTCGCCGGCATCCTCACCATTGCTGCTGTTGCTTGCTACACGGTAAGCCTGACCTAGCTTCTGAGTGTAAACTTCCTGACTGATGTTAGAGCAACCGCCTACGAACACATTCTGAAGGTTCTCGTTCCATGTCTTGAACAAAGTAGTGTTGTTGGCGCTGATAGACTTAACAACATCGTTGTAAGTACCGGTGAACATTGTTCCTACATTTGATGAATTAGCATCGTCATCTTTCTCCGGATTGAGAAGATTGAAAGCCTTACCGTTGTTACGTGTGCCATCGATAACCCATTTTGCATTGCTGTTCAGATAAGTCTGAAGGCTATTGCTTCCGTTCCACTCATACTCGAGAAGAGATGTCATGTTGCGAAGGTCTTTTGCTACGGCAGCAGCAAAAGCAGCCTCATGAAGGGTTGAGACAGTCTTGAGCAGTCTCTCGTTCTCTGTCTGGTCACCGCCTCTCAGGTTCAGGCCTTCGCCGTCTTCCATTTCATTGTTGAAAGCGGCAGCAGTACGGTTGGCACCGTTGCGGAACAAAACGAACTCCAAACCATGGAAGCCCATCGTAGAGTCGAAGTTGCTGTTGCTTGAATAAACATATTGGCCAGGATTGTTGCCTGTTATACCAGCTATTACAGCGTCAGAAGTCAGTGCTTCAGCCAGCTGCGACTGGTCAAGTGGCCATGAGTCCATGTGCGGGTCTATGTGGTCGTTTGTAGCTGCACCATAAAGGAAAGACTCACTCTGCTCCCAGAATCTGCGTGCTTTTTTGAATGCAGTGCAAGCTGCGTCAATGTCAGTCTGGCTGACTGAGCCATTCTTCTTGGCTGCATAAAGATTAGAGCATGCATTGTCAAGCTCAACGGCTGCTGCCCGCAAATCACTGTAAGTAGGATTTATAACGTTGTCTACATAGTCATCAATGGCGCTTGAAATTTCATTTGCTGAAATAGCAACCATTCCGTCAGGCAACTTGTCATCATTGTCGTCATCGCTGCACGATGCGAACCCTAAAGCAAGAACCCCTAAGCAAAGCGTCCATGCCTGTCTTGTGATTTTTCTCATTTTTTTATTTACTACTATGATTTAATAATTGGTGATATTTCTCATTTTTACAGGAAGAAGCCTTCATAGGCAACACCTATGTTAAGAGCCGGCTCATTATTATAAGGTGAGCGGAACTTGCGCAAATTATATTCAGCTTTTACTGCTATCTGCGGTATCGGATAATAGTTTACGCCGAATGCCCATATACGCTTGTTAGTCCACTTCTTGGTTTCAGCATGAATATATGAATCGTAATATTCAAAATGACCGAACACATACATCCTTTGCTTGTCCTGGTGGAGTGTAGGAATCTGTGAGAACACGTCATATCCGAGCTCAAACATTGTGGCTATGGCATGACTGCCGAAGTATTTGCCGTTACCCATCTCATAAGGTGTGACACCGCTCTGCTGGGTATTCGGATAAACGTATGAAGTAATTGCCTTTGAATCGCCCACATAACCATAGTCAACATTGCCTCGGGCTATCCAGTTATATTTATTAAAGGTGAAGTCGAAACTGCCCAGATAGACATTGCCCTTCAGCTTTTTGTTGCTTCCACTTTCCATGTCGTGTGGCACATTGTTATGCATTGACATTCCGTAATAACCACTAACGGCAAGACGAAGTCTGGGAATGCTGTAATTGTCTATACGGAGCAATGCACCGTATTTATTAGCCGGTTCGAATTCAAACGGACTGTGCGTACCGCCCTGTATCCAGTTAGTACGGCTGAAATGGAAGGCATCAAGACCGGCAAGGAACTGAGCCTCATAACGCCAGTCTTTATAACGGCCGAAAACACTAACACCCGTCTGATGCCATGTAGAAGGCAGAATGGTATTCTCTCCTTCCGGTCTGTATACCGTAAAGAAATTCAAAGGCTCATGATGGGCATTGACCAAACCGAAAGGCACAACGATATGTCCGGCACGGATGTTAAGCCATTTGCCGAACGATTTCTGAAGCCAGAACTGCTCAAGCTCTACTTCACCACCCTTCTCCTGCTCGTTTTCAAATTCTATTGCCTCGTCAGCCTCATATTCAATAGAAGAACCTGTACCGCCGTGCTCGAATTCTATTTCCGAGCCCATTGTCCAGCCCTTGCCAAAATCATAACCTAAATAAATAACTGCATGTGGAATATCAAAACGACCGTGGCTCGGATCGTTCTTATAACGTTCCGGACGGGTATATCTGTTTCCGTTGTCACTGTAGAAATTTCTGCTGTAGGCGACCTCTCCATATCCGCCTACACTTAACCTGTGACCGCCGACATGTGTCATTACCGAATCAACCGCGCTGACCTGCGCATTTGCTGTTGAACACACACACACTGACATTGTGCACGCCATCAATACTACTGATAATTTATTCATTATTAACCTAATTGTTATCTTTTTAATATCTTTTATTTCCTTAGATTTACAATGCAAAATTACGTTAATATGAATAAGTGGGCAATACTTAAAAATCATGAAATAAATTTTGCCAGATTCTTAAAATACCTAAAAATTATGATTTCTTGTAATAAAGACCATCAATTTTCAAACACATTTTTGAGCTGAGAAAACTATAAATATAAGCCTATAAAACAGCATAAAAAAACAGCATAAAAAAACAGCATGAAACTGCGTCATTTTACAGAAATTATAAAAAATAAATACTTAAAGTCAGACGCCGGCAAATAACTTAATTCTTGTTAGAAACCTTATTTTGTCATTTTTTGTCATTTTTTGTCATTTCATTTATCATTTCATCTAGTACATTATTATAACAACATATCATACCGGCCACTGAAAATTGTATCTAGTAAAGCGCAAATTTGCAGAAGTTGTTTTTAAACATTACTAAATGAAAAATATTTTCACTTTTCTTTGGTGGTCTGGAATTTAATTACTACCTTTGCAATCGCATTTCAGGAGAGATGGTAGAGTGGTCGATTACAACGGTCTTGAAAACCGTCGTACCGAGA
>OMUH01000164.1 GCA_900314195.1 uncultured Prevotella sp.
TTAAAATCGGTCGAACATTATTTGTTGGCCGGCACTGGGCACGGCCCCTACGCGCTGATTATATTCTTGCTTGTCATTAGGCGCATATACAATTATCTAAAAATCAGCATATTTTGTTGGCAAGATATTTCGCAACGTGCAGGGGCCGCGCCCCGTGCCGGCCCACGAAAACTGTCATAACCGCTGAAAATAATCGTATGCGTAAAACCTTGTTAATAGAAAAACTTCAAAAAACTTAAAAAAATGTTTTTCAAATAAAAATAGATGAGTAACTTTGCAATTGGGAAGAAAAGGTCTATTTTTTTCACTTTCTTTTTCGTATTGGTTATGTCTTTTAAATAAAATAAGTTATGAAGAAAACATTTACTAAAATAAGTATTGTTCTGATGTTTCTTGCCGCTCTGCCGGCTGCCGAAATAAGTGCGCAGGAGCCGAAATACAGTGAAGATGGTACTACTTTAATTAGCTGTGGTACGAGTTATGCTTCTGATGATTTTGTTTATGATGTTATAGAAGGAACAACTACTATAGAAGATGGAGCTTTTAGTAAAAATGAAAAATTAAGGATTGTAAATCTGGCAAGTACTGTAACCACAATCGGCGCAAGTGCTTTTTCTGAAGCCAAGTCTATTTATAATTTAGGCTTAAATAATGTCTTGTCGGAAATTGGTGAAAAAGCCTTTTATAAGATGCCTAAGTTGAAGTATATACATCTACCGAGTACTGTAAAATCTTTAGGAGAAAACACTTTTTATGGAGATTCTGCATTACAGGCGATAGAACTATTTGATACGCAATTAACAGAAATTAAAAGAAGTTCATTTTCTGATGTAAAAGCAAAAAGTATAGCACTGCCAAATTCTGTAACAAAAATAGGGATTAGAGCTTTTGCGAATACGAATTTGACTTATTTCACAATACCTAATTCATGTACAACCATTTCAGCAGGAACAAATGGCTCTTTTTATAATTCTACAGTAGGATATTTAAATATACCTACATATAATGAAAACGTATTAAATGCTTTAAAAAATAATTTTAGTGATAAAAAACCCAAACCCATTCTTATGGTGCCGGCAGATGATGTTGATAGATATAAGAACGTCTGGGGTAATAAGACGAGGATTATAAGTCAGCGTTCAGAAGAAGTGACTTCGCGTGAATGGAAGCCGTTCACTCACAGCTATCCTGTAAAGTATATAAAAACCGGCAGGGAGAGATTCTTCCGTGTAAGTGATGCATCTCTGACATCAGAGAATTCTGAAGATTTTGGCAATGGAATAAGAGTGCTCAATCTGATAGAGGTTACGGCAGAGGTGACTAAGAAAGACGGTTATGTTCCGGCTAACTTCCCGCTTCTTGTTTTCTGTAACAACGGAGGAGAAAAAGGAAAGGTCACATGGGAGATCGTTCATGACAATCCAGAAAAAGATAATAAATACAGTGATCTTTATTCCGGTAGTTACAATCCTCTTGTAGGCACTCCCGGTGCTATAAGGCTTGACCAATATACAGAGAACGAGACTAAAGATTATTTTCGGTCAGAACATGCTGTAGTCGGCGGTTATGAGAACTTTATATTGGAATGGAGAGACAGATTTCCGACAGGAGCCTACTATAGTGTGGCATATAAGGAGCTTGACGACAATGACAATGATGCGCTTTTGGATGGTGAAAGGTCTTATCTTCGTTTAAAGATATACGGAACTGATGCTGATAATCCAAATGTGCCTGTGATAGATCCGGCAAAGAATATCAGGCCGCTTGCCATTCGCGGCGTTAGCATGAAGATTGGATCAGATACGACTACCGGTATAACCGATATAGATGCTGACGCAGATGCTGTTAATGCATTTAACAACCATGGTGACGGCCGTTGGTATCGTCTTGACGGAACATCAACAGACAGCAAGCCGGCAGCACCGGGACTTTACATACATAATGGAAAGAAAATAGTTATAGGCAAGTAATTCGTATGTGTATGGCCATGCAATCATTTTATTGTTTTGTTTGCATTTGCTGAATACATAACACTTCATATATATTTTCTAAAAAATGAAATTACTAAAAACTGTGGCAATGACGTTATGATGACGTTATTGCCACAGTTTTTATTTGTTATGCCGTAATGTGGTTACGATTTACGTATTTGTAGCGATTGTAAGTGTAATTTTTTTAGTAATTTTGCATCAATTAAAGTAAATATAGCATAGATGAAGCAAATCAGCTGGGGATTTATAGGCTGCGGCGAGGTTACGGAGAAGAAATCCGGTCCGGCCTTTAATGAGGTGAAAGGCTCGCATGTTGAGGCTGTCATGAGCCGCAGTGAAGACAAGGCGCGTGCATACGCCGAAAGACATCACGTGCGCAAATGGTATACCGATGCCCAGGAGCTCATCGACGATCCCGACATCAATGCCATATACATTGCAACACCGCCGTCATCGCATGCCACTTATGCAATTATGGCCATGAAAGCCGGCAAGCCGTGTTATGTAGAGAAGCCGCTTGCGTCAAGCTATGAGGACTGCATACGTGTCAACCGTGTCAGCGAGCAGACCGGTGTGCCGTGCTTTGTTGCTTATTACCGCCGTTATCTGCCATATTTCAACAAGGTAAAGGAGCTTATCGACCACGGCACTATAGGAACAGTGCTCAGCGTGCAGGTGCGTTTCTCCGTTCCGCCGCGCGACATGGACACCAAGTCCGGGCGTGAGCTTCCGTGGCGGCTTCAGCCGGAGGTCTCCGGAGGAGGATATTTCTATGACCTGGCACCGCATCAGATAGACCTTCTTCAATATATGTTCGGCGTGATAACGCGTGCCCACGGTTATCCGGTAAACAGAGCACATCTTTATAAGGCTGAGGACACCGTCGCATCTTGCTTCTATTTCGAGAGCGGAGTGGTGGGCAGCGGCTCGTGGTGCTTTGTTGGCCATGAAAGCGCCAAGGAAGATGTCATTGAAGTGTTCGGCGACAAGGGTACAATAAGCTTCTCGGTCTATGAGTATACTCCAATACGTATTGTGACCAGTGACGGCACGCGTGAGCTTACCGTACCCAATCCGCCATATGTGCAGCTGCCGATAATAAAGAACGTCATAGAGCATCTGCAGGGCATCGGAACGTGTGACTGCACATCGCAGAGCGCTACTCTCACCAACTGGGTTCTCGACCGCATATTATGGAAGAACTGAAGAGCTTTTGTTCTGAGAATTATTACGCCTGGCCGACAGTTCAGCCGGAACAGCTGTAAGTCACGCAAAGCACCTGTATGCAATTCAATCCAGTGAAGCTGATATATTTCTCCTTTTTTTATACCAATACTTCGGTAATTTTTATCAGTTAATTATATGTAATAAAAAATACTTTATTTTCATCTGGGACGAATCTCATTTGTTAATGATTTTAACTAAAAAGTTACCGGACTATTGTTTATAAAGAAAACTGAATTAGATAATTTTATTCCATTCAACATAAACAAAACCAAAATATTGAAACTTACAGTTGTTATATTACTTATTCTTATGCCTGTCATGTCGTTCGCGCAGGATCAGAACATGCACATGTCCGTTTCAATGTCCGGGCAGAATACCATGTTGCCGGACAGTAATAAAACAGCTGACCAGAAAAACTCCATAGTCTCATCCGCGTCGCGCGACTCTTCTTTCATCGGTGGCAGCGTGATTGTTGACAGACTGTCAGCCAGACAGCGTCCGCGCGGCTTCTTTGGCATGATAGGTCACGGCATAAAGGCATTCTTTCGTGAGTTTACTAATTTCGATACAACCTACATTGAACCGCAGAAGTATAATTATGCCTTTCTTCTTCAGAACACCAATACCTACGAGGCTTATTCATTCTCAAGCCGGGAAGGCAAGCGCATATCATTCTCGCCAGACATGTCCTACAAGCTCGGACCCTATTTCGGATGGAAGTGGCTGTTCCTGGGCTATTCCATTGACCTGACCCACCTTGGCTCGACATCATTGAATGACAACCGCACGGAGTATGACCTCAGCCTTTACAGCAACATGCTCGGTCTCGACCTCTTCTGGCGTGAGACGGGCAACAATTATAAGGTTCGTTCTGTCGACCTTGGCAACGGGATAAATACACACGACATAAAAAACTCTGATTTTTCAGGTCTTCATTCCTCAATCCGTGGTTTCAGCGGATATTACATCTTCAACCACCGTCATTTCTCTTATCCTGCGGCTTATTCGCAGTCTACTATCCAGCGCCGCAGTTCCGGCTCGCTGCTGGCCGGCGTCGGATATACCTATCAGAAAATATTTGTCGACTGGCAGCAGATGCGTGAGCTCATTGCCGCAAAGGTGAGCACTGAGGCAGCCCAGCTGCTCGATACCACGTTCCGCACGGGAGTGACGCGGCTTGAAGACATAAACATCAGCGCCGGCTATGCTTACAACTGGGTGTTCGCTCACAACTGGCTTTTCGACATATCCCTTCAGCTCGGACTGGCATATAAGGACACACGCTCGGACATGCAGGCAGACAGAAGCTTCCGTGATTTCTCGTTTCATAACTTCCAGCTCGACGGCACCGGCCGCACGGCTCTTGTCTATAACAATATGAAATGGTTCGCCGGTCTTTCTGCCACCTTCCATGCTTATAACTACAGCAAAAACCGGTTCTCAACGAGTAATATTTTCGGAAATCTTATTTTTTATGCAGGTTTTAATTTCGGCAGAAAAAAAGAATACAGAAACAGAAGATAATGAATATCATGAATCACACTATAAAGTTGTCAGCATCTGCCTTGTTGCTTATGCTGACATCTGTTATGCCGTCGGCGTGTGCACGTCAGCAGAACAACGGCTCAGACAAATATAATGAGACAGCTTTTGCGGCTGATAAATTTGAAGATAAAGTCGTTCAGGCAGATAATTCAGAAACGGCATTAAATGCTGCTTCGTCTGTCAGCCGGCATAAGGCCATGAATGCTGCATCGGTGCTGCCGTTCAAGGTTACCTGTTCGCCACATGACTCGGCAGAAGTATGCGCGTTGCTGGGCAAGGCAGCCCGGCTGAAGCAGAAACCGGCGAGCTGGCTGTTGTGGTCGGCACGTCAGTTTCTCGGCAGACCGTATGTAGGCGGCACTCTCGACCGCGCGTCAGAAGAACGGCTTGTTGTTAATCTGCATGAACTCGACTGCACTACTTTTGTTGAGCAGGCTCTTGCCATAGCTGAATGCGCATCACGCGGTGAGACGTCGTTTAATGATTTTGCACGTTGCCTCAGTCACATACGCTATGTCGGCGGAAAGGTTGAATATACGTCGCGGCAGCATTATTTCACCGTATGGATTGATGATAACGTGAAAGAAGGCATAGTTAAGGATATCAGCGGACCGAATCCGCCGTATACGGCAAGGCAGACCGTCAAAACAAATTATATGTCGGCTCATGTAAAGTCTTATAAGATGCTGAGCGCTCATCCGGAATGGCTGCCGGGCATACGTGCCATGGAAGAGAACATGACAGGTTCTGTGCATCCTTACATACCAAAGGCAGGCATCGTCAACACGCCACTTATGAGGCAGACCATTCATGACGGCGACATCATTGCCATTGTGACTAACAAAAAAGGTCTCGACACCACCCATATTGGAATAGCCGTGTGGTATCGTGACGGCCTGCATCTGCTAAATGCGTCGTCAATCCATCACAAGGTTATAGAAGAACCTATGCTGCTTAAAGATTACATGTATCGTCACCCCGTTCAGATTGGCATTCGCACTGCCCGTCCGTTGTTTTGATGTTGTGCGTCAGTTAATCATCAGTAATCGGCAGCAAGGCGTGCAGCTTGCATGTGTGGCAGTTTTCTAACAGACCTTTTTTCAAGAAACTGCATGAATTTACGGAAAATTATCACTAAAACTGGGCTGTTGTTTGATTTTTAATGACATTCGCTTTTTTATGAAAAAATATATGTAATTTTGCAATCCCCATATTGCATTATCAAACTATCTTCTTAAGAAGAAAACAGTTTGACATTACATGTCAGTTTTACCGGCTGTGATGTAAAACATATCAGGGGAATTTTTCTTGCCGCCTGGGTAAATAACAGAATATTTATCCTGGCACGAAAGTACAAAAAAAGGATAACAACCGAAAAAAGAAATAGAACAGAATCATGAGCATACAAGAAGAGAATGCCGCCTTTCAGGTGGTTCATGAGGGCTTCACCACCCGTGAGGCCATAGACGAGGCCAAGCGCTGTCTGCACTGCAAGGTGCCGCAGTGTGTGAAGGGCTGTCCGATAGGAAACGACATACGCGATTTCGTTCATGCTCTGAGCATGGGCAACATGGGTGACGCCATGAGCATCATCAATGCCAAGAGCAATCTGCCTGCCATCTGCGGTCGTGTCTGTCCGCATGAGAAGCAGTGTCAGGGACATTGCGTGCTCGGCAAGAAAGGCACCCCAATACAGATAGGCAAGATAGAGCAGTTCATAGCCGACTTTGATACCAAGATGAACCTCACGCGTGAGAACCTGCCGCAGAAGAACCGCGGCAAGGTGGCCGTTATCGGCTCCGGCCCTGCCGGACTTACCGTAGCCGGCGACCTGGCACGTGAAGGATTTAACATAACCATCTTCGAGGGGCAGAGCGAGCCGGGCGGTGTACTGATGTACGGCATTCCGGAATATCGTCTTCCGAAGGCTGTTGTACGTGCTGAGATAGCCAAGATAGAGGCTCTCGGCGTTAATTTTGTATGCAACTGCCTTGTCGGCGAGAACGGTGTCACCGTCGACAGCATCTTCAATGCCGGCTATGATGCCATCTTCATGGGCACCGGAACGGCCGTGCCGCAGAACATGGACTCTACGCCTGGAGCCAAGCTGCATGGTGTCAGCCAGTCTACATACTTCCTGCATAACGTAAATGCCTATAATGAAGGTGCCATGAGCCGCGACATGGTCCCGCTGCACGAAGGTGACAAGGTTGGTGTCATTGGCGGCGGCAACGTGGCCATGGATGCCGCACGCACGGCAATACGCCTTGGTGCCGATGTTACCGTTCTTTACCGGCGCACGCGTGAGGAGATGCCAGCCATCGCGAGTGAGTATGAGGAGGCTGTCAAGGAAGGCGTTAAGTTCGAGTGGGAGACCACAGTCGAGGAGTTCCTGCCCGGTGCCAACGGACGCCTTGGCTCCTGCCGTCTGAAGACTCCTGACGGTGAGCGTAAGGAGAAGTTCGACCGTATTTTCCTTGCCATTGGCAGCCGTCCTGCAAACCGCATTGTCAGCACTACTGAGGGCATAGAAGTAGACGAGAAAGGATATGTGAAGGTCGTCGACCGTCCGATGGGCATGACCACACGTCGTGGCGTTTTTGCCGGCGGTGATGTTGTCCACCGTCCGCAGACCGTCGTGCTTGCCATGAAAGCCGCCAAGGATGTGGCGCAGGGCATAGCGCAGTATGTCGATGCCATAAAGCTTCTTGAGACAGCTGACAAAATAGAAAAAGAGGCACACGAAGAATCCGACTTTTAAAGCGTAAATGATTATCCCGCATTTATCATAATCAAAATGCATGGTTAATCATGCGGAATTATATGAAGACACGGAAGAAAAAACTTGTGATTTTTCATCCGTGTCTTCTTTTTTTTACGGATATTTGCAGCAGACGATTGAAAAAAGAAAATTATGAAAACAATATTTTTTACCTTAGTCATGTTCTTCGCTGTTTTCTCTGTGCAGGCACAAGACAATAAAACAGTAGAGACACAGCGTGATATTTACGGCCACATTACCGGCACAGTGACCACTACTACCGACAGTCACGGCCGTGTAACCTCAACCTACCGTGATCAGTACGGCCATGTCACCGGCACGTCGTCCGGCTATACCGACAGTCACGGCAAGACAAACACCACTTATCGTGATCAGTATGGCCACATAACTGGGCGCAGCGATACCTACGGCAGTGGTGAAAATAAAAAGACAACCTACCGTGACAGCTATGGGCATATAACGGGCTCGTCAACAGAGACCAAGGATGTTTTTGGCAATTCAAAGACTACTTATAAGGATATATACGGCCACACAACAGGCACGGGTTCTACACGCAGAAAATGACTATGTTGCGCTGATATACTGAAAAGTGAAACGGAATGACCACCACAACAACAAACTAATTATTATGGAACAACAACAACTTGCTGAGCGTCTCCGCACGCTTGCCGACCGCTATGAGACGCCCACGTTTCTTGACGGTGATCCGTCGTGGTTCATGCACCAGGTGACGGAAGAAAAAGACAAGGAGACAATGGGCTTCATAGCCTCAGTGCTCAGTTACGGCTCACGCCGTCAGTTCATGCCGAAGATACAATATCTGCTGACAGCATCTGAAGGTGAGCCGTGGCAGTGGGTCAGAGATAAGGCTTATCGTGATGACATATCAGATGATGACAGTTGTTTCTACCGTTTATACACCAACCGCATGATGGTCGGCATGCTCGACGCGCTGTGCGACATGCTCACTGATTACGGGACGATAGGGCAGTTTGTCCGCCGCTCATCACCGAACGGAACGGCCCTTGAGGCTCTTGATGCCCTGTCGTCGTTCTTCCGCTCACGCGGTATAAAGGGTATGGTACCCTCGCCGGCATCATCAGTGGCCAAGCGGCCGTGCATGTATCTTCGCTGGATGGTGCGCAGTCCGTCGCCGGTAGACCTCGGGCTGTGGGCTGACTTCATTCGCAAGGATACGCTTTATGTTCCGCTCGACACTCATGTCATTCAAATGGCTTCCGCACTCAATCTAATCACTGGCCGCACGGCATCCTGGCGCACGGTGGTCAGGCTCAGTGAGGCCATGGGCGAGGTGTTTCCCGGCGATCCGGCCCGTGGCGACTTTGCACTGTTCGGATATGGTGTTGATGCAGACAAGGCTTTGTAATAAAGTCTGTTCTACATTCCTTGCAGCGTATCAATGAACAGCAAGATGTTCAGTGCCGTTACGATGACGGCCAGCCCATATAGAAAGCAGCTGTTCCAGCGTTTGTTGGCGTAGGCTCCCATAACTCTTCTCGATGATGTCAGGCTTACCTGCAGGAATACCGTGAACGGCAGTTGCAGGCTGAGCACCATCTGCGATACGAGCAGTCCTTTGAACGGGTCGCTGATGAAGAGGATGACGAGCAGCGAAACACCGTATGATATTGCTATTCCGACGTAAGAGTGCGGGTCCTTGGCATTGTAAGACTCATTGAACATTCCCGAGAAAATGCTGCCGGCGGCCATTCCGCTCGTCACGGTGCTAGATATGCCTGCGAGCAGCAGTGCGAAGGCAAACACGTCGCCGGCATTGCGCCCAAGCAGCGGTGTGAGCAGTTCCTTTGCCTGCGAGAGGTCGGTCACGTCTGTGCCGTAACGGTAGAATGTCGTTGCGGCAAGTATAATCATTGAGCTGTTAATAGCCCATCCGACGAGCATTGAAAAGAGCGTGTCAAAAAACTCATAGTGCAGTGCGCGCTCAATGTCGTTTTTCCCCTTTTTGTTAATCTCCCGGCTCTGTACGACCTCGGAATGCAGAAAGAGATTGTGCGGCATGACCACTGCTCCCAATACGCTCATTATAACCAGCAAGCTGCCCTGCGGCACGCTTGGCACTACAAAGTCATGCGCCGTCTGCCCCCAGTCTATGTCAACGAGGAACAGCTCATAGATGAATGACAGTCCGATGACAGATACAAAGCCTATAATGGCGCGTTCCATGCGCTTGTATGTGTTAGTGAACAGCAGAATGACCACAGCTATGACTGTTATCACAGAGCCGGCCACGATAGGAATGCCGAACAGCATTTGCAGCGCTATTGCTGAGCCGAGAATTTCGGCCAGCGACGTAGATATGCTTGCCAGCACGGCTGAACCGAGAATAGGGCGGCTCACCCACGACGGCGTGTATTTCGTCGCGGCCTCGCTCAGACACAGGCCAGTTACAATGCCGAGGTGTGCAACGTTGTGCTGCAGCGCGATAAGCATTATCGTCGACAGCGTGACAACCCACAGCAGGGCGTAGCCGTATTCAGAGCCTGCGGCGAAGTTGCTGGCCCAGTTGCCTGGATCTATGAATCCTACCGTGACGAGCAGCCCCGGACCGATATATTTGAAAATGTCAAGGCCGCCCAGAATGTGCTTGTGGTCGGTGCGGTGCAGTTCCTTAATTATGTTCATGTTTGCAATTTTTTTTAGTCAACTCTGGCAAAGTTAATATTTTTGTAACAGTGCTGGCGTCTTGAATGCAAAAAAAAGAATTCAATGCCCGCATTTCATAACTTTTAGGTATCAGAATCTTGTCATAAACAAAAAAATACGTTTTTTTGTGAAGTTATTGACAACTGATGGAGGATATTGCTTATTTATTCATATTTTTGCATAAAACTTAAATCATTAACAAACAATCAGATGACAAAGACAGCAGAAAAGAAAGCCATAATAGCAGGTGCCTCGTCAGGAATAGGTCTTGCCGTCGCACGCATGATGCTTGCACATGGCTGGACACTCGGTGTCGCGGCACGCCGCAGAGAGCCGCTTGACAGGCTTGCCGCCGAATATAGCGGCCGTGTCTTCGTGAGTGTCATTGATGTGACGGCGTCAGATGCGGCCGTCCGTCTACTTGATCTTATAAGCAAAATGGGCGGAACAGACCTGTATGTTCATGTAGCCGGGGTAGGCTGGCAGAACATGCCGTTAGATGCAGAAAAGGAATCAGCCACGGTGCTTACCAACGGCTGTGGGTTCGTAAGAATGGTTGATGCTGCTTTTAATTATTTCTGTAGCCGCGGCAGCGGACATATTGCTGCCATCACGTCAATAGCCGGTACGAAGGGACTTGGCGCAGCACCGGCTTACAGTGCCACGAAGGCCATGCAGAATGTTTATCTCCAGGCACTTGAACAGCAGGCCTGCATGCTGCATAAGAAGATTTTTATCACAGATATCCGTCCCGGTTTTGTTAATACAAATCTGCTTAACGACGGTCATACATATCCTATGCTTATGAGCGTTGAGAAGGTGGCTGCTGCGGCGGTAAAGGCTATAGAACACCGTCGTCATGTAGCGGTAATAGACCGGCGCTACCGTGTGCTTACAGCGTTGTGGCGCCGTCTGCCGCGTTTCCTGTGGCGCAGAATGAGCATTCATACTTAAGCTTTTCACTTAGGTATTCATATTTAATTTTTCATGTTTGATTATTCATATTTTAAAAAATGTGTCGTCAGGGATGATTGCTGAAGTCTTTCGCTGTAATCCTTTCGTGCGGATAGCCATGTCGCTTGTCGCCGGCATTCTTCTCGGTGGCAGTCTGTATGGCGTCTGTGGCGGCGCTGAGGCTGTAGTCGCCTCGGCCGGTACGGCAGTAGTGCTTGTGATTACCGGTGCTATTGCCGGACAAAAAGTCATGCATTCGTTTGCGCAACTGCCGTCACTGTCAATTCTTCTTGGAATGTTTTTCATGGGCATGGCGCTGCGCCTTGCCGTTGAGCAACGTGCCGATGCGGCTCTGCCGGCCGGCATGGCTGATTATAAGGTTGTATTTGCCGAAGAGCCTGTCATGCACGGCCGTGTGGCCATGGCCGACTGCTATGTTGCCGGCGGACCGCTTGCCGGACGTAAAATAAGGCTCAGCATCATGCCGGGGTATGATAAAGGTGAATTGCCGCATACAGGGCAGTGTGTGTGTTTCACGTCACGCATGTGCCGTCCGGAAAATTTCTCACGCGGGTTTGACTATGCTCTTTATATGCGCCGGCACGGCTATGCGGCTGTGGCGTTTGTCTATGCCAGTGCCATGACGGTGTGCAGCGTTTCTCTTTCTGATGTTCCTGTTATGACGAGAGCTGCTGTCAGGCTGTCGCGCTTGCGTGACTCCTTATTGGTGCATCATGTTGCAAAGCGTCATGACGGCAGTGTCGTCTCAGAAGATGACGGTGCGCTGATAGCGGCTGTCGCCCTTGGCAGCAAAAAGGCTCTTGACAAGGACTTGCGTGATGCCTATTCCGTTGCCGGAGCATCGCATGTGCTTGCTCTCAGCGGATTGCATCTCAGCATATTGTTTTCTTTTCTGAAGATAGCTTTCGGCCGGAGACCACGCTGGTGGAAGCATACTCTGTTGATAATATTGATTTGGCTTTTCGTTTTCCTTGTCGGCTGTCCGGTCAGTGTATGCCGTGCCGCACTGATGCTCACCGTTTACAGTCTTGCCGGCGTCATGGGGCGTCCGCGCATGTCGCTCAATGCTCTCAGCATGGCGTTGGTCGTTTTGCTGCTGGCTGATCCGTTAAGTATCTTTGATGTCGGCCTGCAAATGTCATTTCTTGCTGTATTGGCAATAATCATCAGCCAGCAGTGGATAAATGGATTGTGTAATCCGAAGAGCAAGCTGCTTGGATGGCTTTGGCAGCTTATGGCCGTGTCTGTAGCCGCACAGCTCGGGACAGCTCCGCTTGCCGTTTTTTATTTCCACCGTTTCCCAATGCTCTTTCTTTTCACTAACGTCTTCGTGATACCGCTCACCTATGTTGTTCTTTTCTCTTTTGCCTTATATATGATTCTTGCCTGGCCGGCATGGCTGCATGCCATTGCCGGCAGCCTGTGCTTCGGCCTTGCGCGTATAATGAACGGCGGCGTGAGGATTATAGCGTCAGTGCCGTTTGCCGCTGTTGAGGATATAAACGTTTCTGCGTGGCATGTGATGCTGCTTTATATTGCTGCCGGTGGAATAATATTCCTTCTGACGCGGCTGGCACATGCGTTGCGTGTTTCAGATGTTGAGCAGGACAGCCAATGATTATTTCCCGGCCATAACTCGTCTCTTGAGTTTCTTAAGGCTTGACTCTGCTTTTTTGCCGGCTTTCTCTCCGCGTTCTATCATCTGCTGAATCTTTTCGAGGTTGAAGCTTGCGGCATCAAATCCTTTCAGGTCCGGGTTTATGTAAACGTCGCAGTCTTTTATGTTCTGATTGTATTTTATCAGGTCCGGACGCGTGCGCACCCATTCGAGCAGCAGCCCGAGGCCTTTTCTCTTGTGCATTTTCTTGTCGCGTGTCTCGCGTTTGTTCTGTGTAAGGTCAACGGCAATGACCACGTCGGCGCCCATCTTCCTGACCACGTCAACGGGCAGGTTGTTAAGCACTCCGCCGTCGACGAGCAACATGCTGTCACGCTCAACGGGCTTGAACACTCCGGGTATCGACATACTGCTGCGCATGGCCTCTGCAAGTATGCCGCGGTCTATGACCACTTCTCTCATGTGTTTGACGTCAACGGCTACGCACCTGAACGGTATTGGCAGGTTGTTGAAGCTGAGAGAGTCGGGACGGCGTGTCATGGCATTGAGCAGGTGTACGATAGAGTCGCCTCTGACAAGCCCCGGCGTGCTGATGCCGTCAGCTTTTGCTTTTTTGTTTCGAGCCACGGGAAAGCCGAGCACGTAGGTAACGCCGTTTTTCTTGGTGATGAGTCGTTTGTCATAATCCATGTTCCTGTCGGCGAGCAACGTAGTCCATGTCTGTGAGCAGAACATAGTGTCGAGGTCGGCAGAGCGATAGCCGCAGCTGTACAGTCCGCCAATGATAGAGCCTATGCTTGTTCCGGCTATATAGTCAATAGGTATGCCTGATTTCTCTATGTATTTCAGAACACCAACCTCTGCGGCACCCTTTGCACCGCCGCCTCCAAGCACCAGTCCGACTTTCAGTCTGTTGCGTTGCTTGTTGTTTCCGGCTGCTGCCGGGAATGCAATTAATATGGCCAGAATTATTATAAGAATATTTTTCATGTGGAATTGATTTACCATCAGAATTTTTTGAAAATAAAGCTTCTGAACTGAACTATTGCAAAATTACACAATTTCTTTCTTATCAGTTAAGGGTAATGTTCAAAAATAATTTCAGTAAGTTATCGGTTGATAAGGTTAGTTTGTTTGTGTCCACATCAGGGCGTGACTGCCCTCACATTCTGTTCCACTTTTATCGGTGGACAGAAGTGTTGATGTACGAAAGCTGCATGCGACAAGGATGTTTAAGACCGCACCCTGCACGCGGGTCAACATTTACAATGAATAAAAAGAAAATACTAATTTGATAAGAATAAACATACGCTGAATCGTAAAAAACTTCGCTTTACAATGAAAATGTTAAATTTGAATTTTATTGACAAAGCTGTTTTCAAAAATCACAGAAAACGGAGCGGCTTTACGGTTGGTCGCGTAGAACGGCATTCTCGCTCATTTTAGAATCTACTAATAATCAATAAGTTGTAATTTTATTACAAAAATAAAGCCTTAAAAATGGACTATTATGTAAAAGAATCAGAAAAATAAAGCATAGGTTTAGGTAGTGTAAAGCAATGCTTTGGAAAATTATCTCACAGCTACAGAAAATTATCTCATTGCTTTACGATGACCAAACGACAGAATAACGCGAAAATTATAATATTATGCAGTTTTTATGCAAAGATGGAATATCCATGAAGAAATCAGATAATTTTTTCTGAGCATGTTTTTTAGTTAATATTCTTTAATTTCTTCTGAATTGATTTTACATATTATTCAATAAGTTGCGGAAGTTATTGAATAATTTTACTAAGCAAAAAAGCCTGTGCGGAAATCATTTCCGCACAGGCTTTAAATATAATTTTTTTCAGTTATTAAACGAGTCCTTTGCCGTGGCAGTCTTTGAACTTCTTACCGCTGCCGCATGGGCATGGGTCGTTACGTCCGGGGAGCTTCTTTGCCACGTATGGCTTGTGAGCTTCCTCGTTGCTGCGCGTGTCCTGCTGCATAGCCTGCTGCTGGGCCTTGCGCTGCTCGTTGTTAAGCTCGTCTTCTATGGAGTCTTTCCGTTCGTCATAGCGCTGTGAGTGTTCCTCCGGGGCAGCCTCCTGTACGTTGTTCACCTCAGGAATCTGTCCGCGCATAAGGATAGAGACAATGCGGTCGTTCATCTCGTCAATCATGTTGTCCCACAGCTTTACGCTTTCGAGCTTGAACACCAGCAGCGGGTCTTTCTGCTCGTATGAAGCGTTCTGCACGCTGTGACGCAGTTCATCGAGCTGGCGTAGGTTTTCCTTCCATTCATCGTCGATGATATGCAGCATGATGACCTTCTCAAATTGCTTTACCACGCTCTTTGCATCGGTGTCGTAGGCCTCTTTCAGATTGCACGGAATCTTATACAGCCGTTTGCCGTCTGTGATAGGCACCATGATGCGCTCGTAGATATTGCCTTGCTTCTCATATACCTCCTTGATGATAGGGTATGCAATGCTTTGTATGCGGTCAGTCTTGCGTTTGAAGTTGGCAATGGCATACTGGAAGGCGCGTTCTGCAATGTCGTTCTTATTGCCGTTGTCATATTCTTCATCAGTGAACGGACATTCCATGGCAAGAATCTGAAGGAATTTTTCCTTGCAGCCCTCGTAGTCGTTGTTGTTGATGATGTTGAGCACACGGTCCCAGATGGCATTGGTGATGTCCATGCCGATACGCTCACCCATCAGTGCGTGTCGCCGTTTCTCATAGATGACGGTGCGCTGTTTGTTCATCACGTCATCATATTCAAGCAGGTGCTTACGTATTCCGAAGTTATTTTCCTCAACTTTCTTTTGGGCGCGTTCTATGCTCTTGCTGATCATCGGGCTCTCAATGCGTTCGCCGTCTTCAAAGCCGAGCTTGTCCATTACCTTCGAAATGCGTTCTGAGCCGAACAGACGCATGAGCTTGTCTTCAAGTGACACGTAGAACACGGATGAACCCGGGTCGCCCTGACGTCCGGCACGACCGCGCAGCTGACGGTCGACGCGGCGGCTCTCATGGCGCTCTGTTCCTATGATGGCGAGTCCGCCGGCCTTCTTCACCTCATCGGTAAGTTTGATGTCGGTGCCTCGTCCGGCCATGTTTGTGGCTATCGTGACGCATCCCTTGCCCTCGTTGTCCTGCTGTCCGGCCTGAGCCACGACCATTGCCTCCTGCTGGTGCAGCTTGGCGTTGAGCACGTTGTGCGGTATCTTGCGCATCTTGAGCATCTTGCTGAGCAGCTCACTGATCTCTACCGATGTGGTGCCGACGAGGCACGGACGGCCTTCGTTGCGCATCTTCTCTATCTCGTCAATGACAGCCTTGTATTTCTCGCGCTGTGTCTTGTATACGCGGTCCTGAAGGTCCTTGCGCGCTATCGGACGGTTGGTAGGTATCTCTACAACGTCGAGCTTGTAGATATCCCAGAACTCACCGGCCTCGGTGCTTGCCGTACCGGTCATGCCGGCCAGCTTGTGATACATGCGAAAGTAGTTCTGCAGTGTTATTGATGCGTATGTCTGCGTGGCAGCCTCAACCTTCACGTGTTCCTTAGCCTCTATGGCCTGGTGCAGGCCGTCGCTCCAGCGGCGTCCCTCCATGATACGTCCGGTCTGCTCGTCTACGATCTTCACCTCGCCGTCCATGACAACATACTCATCGTCCTTGTTGAACATGGTGTAGGCCTTCAGCAGCTGCTGAAGGGTGTGCACGCGGTCGCTCTGGACGCCGTAGTGGCTCATGAGTTCGTCTTTCTTGTCGAGATACTGGTCGTCGGTGAGCTTGCCGTCTTCTTTCTGCTTCTCAAGGTCAGAGAGCTGGCCGGTAATGTCGGGCAGCACGAAGAGGTTCTTGTCCTTCACCTGCTTGGCCAGCCAGTCGGTACCCTTGTCGGTGAGGTCGGCAGAATTGAGCTTTTCGTCAACAACGAAGTAGAGTGGTTCAACGGCTTTCGGCATCTCACGGTTGTTGTTTGCCATGTAGAACTCCTCGGTTTTGAGCAGTCCGCTCTTTATGCCGTCTTCAGACAGATATTTGATGAGCGGCTTGTTCTTAGGCAGAGCCTTGTAGGAACGGAATAAGGCAAGGAAGCCCTCGTCGAGAAGCTGCTGTTTCTTCTTCTGGTCTGTTTCTTTCTGTCCGGCAGAAATCTTTGTCTTTGCCTCGGCGAGCAGTTCCGTGGCCTGCTTGCGCTGCACTTCATAGAGGTGCTCGACGAGCGGCTGATACTGCTCATACATCTGGTCGTCGCCCTTAGGAATAGGTCCGGAGATGATAAGCGGCGTGCGGGCATCGTCGATGAGCACAGAGTCGACCTCATCGACAATGGCATAGTTATGCTCGCGTTGTACAAGGTCGTTAGGCGATATTGCCATGTTGTCGCGAAGGTAGTCGAAGCCGAACTCGTTGTTTGTTCCGAAGGTGATGTCGGCCTTGTAAGCCTGCCGGCGCTCTTCAGAGTTAGGCTGATGTTTGTCTATGCAGTCAACAGACAGTCCGTTGAACTCATAGAGCGGTCCCATCCAGTCGCAGTCACGTTTTGCCAGATAGTCGTTGACGGTCACCACGTGCACGCCGTTGCCGGTGAGCGCGTTGAGGAACACCGGAAGGGTAGCCACGAGGGTCTTACCCTCACCGGTAGCCATTTCGGCAATCTTACCCTGGTGCAGCACAACGCCGCCGAAGAGCTGTACGTCATAGTGTACCATCTGCCATTTCTGGTCGTTGCCGCCGGCAGTCCAGTGGTTGTGGTATATGGCC
Organism: uncultured Prevotella sp.; assembly: GCA_900314195.1. Lineage (GTDB taxonomy): Bacteria > Bacteroidota > Bacteroidia > Bacteroidales > Bacteroidaceae > Prevotella. The sequence continues at coordinate 17,591 of OMUH01000164.1, forward strand.
TTGTCGCCGTCGATAGTTATGAAGTCTTTGCTCGGGTCGGCAGCAAGCTCACGGTCGAAGTCGGTAGCAGTAACCACTGTCTCCTCGTTTTCAGAAAAACGGCGTGCTGTGTCCTTGACAATGGAGAAGGCCGTCGGCAGCACCTCGTTGAGAGCCTTCTCATAGTTGTCGAGCTCTGTCTTGTGCAGCTTGTCTATCTCGTTGAATATAGCTTCACGCTGGTCGATAGGCGTGTCTTCTATTTTTGCCTTCAGCTCTGCAATCTTGTCGCGCTGTTCTTTGCCGGCATCATGCACTTTTTGCTTTATCTCAGCCGTCTTTGCGCGCAGCTCATCGTTGCTTAGCGTCTTGATGTTCTCATATTCAGCTTTTACCTTGTCGACAATAGGCTGGATGAGCTTCATGTCGCGTGATGACTTGTCGCCGAAGAGCGACTTAAGTATTTTTCCTAAATTCATTATTCTTTTTGAATTTGAATGTTGTTATATTATAAGTTGTTATATTATAAGTTGTTATAATATAAAATGTATTTGTTTGCATCCGGTCCAATTGGCCGTGCTTTTCATGTTAACAAGTGAAGAGAACTGTAGCTTGTTTTCACCTGTTTGTTTCATGTAATTTTGAAAAAAAATCATATACGGCATGAGTCTGGGCCGCGGATAACAACTTCAGTGCCAAAAAGGCATAATGAATAATTATGTGATGAGAAAACAGTGACATTGTGACATACGTCGCTGTTATGTGTTGTTGTATTTGTTATGGCGTCGATGGCATGCTGCGAGGGCAGAAGACGTTTCTCATCTTCATTGCTTGAATCCTTGAGTGCCTTTATGATTTCAAGGATGCCGTTCCGCAGCTCCTGCGCGTCGCCGGGCAGGCAGGCCTCCTCGTAAGACATACGCGTCAGCGCATCGCGCACGGCAGCCTCATAGGTATAGGCTTCTATGCCTGTTGCCGTCAGCACGACGAGCAGTGCCGCTATATATCTGTTTGCCATTTTCTGTTTATATTGTTAATGTTATTATAAATCTTTTGCTGACCGGTGTCATGCAGGGGTTATTTCTTCAGTGTTACGTGAAGTAATGTTCTACTAAGCAAACAAAATGCCAGAATTATTGTCAGCCACGGCTCTTTCTGCACGAATGAGCCTAATATGCCGGCAAGAAGCATTATTTCCCACAGTGTCCACCAATAATATTTCTCGCCTTTGCGTGCGTGCTTCACTGCCGGTACAAGCCAGAACAGTGTCAGCGGGTTGAGTATGAGAATGAGCAGGTTGAGACTTACACACGGATGTTGCGAGAAAATCATCGTAAAGAGAATGAGTCCTGGCAGACCGCTTATGAGCATGCAGGCGGCGTCAAACTGCCAGCAGATTTTCTTATGGCGGTATTCATTCACTCCCACGGTGAGAAACACGGCAATAAGAATGAGCGACACGTCGAACGGCGACAGGAAGAAGTCGTCTTTTACTATCTGTGCCTGCGGTTTTAGCAGAACGGCGGTGCTCTCAACGAGGCTGTGCCCGTTGTAATAAGCGTGTCCGAAGTCGTTCATAAGATTTCCGGGCAGAAACTGCTGCTGCGATTTCGTTGTGGGCCGGTCGGCATTGACACCGAGAAGGATGTCCTCGCCGGCTGACGTCCATGGATACCCGGAGTTCCATCTGTGAATCATGTCACGGTATGTGTCGTCAGACGCCGGCAGACCATACTCAAGTTTTCCGCTCAGATGCTTCACTATTATGTCACGGGCTCTAGTGGTGCAGTTGTCATAAAAGAAATTGTATCTGTATACCTGGTTTTCCGGCTGCACATTGCGTATGAGAGCTGCTGCTATGGCAGCCTTGTCGGCGGGACTGATGTTGAGCACCTGCTCGGTGACACCGCGGCCTTCCCAACGGTATTCTTCCAGAAAACTGCTGAAGCTCTCAACGTCTACCTTGTAGTCGGTCAGCCCGAAGATGAAACGCGGGATAAAGTAAGGCTGCCGCGATGAGAACATGCCGTAGTTGAACACCATGTCCGCGCCGCTTTTACTATTCCATACACGCACTGCCGTATGCCCGTATTGTGAGTATACCTCCGTGCCGGGCGAACATGTTATCAGTCCGATGTGCAGGGAGTCGGCACCGTGAGCAGCCGCCAGCGGCATTGACAGTATGTAAAGAATTATAAAAAAAACTTTAAAACGTTTCATGGTGCAAAAATAGCTTATATTTCTGAGTTATCGTTCTTTTATATCGTTTTTTTTCGATACTTTTGCAGCTCAGATAACAGAAAAACATGAAAAGACTACCATTATGCGCCTTTCTGCTGACAGCCGTTGCCGCGGCTTACGCACAGAGCGGCACTAACTCACCATACAGCCGCTTTGGTCTCGGTATGCTGTCGGAACGTGCTACGGGCTTCAACCGCGGCATGAACGGACTGGCAATGGGATGCAGGCGGCACAATCAGGTGAATATGCTCAACCCTGCATCATATTCGGCCATCGACTCGCTGACGTTCATCTTCGACATGGGCGTGTCGGGACAGATAACGAATTTCAAGGAAAACGGCAACTCCAAGAATGCCAAGAATGCCAACTTTGAATACGTTACGGCCGGGTTCCGTGCCGTGCGCAATGTCGGCATAGCCTTAGGAGTTGTTCCCCTTACCAATGTAGGCTATGACTATTCAACAACGTCATTTATCGGCAATTCCACAGCAACGTTCACAACAACTTATTCCGGCACGGGCGGCCTTCATGAGGCTTTCCTCGGCGTGGGATGGCAGCCTGTCAACAACTTCTCGATAGGTGTCAACGGCAGTTATCTGTGGGGAGACATAGAAAACAAGTCTGATGTGACGTTCAGTGACGCAAGCGTGAATGCTTCCGGACGTACATATTCGGCAGAGGTCAAGAGCTATCGTGTCAACATAGGTGCACAGTATTCTTTTCATCTCGACAAAAACGACTGGCTGACGGTGGGTGCAACATATTCACCGGGGCACAGCATTGGCGGCAAGCCGAAGTGCTACTACCGCTATACCGTCAGCACGTCGAGCACTGAGGTGAACGACACGTTGAGCAGCTATGGCGGCCGTGAGCTGAAGCTGAAGCTGCCGACGGAGGTCGGCGCCGGCCTCGCGTGGACGCACGGCTCGAAATGGCTTGTAGGCCTCGACTGGGACTGGCAGAAATGGAGCTCATATGAGCAGCCGGAGATTATCGCATCCGGCGGCAGCGTGAGCTACGGCATGCGGGGCGGCATGTACAGCGACAGGCATAAGTTTACGCTTGGCACGGAGTTTACGCCCAACAGTATGAGCCGGCGTTTCCTGAACCGCGTCAACTACAGGGCGGGTGTCAGCTATGCCACCTCTTATTATAAGTTTAATTCAAACAACGGCCCTAAGGAACTGTCAGCAAGCATTGGTTTCGGCATTCCTATACAAAACTCACTTAACAACCGGTCCATACTCAACGTGAGCGGACAGTGGGTGAGAGAGTTCGGGTCTACAATAAATGAGAACTCTTTCCGGCTGACAATAGGATTTACGTTCAACGAGCGCTGGTTCGCAAAGTGGAAGGTTGAATAAAATATAAATATTTTTACTGCGTTCATGGGCAGACCGCCTGACATGTCATCCGGTCGGGCCATGAGCGTTTCTGTTTTTTACGGTTCTTGATTTGATACGCAGGTTGCCATATAAGTTGCTATATAATATGTCACTATATAATATAATGTGTAAAAGACCTTTGTCAAGAGGTCTTTGGGCTGTTCATTGCCGTAACAGGTTATGTTATATTAATGATTATCTGCTGTTGTTTGCCGTTGCGCTTGTGGCAATAGTAATGTCTGGTTGCTCAAAGGCCGTCGAGCACACCGCGCCTGCTATCAGCGACCGCGACTCCGTAGCCGTCATGACATCTTACGGTGTTAATACTTTAATCAGCGACTCAGGTGTTATCAAATACCGCATCATAACAGAGCGGTGGGAGGTGAACCAAAACAGGCATCCTTCACGATGGACGTTTGACAAGGGTGTTTTTCTTGAACAGTTTGACGAGACGTTTCATATAAACAGCTACATACAGGCTGATACGGCTTATTATTTTGACCAGCAGCGGCTGTGGGCACTGCACGGCAATGTGCGCGTACTTACCAAGGACGGACTGCGCTTCTGGAGTAATGAGCTCTATTGGGATGAGAACCGCCACGAGCTTTACAGCAACAGCTTCTCGCGCCTTGTCACGCCGGAACGTACACTCCAGGGCAGCTATTTCACCAGTGATGAGAAGCTGAATCATTATTACGTCAGCAACACCAAGGGCAGCTTCATTAAGGGTGACCTTGAAAAGAATGGCGGCGACGGAACAGAGAACTCTGACAGCGCACGCAGGGCCCAGGACAGCATAATGAAGGCCATGCACCCGCAGGCTATGCCGCGTCCGGCTACGGTAGCGCCGGCTGTGCCGCAGCGGCCTGCACAACAGAGGCGGACGGCTGCAAGACGCTGATTACGCTTTATTACAGATGAAAATTTTTACCGAAGGTGGTGATTAGACCTGACATTCGCTTATGTTTGAATATATCATATCTATTATACTGACAATGATTTTGTCGGCGTTCTTCAGCGGCATGGAGATTGCTTTCGTGTCGTCAAACAGAATGCTGGCAGAGATGGACCGTGAGAAAAACGGACTGTCGCAGCGCATTATTTCTTTGTTCTACCGGCATCCTAATGGCTTTGTGTCAACAATGCTCGTTGGCAACAACATTGTTCTTGTTGTATATGGCATTCTTTTCGCGAGAATCTTTGACGCTACTTTGTTCAGCGGTTTCGCTGACGCCACGCGCGTGACACTTGACACTATATTCTCAACGGTTGTCATGCTCTTCACCGGCGAGTTTGTCCCGAAGGTGCTGTTCCGCAGCAATGCCAACAGAATGCTCACATTGTTTGCGCCGCTGGCTTTCTTCTTTTATATCCTGCTGTGGCCTATAAGCAAGTTCTCCACGTTTCTGTCGCGCTGTCTGCTGCGTGTCTTCGGTGTCAGGATCATCGATGACGATGATGATGAGGGCTTCTCGAAAGTAGACCTTGACGACTTGGTGCAGAAGAGCATAGAGAACGCCACGAATGAGAATGATGTGGACAGTGAGGTGAAGATATTCCAGAACGCGCTCGATTTCACAGACATAAAGGTGCGCGACTGCATGGTGCCGCGCACGGAGATAAATGCCGTTGCCGACACGGCAACGCCTGATGAGCTGAGGCAGAAGTTCATAGAGAGCGGCAACAGTAAGATTCTTGTGTATCATGACGATATTGACCATATAGAAGGCTATATACACAGCTCAGAGATGTTCCGCAAGCCCGATGACTGGCATAAGAGCATCAGGAAGATGCCGTTCGTGCCGGAAACGATGAAGGCGCAGACACTGATGAAGATGTTTCTTGCAGAGCATACGTCGCTCGGCGTAGTGGTCGATGAGTTCGGCGGTACAAGCGGTATCGTATCGCTGGAGGATATTGTTGAGGAAATATTCGGGGACATAGAGGACGAGCACGACAGCAACAACTATGTGGCAAAGAAGGTCGGTGACGATGACTATGTGCTCTCTGCACGGCTTGAGATAGACAAGGTGAACGATATGTTCGGACTTGAGCTTCCGGAAAGTGATGAATATCAGACTGTAGGCGGACTTATCCTGCATATTCTCGGCAGTTTTCCGAAGCCTAATGACATTGTCAAGGACGGCAGTCTTGAGTTCAAGATTCTTAAAATGTCAGTGACGAAGATTGAGCTCGTGCGATTGCATGTGAATAAATAGTGTTGTATATTATAAGAGTTTATATACATATATAATATGTGCGTTTGTGGCCGGCAGATGTGTTTCACTTTGTCGAAATAAGGGCTTTATGCCAAAATTCTGCCATAAAAATGCATTTATTAGATAATTTATTAGTATTTTTGTCCGCAAATTGTGAAAAAACGTCAGTTCGGCAATAGGGCTTGACTGCAGGAGCTGTCAGGAAAGATAAAGTCAGGCAGTTCTCCTTCAGCTGTGCAACATTCTGAAACTGGTGTGTATATGTTGAATTAAAAAATAAAAATAAAAACAGATAAACAATAATGGCAGCATTAGGAAAAATCAGAAGTTGGAGTGCCTTTTTGGTTATAGTAATAGCATTGGGCCTCTTTGCTTTTATTGCCGAGGAGTTGTTCCGTTCGCTTGACGCGCAGAAGAGTGAGCAGGGACAGCAGATTGGTGAGGTGTTAGGTGAAAAAATCTCTGTGCAGGATTTTCAGAAGCTTGTTGATGAGTATTCTGAAGTCATAAAGATGCAGCAGGGTGTTGATAACCTTCCTGAGGAACAGATGAATCAGGTTAAGGACATGGTATGGAATACTTATGTTCAGACTAAGCTTATAGAGAAAGAGGCTTCAAAGCTTGGACTTACTGTAACCGACGAGGAGATGCAGAACATTCTTCGCGAAGGCACTAATCCTATGTTGCTTCAGACACCGTTTGTTAATCAGTCTACCGGACGTTTCGATGCTGCTTCACTGCAGAAGTTCATTGCTGATTACAAGTCAAACAAGGTGTCTGACAATCCGCAGATGAAAGAGCAGTATGACAAGATTTACAAGTTCTGGACATTCATTGAGCGCACACTTCGTCAGCAAGTGCTGGCACAGAAGTATCAGAGCCTGCTCGCACACTGCATACTTTCTAATAAGGTGGAGGCCAAGATGGCTTTCAAGGATGAGAACGAAGAAAGCTCTATACAGCTTGCTGCTTTCCCGTATTCAGATATTCAGGACAGCAAGGTGAAGATTGATGACAGCGACTTGAAGGCCAAGTATGATGAGCTGAAGGCCCGCTTCCGTCAGCCTGTTGAAAGCCGCGACATTAAATACATTGATGTGAAGGTTACTGCAAGTGCCGCCGATAAGTCGGAGCTTAACAAACAGTTTGCTGGTTACAAGAAAGAGCTGATCACTGCTGCTGATCCTACGAATCTTATGCATAAGAGCGGTTCACAGGTTGCTTATATTGGCGTTGCAGCTCCTAAGCAGCTTTATCCTTCTGACATTGCAGCACGTCTTGACTCAATGGCTGTAGGCCAGATCTATGGTCCGGTGGTAAACGCTCAGGACAATACCCTTAACCTTATTAAGTTATACGGCAAGAGCTCTCTGCCTGATTCTGTTCAGGTGCGTCAGATACAGATTGCCGGTGCGTCTGTCGACGAGGCCCGCAAGACAGCTGATTCCGTTTATACTGCTCTGAAGGGCGGTGCAGATTTTGCTACCATAGCAAAGAAATACAGTCAGACCGGCGATCAGCAGTGGCTGACATCACGACAGCTTATAGGCAGTCTTGAACAGAACAACTCTGAAGACGCACGCAAGGTCACTGAGGCTATTGAGAACGGAAAGGTTAACGCGTTCAGCAACATCGAGCTCACTCAGGGAAATATAATCATTCAGGTTACAGACAGAAAAGCAATGACTGATATGTATAATGCTGCTGTCATAAAGAAAACCATAGATTTCTCCAAGAACACCTATCGTGCTGCTTATAACCGTTTCTCTTCTTTTGTAAGTGCAAACACAAATGCTGAAAGCGTAATCAAGAATGCCGCCAAGAGCGGATATAAGGTTGATGAGCTTCAGAATGTGACAACGGCTGAGCATTATGTGGCTAATATCCATTCAACACGTGATGTACTGAAATGGATTTTCGATGCCAAGGAAGGGGATGTCAGCCCAATGTATGAGTGCGGCGACAACGACCACCTTCTGCTTGTTGTCCTTGACAAGATACACAAGAAGGGTTACCGTGATCTCTCGGACCCGCAGGTGAAGGAAATTGTCAAGGCTGAGGTCATTAAGGATAAGAAGGCCGAAATGATAATAGCAAAGCTCAACGGCGTGAACAGCATACAAGCTGCCAAGGGCAAGGGTGCTAAGATCTCTGCTGTTAACCAGATTACTTTCTCTGCACCGGTGTTCCTGACATCAGTAGGCGCAAGTGAGCCGGCACTGTCCGGTGCTGTCTCTGCCACTGCAAAAGGAAAGTTTGTAAATCATCCGGTAAAGGGCAACGCAGGTGTTTATCTTTTCCAGGTGACATCAAAGAATATGCGGAAGGCTAAATATGATGAAAAGACCGAAGAGCAGTCATTGCGTCAGAAGTATCTGCAGTATGCCGGCAACTTCATGAACGAACTGTATATCAACGCTGATGTTGTTGATAACAGATACTTGTTCTTCTAAAATCAGTATAAATTTTTTTGATTGTTTTGTGCAGACATGAACTATGTCTGTCAATATATAAGGGTTAACGGACTGTTGCTGCAAGCCTATGGCTTGCGGCAATAGTCTGTTTTGCTTTTATGAATATATAGTTTTATCTGTTCACAGGAATAGAAAAGCGAGATTTTAAACATTACATAATCTAATAATTTTATTACTGCTATGACTACTGAAGAGACAAAAGCTGTTGAGATTATGAAATCCGGCGAATGGTATGCAGCCGACAATTCTGTTATAGTTAATATGTTGCGCCTTTGTCAGCAAGAATGTTTCGAGATAAATGCCATTCCGCCAAAAGATATGGCATTACGTAATTCGCGGATAGCCTCACTGTTAGGATATGCCGGTAAAGGCTTGCAGGTTAACACACCTTTTAATTGTGATTATGGATTTAATATTCATGTAGGTGATAATTTCTTCGCTAATTTCAATCTTGTAATCCTTGATGAGGCAGAGGTTACCTTTGGCAATAATGTGTTCATTGGTCCTAACTGTAGTTTCTATACTGCTGTTCACCCTCTTGATACTGAACGGCGTGATGCCAACGTGGAAAAGTCGTTGCCGATAACCGTCGGTGACAGTGTGTGGTTTGGCGGTGGTGTAACGGTGCTGCCGGGTGTGACAATCGGAAGCGGATCTACAATCGGCGCCGGCTCTGTCGTCACTCATGACATTCCGGATAATGTTGTTGCTGTCGGAAACCCGTGCAGAGTGATAAAAAAGCTGGATTAGTATTGGCTTTGCAATATTATATTTGTAATATTGCTGATGTTTTTTAATTATTTTCTGTTATGCAATCAGTTAAGATTTTAGCCTTGTGTGCGTCTGTGCTATGCACAAGCCCTTCAGCTGCACAGTCATGTCTTGTTCCGAATCCTGTAGCATCAAAAAAGCAAATGGAACATCTTGACCGCGGACTTGTTGTGGTGCGCGGACAGAAAGCCGGACAGTATTTTGCGTCATGGCGTCTGCTCGGCACGGAACCTGCTTCTGTGTCGTTTACTCTTTTGCGTGACGGAAAGACTTATTCCACTCCCGGAACAGGTGCCACTTCGTGCCCGGTTGACGGTACTCCGACATCAAGATGGCAGGTTGTGGCTGACTACGGTAAATCAGCTGACAGGTCTGATGAAATGCGTTGCGATACTTCTGATGTCGTCTTGCCATGGACAATGCCGTATCTCAAACTGTCGTTGAGCCAGCCTTCGGCAGTCAGCTATGGCAATGTGAAGTGTACATATACGCCCAACGACTGCAGTGCAGGCGATGTTGATGGTGACGGGAAGTATGAGCTGTTTGTCAAGTGGTCGCCGTCAAACGAACATGACAACTCACAAGGTGGCATTACCGGAAATGTATATATAGACTGTTACCGTGTCGATCTGAACGTCCACGGCCGTGCTGAGCTTCTGTGGCGTGTTGATTTAGGTCCGAACATTCGTGCCGGTGCGCATTACACACAGTTCCTTGTTTATGATTTTGACGGTGACGGATGTGCCGAGATGATTTGCAAGACGGCGCCTGGCACAAGGGACGGCCGTGGACGGTTTGTCAGTGACGCGGCCGATGTCAGCAGCATTCTGTCTGTTGACAACAGCCGCGACTGGCGCAACAGCAACGGCCGGGTGACCGGCGGACAGGAGTATCTGACGGTCTTTGACGGCCGCGACGGCCATGCTGTCAGCACGGTATTCTTCCAGCCCGACCGCGACGGACGTTCCTTTGCTGATTCTTCATGGCAGGGTTCGTCTGCCGGCGGTGCTGCCGGGACGCTTGACTGGAACACCGACCATTCAAGAAAACAGCTGACTGACAATGCGCAGTATGGCAACCGCGGTGAGCGTTATCTTGCTGCTGTAGCTTTTCTCGGAGGTTCTGATGCTAATCCCTCGGCAGTGTTTACGCGCGGCTATTACAGTTATGCCTTTGCATGGGCTGTCGATTATGACGGGAGCAGACTGTATACGCGGTGGCTGCATTCCTCCATTGACGGCAGTCATTATTCTGTTGCTGACAGCTCCGGGCGTGTGAAATCATTTGAGGCTGCTGCTCCGACGAGCGGCGGGGGCAGCGGCACTCTCTTTGCCAACGGCAATCACAACCTCAGTGTTGCCGATGTCGACGGTGACGGCCGTGATGAGTTATTATGGGGTTCTGCTGCTCTTGATGACAACGGCCGTGTGCTTTATGCCACCGGCTTCGGTCACGGCGATGCCATGCATGTCGCCGACTTGTCATCGGCTCACAGAGGACTTGAGGTGTTTGACGTTCATGAGATGCGCGGCCGCTATGCCTGGGACGTGCATTCGGCATCAACGGGTGAGATATTGCTGAAGGGCGGTCCTGCCGGTGTCGACAATGGCCGCGGACTTGCTGCATATATTGACAGTATGTCTAATTCTTTCTGTTTCTGGAGTGCCGACGATGGTGCTGTTCGCAGTGCTGCCGACGGCAGAAAGGTGACAGACGTGCGGCTGCCAGTTAACTTCCGTATTTTCTGGGACGGCGATTATGCCGATGAGCTGCTTGACGGAACAGAGATAAGAAAGTGGGGCAGTGACGGACTACGGGCGCTGGGCATCTTCGGCGATGTGAACGCTGATGACTTTAATGCCTTGAGGCCGGCTGATGAAAGACCGGCTGATGAAAATATGCCTGTCGATGGTGATAAGGGTGATGATGCCGGCCGTATGCACCGTCCCGGAGGCCGCTGTCCGCCGTTCATGCCGCATCATTTCCGCCGTTCTGTGTCGTTTGCTGCCGGCATGGGCAGTCCGGCTGCAAACAACTGGACAAAGAACAATCCTTGTCTGCAGGCTGATCTCTTCGGCGACTGGCGTGAAGAGCTCATCTTCCGCGACAGCACAGATCCGTCGGTAGTATATATGTATACCACACAGATACCTACGCAGCATCGTGTGGTCACGCTCATGCACGACCATCTCTACCGCATGGGCATAGCATGGCAGAACGTAGGCTATAACCAGCCGCCGCATGTCACGATGCAGGCAAGGTGATGTCCTTTATTTGCCTATGTAGTTGTCTGTAAGATATTCTGTCAGACGGTCTTTGTAAAGGTCGCCTATCGGCAGCACCGTTCCGTTGTTAAGCGTCACGCGCGACCGGCTGACCTCACCGATGCATTTCAGGTTTATGATGTATGACCTGTGAATGCGCATAAACGTGCCGGGCAGCCGTTCCTCAAGTTTTTTCATTGAGTATAGCGTAATCACGCTATGCTCTTTTTTCTCATTGTCACCGGCCTTTAAGTGCAGCTTAATGTATTCACTCATTCCTTCTGCGTAAATAATTTCGTTCAGGGCGATCCGCACCATTCGCCCTTCTGATTTTATAAACAGCGAATTGGTTGTTTCGTTAATTTGCCGGATATTTCCTTTATGCGTATTTTCTTTGGCTGAGAGATTATCACCGGCACTGTTGGGCATATCCGTGCCAACTGTTGCGGTTACAGAACTCATCTGCCCTGCGGCAGCCATCCTCCTTCTTATCTTTTCGGTGGCACGCATGAAATCTTCGCGGCCGAATGGTTTGAGCAGATAGTCAATGGCATCGACCTTATAGCCTTCGACAGCATATTCTGAGTATGCAGTGGTAAAGACAATCAGAGGTGGCACGGCAAGGCCTTTCACGAAGTCCATTCCGTTGAGTTCCGGCATGTTTATGTCGCAGAACATCGCATCAACCGGCTCCTTGTCAAGAATACGTTCTGCCTCGGCTGCGTTTTTGCATCCTGCCACAAGAGACATATAAGGTACGCTCTTTATGAACGTTTCAAGCTGACGGAGCGCAAGTGGCTCATCGTCAACGGCTATACATCTTATTTTCATTTTCAAAGTTCTTATTTTCTTTGTCTTTTATGACAGGCGCCTTTGGCAGTCTCATGCACACTCTGTACACGGTTCCGCTGTCGGCAATGTCGAGGCTGTAGCTGTCGCCATATATGATGTCAAGCCTTTTCCTGACGTTGCTCAACCCTACGCCGCTTTCATTTGGCATTGTCGCTTTGCTGTTTTCATGCTTCTGTAGCATACTGTTCATGCACAGAAACACGGTCATGTCGTCTTCGTTGTCCATGCTTACCGTTATGAAGCTGCCATCCGCGTTTTCGGCGCCGTGCTTGAAGGCGTTCTCGACAAAGGTGACGAAGATCAGTGGCGGCACCGGCACGTCAGGCATGTTGTCGGGAATGTCTACCGTTATGCTCAGCTCATCGGTATATCTAAGCTGCATAAGGCGTATGTAGTTTTTCAGAAAGTCTGTTTCCCTGTGCAGCGGTACCATGTTCTTGTCGGCATCGTAGAGCACGAACCGCATCATCACCGACAGTTCTCTGAGTGCTGTTTTCGCTTTCTCCGTGTCAATGTCAATGAGCACCTGTATGTTGTTCAGCGTGTTCATGAAGAAATGCGGGTTTATCTGATATTTCAGGTATTGCAGCTGTTCGTACAGATGCTCACGTTCCAACTGTTCCATTTTACCGCGGTCGCGCTCGCCCTTGAAATATAGTTTCACGCCAATGTTCACTCCGAACAGGCCAATCATTATCAGCGTATTTACGATGATGTTCGGCGTAAGCGCCGGGCGTTCTTCCATGTGCTCAGGCCTGTGTTGCCCTCCGTCGGGCGGTGGTACTGGACTTTGCTGCCTGCCTGGTGGCACCATAGGTGCTCCGTTTACACTTCTGTCATTCCCCGGCGGCATGATGTTTTCTTGCTGTATGCCGTCCGGTGACTGCCGGCGTTGCATCAGAATAGGTTGCAAAAGCAGGTAAACGCCAATAATCAGCACAGTTACGCAGGCGTACGCCTTGTTTTTCCGTTTGTACACGATAAGCGGTGCCGCTATTCTGTCGTGAACGATGAAAAACAGCATGTAAAGCGCGAACATCGTCCAGGCATGTCGTGCTTCTCCTGTGTTCAATGTCCTGCTTCCCGTTGCCGATGTGTGGAAGTATGCCGTCAGCAGCGGCGCCGTGAACAGCAACAGCCAGAACACGCCATATACAATAGTTTCTCTTGACAGATGTAAATGTTTTCTTATAGGCATTTTTTTGTTGTTTGTTTGCGCCGTTATGTATATAAAATAACGTTATTTCGCAAAGATAAGAAATAACCGGCTTAATAGTATATTTTTTCAGTAGAACAGTTGATTTCTTCCATGAAAGGAAAAATCATGTAAATGAATTTATATTCATTGCTTTTTCATCTGCTTTGCTGTTTATGCCTTCCATGAGGTCAAAATTAAGAAAAAATATTTCTTATAAGTTATTTTTTGTTAAAAAAATAACTTTTAGTAGTGTGGTATGCAAAAAACTTTTACTTTCGTAGTTGAGAATTCAATGTTTATTAAAAAACATGCAGGTATTTATATCTGTTCAGATAGTGACTTGACCTTGGATAAGTTGTTTTCATCTGCTTGCAAGGCGAAAGCTTTGTGGCTTGTCAGCAATGATGAAATCATATAACATTCGAAGAACAGTTACTGTAAATTTTATATAATCAGGAAGATTTTATTATTTAATAATTATCAAAGCCAAACAAAGCTTATGCAAAACCTACAAGTATTACCGGAGGTGTCTTTTGGCGAGGCCATAAAGACATGTTTCTCAAAGTATGTAGCCTTTACCGGCCGTGCACGTCGTTCAGAGTATTGGTATTTTATGTTGTTCTATTTCATTATTTATTTAATAGCAGCTATAATTGATGCCGTTATCAGCGTTTCTAACGGTGAACCTTCACTTGTTTTTAAAGTTATTGTCTGGCTCGTGTTCTTATTGCCTACACTGGCTGTGTTGTTCCGCCGCCTTCACGATATTGGCAAGAGTGGCTGGTGGTGGCTGCTGGCATTTATTCCTATTGTCGGCACCATTATTCTCATCGTTTGGGAATGTCAGGATTCTTCAGTTGAGGAAAATCAGTATGGTCCGTCGCCGAAATATGTTTCTGACGCACAGGCAAACATTTGATTTAGCATATTTATAAACCATTTTTGGCGGTCCGGCTGTTTTCCTGTTTTCATGAATGCGCAACTGAAGAACGGAAAAACAGCCGGGCTGCTTGATTTTTATCAGTCCGTTTTGTGAATGCTTTTATTCATAGTCCGGCCTGACTCTTTAGATAAAGAAACCACTGAAAAGAATAATGCAACGCGACAACTACGTTTTTCTTACCCATGCCCCTGTTCATAAAGCTGTGCTGACAATGGCTGTGCCCACTATCATCACCATGCTGGTCACATCGCTTTACAACATGGCCGATACTTATTTTGTCGGGCAGCTCGACACGCAGTCGACGGCAGCCGTAGGCATAACGTTCAGTGTCATGTTCGGCATTCAGGCCTTCGGCTTCTTCTTCGGCCATGGCTCCGGCAATTATATCTCGCGTGAGCTTGGTGCCCGCAGGCACGACAATGCCGGGCGCATGGCATCAACCGGTTTCTTTCTGTCTTTTTTCTTCGGGGTTTTTCTTACTGTTCTCGGTGAGCTGCTGCTCAAGCCGCTGTCTGTGTGGCTTGGCAGCACGCCTACCATACTGCCGTATACGGAGCGTTATATGTCAGTCATCCTTCTCGGCGCACCGTTCTTCACCTCATCGCTGACGCTCAACAACCAGATGCGCCTTCAGGGCAACGCGCGTCTTGCCATGATAGGCATCACGGTCGGTGCCGTGCTCAACGTCGTTCTCGACCCGCTGCTCATCTTCGGGTGCGGATGGGGCATCACCGGCGCTGCCGTGGCCACTGTGACCGGACAGGTGAGCTCGTTCGTCATCCTCGTGCACATGACATACAACGAACGGAACATCGGCATCTACTGGCGCAACTTCTCGCCGTCGTGGCAGACCTTCAAGGAAATCTTCTATGGCGGCAGTCCGTCACTGTCGAGGCAGGGACTGGGCTGCGTGTCCACCATAGCGCTGAACCTTGCCGCAGGACAGTACGGCGATGCGGCCATTGCCGCCATGAGCATCGTCACGCGCATAACCATGCTGGTCATGTCTGCCGTCGTTGGCCTCGGGCAGGGTTTTCAGCCCACCTGCGGGTTCTGCTACGGCGCAGGTCTTTATGCCAGAATGAAGAAAGCCTATTGGTTCACCGTCAGGGCCGGCACGCTGTTCCTGATATTGTGTGCGGTCATCGGCATCACATGGGCCGAACCTATCGTGCGGCTGTTCCGCGATGATGCTGCCGTGGTGGCCATCGGCGCACAGGCGCTCACCTGGCAGCTCATAGCCTATCCGCTCAATGCCTTCAGCATGGCAAGCAACATGCTTACGCAGACGTGCCGCTTCCCGTGGCGTGCCAATCTGCTGGCGTGCTCACGCAGAGGACTGTTCTTCATCCCGGCAGTGATACTGCTGTCTATGTGGTTCGGACTTACCGGTGTGGAGATGGCGCAGGCTGTCAGCGACGTACTCGGATTCTTGCTGACTGTTCCTATCATGGCTTATACGCTTGGTCATCTTGGCAAGGAAAAGAAATAAGCTCATTTGGCTGCAAATTAATCTTTTTCTTGTATTTACTGATTTTATTCGGCCGTTTGCTGAATAAAAAGGGTGCTCCTGTGCTTGTTTGTTATCTTTGCAGTCATAAGTAACAAACAAAAAAGGAAGCGTAAAATGAAAAGACTATTTTTTACTGTGGCCGTACTTATGGCCGTTCTTGCAGTGCAGGCTCAGTCCGGTGGCGGACAGGGCGGTTTTGGCGGTCCCGGCGGACAGGGTGATGGTCCTGGTGGCGGCCCGGGCGGAAACACTAAGTCATCGTCCGACGGCACCGGTAATCTTATTCTTGAAACTGATTCCTCATGGACAGTCACCGGTACGGTGTTGAAAGACAGCTACGCCAAGGCACTTAACGTCATCGTAGGCAGAGGAGTAACGTGGGTGCTCACGGCCGACACTGATGTAGACGCACTTGTTAACAACGGTCGCATTATGCTCAACGGACATAAGCTGACCTACAAAACTTTGTCTGGCTCTGATCCTGAAGCTGTAACGGCCATCAGTACGGTCAGTGCCACGTCTGCAGAAAATGTGGGCTTCTACGGTCTCGACGGTCGTTTTGCTGGTACGTCATTCAGCTCTCTTCCGCATGGCATATATGTCTGCGGCGGAAAGAAATATATAAAACGTCTGTTTTAATGTGTATTTTTTTTGATTTACAAAAAATACTTAACGTGTTTGGTATCTTGATTTATCAAGATATATCATTGCGTTGAATTTTTTGATTTATCAAGATATATTTAATGGTTTGATTTCTTTTTAAATTATCAATATACTTACGAAAAACTTTTTTTCATAATTTTTTCATACAGGATAACTGCGATGATGAATCGCTTGTAAATCCGATGCTTTAGATTCATGCTTAATGTTCGTCAGCAGGGTGTACCTGCTGACGGATTTGTATTATTATGGCTTCTGGTTGGATGGGTTGGATGGGTTGGATGGGTTGGATGGGTTGGATGGGTTGGATGGGTTGATTGGGTTGGATGGGTTGGATGGGTTGGATGGGTTGATTGGGTTTGATGGGTTGATTGGGTTGGATGGTTTTTCCCCATTCACCCCATTCACCCCATAAATAATCCCCCCATAATTTCTCCCATAAGTTCTCCCATAATTTCCATCATATCCTCTGTATCTTGTCCTTACGCGATACATTTCTTCCTTGATGCCGCCGTTCTGCAGAAACTGCTGTTTCATCCATTCAATGATGCCGCGGAGCAGTACATCTTCCTGATGTATGAGGGTTATGGCGATATTGGCGATGGTCTCGTCGCTTCGCAGGCGTATTTTTTCTCTGTATACGGCAGAGTCGAGATGGTTCCGGCAGAAGGTACGCGTCTGCCGGCAGCGAGGGTCGTCATAGCTCCATTGCGTCAGGCCGCGCACCCGCAGATAGTCCTCGTAGTCGAGGAGAAGCTCATGAAGGCTGGCGCGGTTCACGTTGGCGAGCCTGATCATCATTTCCTTTGACGTAACGCCGTCTATATATCCTTCAGCAAGATTCTGTTTCCCTGAGCGGGCTGCCTGTATCATTTGATCTATCGTTCTGTCGCCAATCTTCAAAAACTTGTGGGCGAAGAAATAGGTTATGTCGTAGATGCATTCTGCCTTCCGGAAGGCCTTCAGTGAGCGGTAGTCACCGCGCTGGTCAAGGAATGTTTGGGTCATATATTGAAAAATATTGAGAGTTAATAGCAAAGATAATAATAAAAGCTTAATGTTGCTTATGCTTTTGCCGGTTTTTGTCATGCGTATTTGGAATATTGTGTTTTGTAATTAACGTCTATGTAAAAATAATTCGGAAGAAATTAAAGGATATTAACTAAAAAACAGTCTCAAAAATATTTCATTTCGAAGGTGGCGGCTATGGTTTAATTGCATAAAAGATGCATATTAAATTAAGATGGCGATTTTTCAATGCTTCAATGAAATATCTTTGCATCAGATATTAAAGAAATAAAAACTTACACTTCTACCGATTGATTTTTACCTTTGTCGTTGTAAGGAAAAAACATTCGCTGAGTAGTTACGTTAGTCTTCATTAGTGTTAAAACATGTTTTTTATTTGTCATTCTTGGGTGGCGTGCTTTACCTTTGCAAAATGAAATCATTTAAGAATGTGATACATACGTATAAGTTATTTGCTTCGGCCGTGGTAATGCTGATTGCTGCCGGAGCGTTGAGTTCTGTGGCTGTCGGGAGAACCCCCGTGCCGGCGAGAAAGACAAGACCTGCTGCCGCCGACAGCAGTTTCTATGCCTACTGTGACGTGTCTGGTTTCAACCGGTTCGGCAAGACGGAGGCCGTGATAGACCTTGGCGACACGCTGTCGCAGCTCGGCGGCACGCAGAGCCTTTATGACGGTCATGGAAAAAAGATTAAGTTCAACACTATCATAGACGTCGTCAACTACATGGGGCAGCGTGGATGGCGTATGTTCTCTGTTTATCAGAAAACGGAGAAAGACCCGCTTGAACATACC
Source organism: uncultured Prevotella sp. (assembly GCA_900314195.1). Taxonomy (GTDB): domain Bacteria; phylum Bacteroidota; class Bacteroidia; order Bacteroidales; family Bacteroidaceae; genus Prevotella. The sequence goes on from OMUH01000164.1 coordinate 35,912, forward strand.
TATTACACTATTCATTACCTTATGGAGAAGTGCGTGAAAAACCGTGATGAGATAAAGGAAGGACTCATCCTCGGCAAGGACTTCTGACACAGGCGTAATGATGCTGCTGTTTTACGCGGCAGAAGGGGATATTGCAAAAACAAAAAAGGAAACAAACTGAGAAAATGAACACAGAAGAATTGCAGGGCAAGCGCATTGCCGTGCTGCTTTCCGGCGGCGTCGACAGCAGTGTTGTCGTGTGGCGGTTGGTCAGCATGGGCTTTAAGCCCGATTGCTTTTACATCAAGATCGGTCCGGAGGAAAAGGAGGAATGGGACTGCTCGAGCGAGGAGGATATGGAGATGGCCACTGCTGTGGCTGCGCGCTACGGCTGCCGCCTTCAGGTCGTCGACTGCCATAAGGAATATTGGTCGCAGGTGACGCGCTACACCATGGAGAAGGTGCGGGCCGGCCTGACGCCGAACCCCGATGTGATGTGCAACAGACTTATAAAGTTCGGTGCTTTTGATGAGAAGGCCGGACACGACTATGACCTCATTGCCACCGGCCATTATGCTCAGACGGAATATGACGCTGAGGGCCGCAAATGGCTTGTCACGAGTCCAGATCCCGTTAAGGACCAGACTGATTTCCTTGCGCAGATTTATCAGTGGCAGCTGAAGAAGGCTTTGTTCCCGATAGGAGAATATACAAAGCATGAGGTGCGGCAGATAGCTGAGAGAGAGCATCTGGCCAGTGCCAGAAGAAAAGACTCGCAGGGCATCTGCTTTCTCGGCAACATCGACTATAATGAATATGTGCGCCGCTATGTAGGCGAGCAGCAGGGCGATGTCATAGAGCTTGAGACCGGCCGCAAGATAGGAACCCACAAGGGTGTGTGGTTTCATACCATCGGCCAGCGCAAGGGACTAGGCCTCGGCGGCGGACCGTGGTTCGTCGTCAAGAAAGACGCCGGTAAGAACATTCTGTATGTCAGCCACGGCTACGACCCCGACACGGCATACATGCAGGATTTCTTCATCAAGGACTTCGACTTCCTGACCGAGGGCATCGACACGCTGCCTGATACGGTGACGTTCAAGATACGCCATACGCCGGAGTATCATGCCGCAAGGGTGGAGGCCCGTGCTGACGGCCACTGGCTCATTCATTCATCCGACCGCATACATGGCGTGGCACCCGGACAGTTCTGCGTCGTCTATGACGACCGTCACCACTGCTGTTACGGCAGCGGCGAGATAACGGTTGACTGAGCCAACAACAAAAAGTAACAGTAAAAAGGTAACTTTAAAAAGATAACTGTAAAAAACAAACATAATATGAACAAAAAACGAACATTGCTTGCGCTGGCGGCGTGGTGTGTGCTGACATCGGCCATGGCCTTCGACGGCGTCACGAATGAGCAGAAAGAGCAGAACACCCCGGCAGGATGGACGGCAGTTGATCTTCCACAGCTGCCGGCTATTACGTCGGCCAACACGTTGACGGTGACCGATTACGGCGCATCGGCAGATGCCGCCGACAACACATTGGCCATTCAGAAGGCCCTTGACGCCGTGCCTGACGGTGGCGGCATGGTGGTGGTGCCTGCCGGCACGTGGATGTGCGGTCCGCTGAAGCTGAAGTCGAAAACCGTACTGCACCTCGCAAAGGGTGCCACGCTGAAGCTGCTGCCGCTGGGCACATATCCCGGGTCGGAGGGCTATCTGACAAATTATTCAAAGAAGGTGACGCTTGACAACTTCATTGACGTGGAGAAGGATGCAACCGACATTATCATAGAAGGTGAGGATTCTGCCACGAGCGTCATCGACGGACAGGGTGCGCCATGGTGGGAGCTGCGCGACAAGGGCGGCAACTACAAGACAGCCTTTGACAACATGAAGCGCGGAGCGCTGATACGCTTCACGAGCGGAGCACGTTTCCTGGTCAGGAACATGAAGTTCCTTAATGCTCCGGGCGTTAACGTGTGTCTCGGACAGAGCGGCAAGGGCTCTGACTTCACCGTTCATGACATACAGATTATCGCGCCGGCGTCTACTGTTAAATATAAGGCCGGCAATGCCGTCAACCCGTCTCACAACACTGACGGCATACCTATGTGGGCCAGAAACATAAACATTTACGACTGTTATATCTCTACTGGCGACGACAACGTGGTGGTTGACTCATACGGGCAGTATGTGCACGTGTGGAACTGTACGTTCGGCTCAGGCCACGGTGCGTCCATAGGCAGCTATACCACCAATGTGCACGACATTCTCTATGAAGACATTGACTTCAACGGCACAGAGAGCGGGTTCAAGATAAAAAGCCAGCGCGGCCGCAGCGGCAGCGTTTATAACATCACGTTCCGCGACAGCAGGCTCAACGGCGTGCAGGGCAACCCAGTGGCACTCGACTGCTGGTATAATGACAAGAAGACAACACCACAGACTGCGCAGAAGCAGGATTCAGTAAGGCTAACGCCTTATTATCATGACATCCTCGTGCAGAACATCAAGTCTACTGGCACGAAGTATAAAAGCAGCACGCGAGACAACTTCCCGGTGTTCATCTTCGGTCTGCCGGAGAGCCACGTGCGCAACGTCACCTTTGACAATGTGCAGATAGAGGCCCAGAAGGGCATGTTCCTTGCCTATGCAGACAACATAAAGTTCATCAATGGCTGCAAGATAACCAATTCACGGACCAAGGACAAGCTCATAGAAACGCAGTATGAGGCAAAAACTTCAGGCAGCTATGACGGCACGGAGACAACTGCCATAGATGCTGTCGGGAATGACAGCAGTAAAAAGACTGGCAGCGGCGTGCGTTATGACCTCAGCGGCCGCAGGATTTCAAAAGACGCAAAGGGCGTATATATAGAAGATGCGCATGTGAAGATAGCAAAGGCAAATTAAAAAGATATCCGTAATCTACGGACAAAATATCCGCAATCATCTGAATTAATGATTGCGGATATTTTGTTTATACCCGTTAGCAACTTCTTATTGTTTTTTTTATTGTGCCTTTTTGTTTGCCAGATAAACACCGGCGAGGATA
>OMUH01000160.1 GCA_900314195.1 uncultured Prevotella sp.
ACCGAGTTTCACTCATCTACGCGTAATAAATCCACATGGTTTTACCAGTGCCCCATAAACTGTTTAAGTTTTTACTTAAATCAAACGAGACAAGATTATATAGAATATCTTGTCTCGTTTTTTTATTAGTAAGTTATCTGTTAAATCACTTCCGTATTTTCACCACAAGAATTTGTCAACGAAAGGACCGTACCAACCCATTCAAGGCGCTGACATGCAGCCACAGACGATCACACCTTATTGTTATTGTTTTTTTCTGCATCATTCTTGTGCAAGACACGATACTGAGAAGGTGTCATTCCCATTTTCTTCTTGAAGATACGTGCGAAATAAAACGGCTCGTTAAATCCTGTCAGCATAGCAATCTCACCGATTGTGTGGTCCTCATGAAGAAGATACATACATGCCTTCTTGATTCTGAAATCAGTAACAAACTCTTTCGGGCTCATGTTTGTCAGCTCTTTCAGCTTATTATAATATCCGGTACGTGACATGCCGGCCACACGCGCCATACTCTCTATACGCAAATCCTGTTCACTGTAATGTTCTTCAAGCCATGCAAGCTGTTTGCTGACAAAGTCATAGTCTTCCTTATCTTCATAAGCCACTTCATCAGGAGACACTTTCAGCACATGCATTGCCGACAACTTATGATTAGATGAGCGCCTGTAAAAGATAAATACAACAACAAAGACAATGCATCCGGCAAAAAGATACATCCACAGGAACATTGGCCGTAAAAGGAAATAAGGCGGTACGACAACAGTAATCTGTTTTTCTTCAAACTTGTCAGGACGTTCCTGCTGAAAAGCCCTGACACGGAAGCGGTATGTCCCGGCCGGAACATCAGCATAACTGGCTGTCAATGTTCTGTCTGCATTATGCCATTGACGGTCATATCCTTCTAGCATATACTGATAATGAACACTGTGCTGGACCTGATAATTTAAAGACGCAAAACGAATCGAGAAGATGCTTGACCGCGATGGTAAATTAACAATTCCGCTGTCAATAACATTATAATCATAGAAATCATTTTTCCGCGGTGACGCAAGTATGTCATTAACTATAACATCAGTAATGGCAAGACGATATTGTGATGATGACGCCACAAGCAACCGCTTCTCATCAACCATGTAATAACCGTTCATAGTTCCGAACAGCATTCTGCCGTCAGGAAGAGTCATTGCTCCGCATTCCGAACATGTCACGTCACCCAATCCGTCTTGAATTGAATATGACGTTATAAAATCACGCTTTAAATCATAGGAACAGATATTCTGGTCAGCCGAAAACCACAGGTTTCCTTTCTTGTCAAAAGTCAGCGCCCTTATCTCATTACTTGGCAAACCGTCAGCTTCAGTAAATGTGCGGAAACAAACTTCATCATGACTTGCCGACAAGGGATTGCCTAATGAATCCTGATAAACAACATTGGCAAGTCCGCCACCGTTGGTAGCGATCCAAATGCCTCCGTGAGAATCAGTCTTTATCTGAATAATATCATTGGATGCAAGCTGGTAATCAGGACGGAGAGTCTGATGCAGCGGCGTTGCCTTAAAGCTATTGCCATTCCGGCGTATTACAAGAATGCCATCCGTAGTACCCGCCCACAATTCATTCCTTGAAACACGGCACAGCGTCCGTGCCTTTTGAAACATATCCGTTCTCTGAGTATAAACCTGCTGAACCTTTCCCTTATTTATAAGCTGAACACCAGAACTGTAATTAGCCACAAAAATCATACCGTCGAATTCCAGCGTTTGATATGCGTTAGCTGTAACAGGAGTAGCCGACAGCTTTCCAGTAGAATAATCATACATCAGCAGTCCCTTGTCCTTGTCGCTTATCCAGAGCCGGCCCTTATCGTCTTCCATCAGACCATAAATGCGGCCGTGTGTCGAAAGCAGTAATTGGCCATTACAATAAACATCACCAAGCTTATTGCCGATAAGAATGGCATGCTTCCGCTTGCTCCAAATTATGGCACGCGTCTCATTGGCACCATAAATGCCTTCCTCACCAACAACAGTAAAATGCTCTATTCTGTTATTATAGAGTTCTATCATATCAAGTCCGCGGCGGCTTGTCGACATAAACAGCACATTCTCTGGCAAAACAGTAAAACAAAGCACCGTATTACTTAAATTCCACGGATTATCAGGATTATTATGGAAATATTCTATTCTGTTCGTCTTCTCATCATAATATCCGAAACCGCCATGAAAAAGCCTGACCCAAATACGGCCGTTCATTTCGAGAATAGTAGCACCGTGCACGTCGTTTTCCGGTGTATTCACCTTTTGAGTGTAATTGCTGTTCTGGCCGGTCATAGGATTATACATGGAGACGCCGGGAGCACTGGTCGTATACCATATACGCCCCTTGGAATCTGCCGTCACTGTTTTTATTTGTGTCGGCGTATGCAAACGTGCAGGAACATAATATTTCGTAAGGTCTCCTATTGCCAGTCTGTCTATCTCACCATTTTTTCTGCTCACATACAGATTCTTCCCGACAAGAGAAAAGGCTGTTACAACATCTCCCTCTATGCCCGGAACGGGATAAATTTGTCCGTCAGAAAGTTCCATTCTGAGCAATCCCTGTCCAGATTCTATCCACACTTGATTGTTTGAGTCTGCAATTATATTTCTGACCTCATATTTCCCCACAGAATAATGCCTGACCGAAAGCCGTCCATGAGGAAGCGAAAGCTGATAAATGCCTTCGCCAGTTATCATTGCATAAATATATTTCCCGTCGGGCGACAAAGACAAACGGCGGAGGCTCTTTTTATTCTGTGCGCCATTGATGCCTTCAAATGCCGACTGTATGCGATCTGTATGATAATTCAGCACAAAGACACGGTTATCATACATTCGCATCCAGATATTTCCATAGCAATCGGGGTAAATATCAAGTATACGATTATGAAGGAAAGGCGTTCCGCTTGCAGGCCCGGTGACATAATTACGGAAATGCAGTCCGTCGAAACGGCTCAGTCCGTTCCAAGTAGCTATCCAGATATATCCGTAACAGTCGCGTGCTATATTGCTTATAGCATTGCTTGCCAGGCCATCCTTGACAGAATAGTGGGTATAATTGGCATTCAGCTGGTTTTCCTGTGCATCACACGAGCCGGCCGAAACAAAGAAGGACAAAAATAAAAGCAACGCATTTTTTATTATTCGCATCAAGAAATCTTTTTATCATTTTCAATATCACGCTTGCTCTTGCTCTTCGTAACAAGTGAAACGCCGCAAAAGACTAATATAACCGCAATGCCCTGCATAGTCGTAAACGTGCTTAAGCCCATTGCAAATCCTACTGCCACTGCCACCACCGGCTGAACGTAATTATACACCGACACCACTGTTGGCCTGAGAATGCGCTGGGCCCATACAACAAGTATGTAGCCGGTATACGTTCCGAACACCACCACATATATCACTTCAAGCCACGTAGACAGTGCAATCGTGTGCCATGGCAGCGAAGCCACGTGCCGGAACGTAAACGGACACATCAACAATGTAGCAGTTAGGAACATCCACTTATTAACTGTTACCGCAGAATATTTCTTTATTATCCGATTAAAAAGCGTAAGGTAAAGAGCATAAGACAACTGAGCGCCGAGACACATTAAATCACCGCGTATATTCCCGACGAGCACACTGTTTGCCGCAGCACTTGACAAAATCAGAAGCAATGCGCCGGCACAGCCGACCACAACGCCGCCTACCTTCTTTACCGTTACAGGTTCTTTAAGAATAAGAAAAGAAAGAATCATGGCAAACACCGGCATAGACGTCGTTATTATACTGGCATTTGAAGGTGATGTGAATGATAATCCTATTGTAAAACAACACTGATTAAGAACAAGTCCGAAGATGGAAGCTGCACACAGCAATATTGTGTCATGACGTGACGGTTTATTCTCCCTGGGGGCTGACTCAGAAGTTTTTTCACCATGATTATTTTTCAATACAGCAATCCATGATGTGAGCCAGAATAAAACCATACCACCAAAGACTCTGAACGAGACAAGTGACACTCCGTCTATACCATTACGCATTGCATCTTTGGCCAAAGGAGACATAAGTCCCCATATAGCACATGCAAGAAACATTGCTGCATGTGCCGGTAACGCCTTACCGTGTTTTTTATTGTTCAATAAGTTATCCATACTGCAACCTTTACCTGAAAATTATATCCCTCCAAAATGTTTTCCTGATGTTAAGCGACACAACCTATAGAAAAACTTGCCAAAATAAAAGTCGCAAAACAACATATCATATAAAAAGCATGAAGAATCTCAATAAAGACATATTGTTGCCATTAAGCTAAAAAACGAAATATGCTTTATTGAGATTCTTCTGCTGTCATTTTTTATTTTTCTTTTTTTTATTCTTCTCCTGGTGCAAGCTCATCTCTCTTTTCTTTTGCATAAGAAGAGAAAACATCATCGAGCTTGTTCTGATCTTCCTGCGACAATCCTTTATGATTGCGCTTCAACTTACGGTAGTAAGCTTTTATTTGCATCTTCATACCGTTAAGTTCCCACTTGCTGAGCCCTTCATCTTTCTTGGCGACATAAGGTGCAAAAACACTGTCCAAACCAGCCTTTATCTCAGCCGTTAACGGATCGCTGTCGGCAGGGGTGGCATCCGGCTGCTGAACTGACGTCGTATCAACAGACTGTGTGGTATCCTGCGGAACAATCTCACTTGAGGCAACAGTATCTACTGCCGTAGTATCTTCTCCGCCCACAGAAGGCAGGGTAATCTTACTGAACACGCCACTGCTCACAATGAAATAAATTATTGCACCGACAACGACAACAACAGCTGTGCCGATAATCCATTTCTTATCAATATGAATGGCACTGTCGTCCCTGTCAAAATCAGCAAGAAACTCTGACGCGTCAAAATAACGCTCATTGCGACCAAGAGCAGTGCACTTTTTGATTATATCCTCATACTCCGGGAAGAAGCCCAGTTCCTTCAGCACTATACCAAGGGAATATATATCAGCCCGCTGGTCAATACTTACCGTGCTGTCATCTTTCTGCTCCGGAGAGATATATTTAACAGCCTCGAAATCATCCTGTTCCAACGACCTTATCACACGGAAATTAACGATTTTCACACGGTCGCCCTTCTTTGTAATAAGAACATTATAACAGTTAATACCGCCGTGCACTATTCCCCTTCCAGAGATATATTGCAGAACACTGGCAAGCTGTTCCACAATAGAAATCCGCTCCTCATCAGTATGATGTTCCGAAATATAATCTTTCAGCGTGCGGCATTCTACATATTCAAGTTCAATGCAATCACCATACTGTTCTGTCTCAACAAAACCAAGATATTTTATTATATTCTGATGATCACATTGCTTACCTTTTTCATACTCTTTTTTCAATGCCTGACGGTAAATTTTCTTATCGCGGAATTTATCCTTTAATGCTTTAAGAACTATTTCCTTCTCACCCTTGTGGCATTTTACATATATGAAAAATCCCTGCTGTACTGGCAGTTCTTCAAAATCCGTATAATTTGTATCAGCTTGCATATAATCCAGTGCTATTATATTGTGTTAATAAACGTTGCAAAAATAGCAAATCATTTTGATTTGAACAATTTTTTTATTCGTTTATTAATAACCAAGTTATCTTTATTCCGTGTCTGTTTTTTTAAAAGCTCGTTTCAGCAACAAAGTCTGTATTATTCCCCTCAATGACAAAAAAAGAATAAATGCAAGCCAAAGAATGTGATTGCGCCATTTAAAACCGAGAAAACAATGTCCTGCCATGCATATAAGTACAAACACAACAGCTGATGCCGAAACCGCCAGCAGCATACTGCGTGTTTTCGTAGCGCCAATGAAAATCCCGTCAGAGATAAAAGCCGAAGTACCTGCTAATGGAATAAGAATAACCCAGAAAAGATAATTGCCGGCAGTATTGACTACATCAGCATTATTAGTAAGCAAGCCGACAGCCTTCATGCCACCGAGCAAATAAAGCGCCGTAAAAGAAAAGGCCATCACACCTCCCCACGCGAACAGCTCATCTGATGATTTTCTCAGTCGTGCAAAATCGCCTGCCCCGAAAGCATTTCCACATATTGCCTCGCCCGCATACGCAAATCCGTCAAGGAAATAACTATAGACCGTGAAAAACGTCATGAGCAGTGTGTTCGCCGCGAGAATATTGTCACCCTGCCGCGCCCCCAGTGCTGAGAAAAGAAGATTAACAGTTACTATGCACGCCGTGCGGAGGAAAACATCACGGTTGACTGAAAAGAAATGTTTCCACCCGATTACCTTATTCCCGCCCGCACCGTTTGTATTCATATTGCCGGCAATATTCCTGACACTTATAAATAATACGATGGCCCCCGCCCACTGTGCTATCAAAGTGCCTAAAGCGACGCCGCCAATGCCCATACCGCATACGAATACAAAAAACATCGACGCGAGTATATCTGTTATATTCTGCATGATGGCAACAGCCATAGGCGTGAATGTGTTCTGGCAACCTATAAGCCAGCCGTTAAGACAGTATGAGGAAAGCACTGCAGGCGCCCCCCATATCAAAACGCTGAAATAGACCTTTGCCAGTGAAGCGACCTGTTCCGACGGATGTATGACAGAAATAAAAATAAAGAAAATTAAGTTTTGCAGTATTATTATTCCAAAAGCTATTAATGCAGCCAGCTTCAGCGACATTCCAAGGAGCCGTGACATACCGCCAGAATCACCTTTCCCATACGTCTGCGCCGTCAGGCCGCTCGTTCCCATACGCAGGAAGCCCATCAGCCAATAGACGATATTGAATATCATTGCCCCCACACTGACTGCGCCAATAAACTTGCTGTCGCCCATGTGTCCGACAATGGCAAGATCTACAATACCAAGCAAAGGAACCGTTATATTGCTGATAATTGACGGAAGTGCCAGTTTCAGAATATAACGGTTCAGTTTCATTTTTTCAGTTAATAAATGTGTGATAACTACTGTTTCTTTTGTGAGAATTCCTTAATGCGCTGTTCGTTCTTAAGAGAGCAAACGAGAAGCCTGTTATCCCTTAAGGCAACAATGTATCCGTCAAGTCCTTCCACGACAACCTGCTTGGCGTCAGAGGCATGAACAATTGAATTCCGGCAATTATAAAGCTGAATGTTCTCACCGACCTGGGCATTTCCGTTGTCCTGCGGCAACAATGTCCTCAGAGAGCCCCACGAGCCCAGATCGCTCCATCCGAAATCAGCCGGCAGGCAATAGATGGCATCTGATTTCTCCATTACGGCATAGTCAATGCTGATTTTCTCGCATGTAGGGAAAACACGCTGCAATACCGCATTCTCATCATCCGTATACATGCTCTTGCTGATTACCTCCATTTTCTCAGCCAAGTCAGGTGTGAATGTTTTTATAGCTTCAGTGATTGTACCTACATTCCACACGAATATGCCGGCATTCCAATAATAACCGCCGGCAGCAAGATACTGCTCGGCCGTCACCAAATCAGGTTTTTCTTTAAACTCCGACACTTTCTTAATGTCATTGTCATCAGAATTATTTTCTACATGAATATATCCATAACCTGTTTCCGGACGTGTAGGCTTTATGCCTATCGTCACTATCGAGTCAGAAGACTTGGTAAAGTCAAGGGCCTTCGAGATGATGCGCTGATATTCCGTAGTATTTATGACAAGTGCGTCAGACGGAGTTACCACAATGTTTGCATCCGGATGCTTTTTCTTTATTTTCCAGCATGCATAAGCAATGCACGGTGCCGTATTGCGTGGTTCCGGCTCAGCAAGAATATTCTCAACAGGAATATCCGGCAGCTGCTCCTTCACAATATCAACATAATTACGGCTTGTAACCACCCAGAAATTAGACATCGGCGCCAACGGGCTAAACCTGTCTACCGTCATTTGTATAAGAGAACGCCCTAAGCCCATCACGTCAATAAACTGCTTGGGATACTGCGGTGTGCTCATCGGCCAGAAACGGCTGCCTATGCCACCGGCCATTATGACAATATGATTATTTCCCACTTTTTTTTATCTGTTTTTATACATTTCTTCATAATATTTCTGATAATCCCCTGAGGTGACATTGTCCATCCACGCCTGGTTATCAAGATACCACCTTACGGTTTTCTCTATTCCTTCCTCAAACTGAAGAGACGGTTCCCATCCCAGCTCACGCTGCAATTTCCGCGAATCTATGGCATAGCGCATGTCATGTCCCGGCCTGTCGGTAATAAACGTGATAAGATTAGCATCTTCATTTTCCTTTCGTCCGAGCAGTCTGTCAACGGTCTTGACCAGCAATCTTACAATATCTATATTCTTCCACTCATTGAATCCGCCGATGTTATAAGTCTCAGCCGGTCTGCCCTTATGGAAGATAAGATCTATGGCCCGTGCATGATCTTCTACGAACAGCCAGTCACGCACGTTCTCGCCCTTTCCGTACACCGGCAGCGGCTTGCGGTGCCGTATGTTGTTTATAAATAAAGGTATCAGCTTTTCCGGAAACTGATAAGGACCATAGTTGTTGGAGCAGTTCGTCACTATAGTCGGCATGCCGTAAGTGTCATGAAATGCCCTGACAAAATGATCAGAGCTGGCCTTTGAAGCCGAATAAGGACTGTGAGGCTGATATTTGTTTGTTTCCTTGAAGAACTCCGTTCCGTAGGCATGGTGGTGATCTGAAGAAGCCTTTGTCGTGAACGGCGACTCTATACCCTCCGGATTTGTCAGTGCCAGAGAGCCGTACACCTCATCAGTAGATATATGATAAAAAAGTTTGCCTGTATATTTTTCAGGTGTCGACTCCCAATATATCTTTGCAGCCTGCAGCATTGACAGCGTACCCATGACATTCGTCTGAGCGAATGTGAACGGATCTTTTATTGAACGATCCACATGGCTCTCTGCCGCAAGATGAATGATTCCGTTAATCTCATATTTCTTAAGTATTTCAAGCACCTTGTTGAAATCACATATATCAGCCTTCTCGAAAAAATAATTTTCTCTGTCCTCAATATCCTTAAGATTGGCAAGGTTGCCTGCATAAGTCAGCTTGTCAAGGTTAACAATGTTATATTGTGGATATTTATTCACAAACAGCCTTACTACATGGCTGCCTATAAAACCGGCACCGCCGGTTATGAGTATATTACGTTTGCTCATCTTTTTTATAATGATTATATTTCAACTAATTATTTGCTAAAAATCAAAACGCTTTTTTCAAATCTATTTAAGAGCAATCATCAAGCTATAAAACATTTAATGCCTCAAGCCTGCCTTTCAGATTTTCCGCGTCAATAAATCTCTCTGCCGGCAGCCCTACGGCAAGAGCGCCGTCAACATTCTTCTGTCTGTCGTCAACGAACAGCGACTCTTCCCTGTCCAGACCGTATCTCTTAAGAATCAGCTCATATATGCCCGCATCGGGCTTCATTATTTTTTCCTCGCCTGAAACCACTATTCCCTCAAAGAATGAAAACAATCTGTGGTTAACCTCCTTTACTATTGGAAAGGTCTCTGCCGACCAGTTTGTCAGACAAAAAAGATGAAGTCCTTTTCCTTTCAGCTTTAAAAGAAGGTCATACATGCCGGGCACCTCACCCCCGTCCATGTCCTTATAGCAGTTCCAATATGCCGATATATATGTGTGAGCATCAGGATGCTGCAAATACAGCTGCTGAAGACACTCACCAAGCGGCCGGCCGGAATCCGTGACGTCGTTCCATTCATCTGTCACCACATTTTTACAAAAGTGTGCGGCACGTTCCGCATCACCGCCAAAAACAACAGTATACAGATAGTAACGGTTCCAGTTGACAAGCACCGACCCTGCATCAAATATAATATTTCTGAAGTTCATCTTCTAAGTTTTTCTCTTAATGATGACGTCTTTCTAAGGTATGTCATAAGGAGAATAACGCTTACGAAAGCTATCAGCAATGATACCAGATAATTAACATTTACGAAAGAGTCATAGAGCCCGTGAAGGGTGGCCGGAATGACAAGCGCAAGAGCATACAGCCCGTGCCGGTAGCGCGGATACAGGTTTGCCATAGCCACAAAATAGCCCGCAATGCCCGCCCACACAGCATGCATGAACGGCAGCGATGTCAGTCTCGCTATGTTCAGAAGAAATGCCGAGGTGTAATCAGCATTTATGTTGACCGTCGTCTGATATTCAACACCTTCAAATACTCCGAACGCAATTCCGGCCATCAAGCCGTAATAGACAAGTGTCTGTGCCAGTATCGGCTCACGGGAACGCTTCTCAAGATAAAGCAGAGGAAGCATTTTTGTAAACTCCTCCGTTATACCCACACCGAACACATAGCCGACAATGCTTAACGGGAAATTAAAATGCGTGAACAAATAGAAAAAGTTCAGCCTGTTCAATCCTGAGAAGATTATGAACACACCCAACTGTGTCAGGAAAAAAAGAAAAACTGTCGTTTTCAGCTTCACCTGCCTCGTTCTGAAGAATGCGTAAAAGAACATTCCCCAAATAGTGGCAAAGTAAAGCGATATGCCATAGAACACGAACAATCCGCCTATCGGCAGCATCATCAGCACCGACAGTGACAGACCTACAATGGCAAGTATAAGCAGCCGCCGGTCGTTATGAAGGTCGCTGCTGACAATATCACGGTGTGGAAAGATGAAATTCTCCCCGATATATGCAATCTGCCGCAACAGAGAGCCGTTGCTTTTTATCTGAGGATGCAGTCCGTGCAGGTTAAGGAAATCTTCTATAGTAGCTTCCTCTCCGGTAACCGCGTCGCGGGCTTTGTCATGCAGCAACAGCTTTCCTTCTTCTACGAACCGTGCCACAAGCGCTTCGTCATACGGACCGTAGTCATGAGTATTTCTCGTTACTATTATCATTACATATTGGCATCGATTTCTTCATTACGTAATGTCATGCTGCGTTTTGTCTGAATCTGAATAAGATTTGTTTTTCCACCGCAACATTGCATCATTTAACTGCACTATTTCACTGCACCATTTAATTGCACAAGTTAATTGCGCCTTTTCATTGTAATAATGAGCCATAATGAAAAAACAAACGCAGAAGAACACACGCTTGAAGTTATGCAAAGATATAGATTATTTTTGTTAATACCGAACAGTATGCACATAATTTTCGAAAAAGTGTTTTTCGAAAAAGGTATTACATGCGCACAACTGCCAGACCGGAAAAATTACTGATGGTGTTCCGGAACTATAGCAAGGTAAAGCAAATCGTGATCGGTATTATTCTCCATGTAATGCGAATGACCTTCCGGACAGTAATGCACCTGTCCGCTGCGCACTGTTTCCACTGTCCCGTCATAGTGGAATGTAGCCGTGCCGCTTACAACGTAAACAATCTCGCAGTTGCCCTGATGAGTGTGCAGCCCCGACGACGCACCCGGCCTTAGGGTTGAGTACATTATCTTTACTTTATCATCAGCAAAGTTGCGGGTATCAAGTTTTCCCTTTCCGCCCTTGAACCCTTCAAGATGCTGTTCGGCTATCTTTTCGAAATCAATAATCATAATCCACTTAATTTTTAAATACCGGAAAGATTATTCTGTTCAGCCTTCCGGGAAATATATTAAAATAAAAAATTGCTACTCTTCCATTTTCCTGCATGTCCATTTTGTCACTTTAAGCAAAACGGCCATGGGCCCCGCTTCCTTCAGAAGATAATATTTCTTTGCCTTTCGTATCAGCCGTCCTGTTATGCCCTTCAGCGGTCCGCGGTCCACAATCACCATGTCACCGGCTTTCAGCTTCACCTCATCATGTGTCACGAACAGTTTGTCTTCTATATCGGGATTGCACATCTGAATGAACTCCTGCATCTCAGCGTCGCTTATTCTGGCAGGTGTACGCACTGCCGGCGACGGCGTTATGAATGCAATGCGATAACGGCTGTCGCCCACTTTCCCACGTATGATGTCAAAGTTGTTGTCAACATAAACAAACAACAGGTTTCTGACAACGGGAACAAGTGAGCGCGTACGATGACCATCGGCATCTTCTTTCACCCTGTACTCCTCCGGAAGAAAAACCTTTATTCCGCCCTCTTCGATAAACGACTTTATCTCGTATGTTTTTACCGTATAGAGACGTATGCACAGCCAACTGCCATTATATTGAGAATCTGACATTTACGACAACAGTAACGTATTAAAACAAAAAAATCTCACTCACCAATGATGAACGAGACTTGATTTAATGCTGTGGGTAGTGATGGATTCGAACCACCGAAGCCGAAGCAGCAGATTTACAGTCTGCCCCATTTGTCCACTCTGGAAACTACCCTTTTCAAAAATGCGGTGCAAAGATACAAACATTTTGACAAACAAAAAAATAAAATGATGATTATTTGCTTGCTTCCTCTAAAATAAAAATAAAGAATACCCACAATCATCCAAACGTAGAAAGTGTTCTGACTGGATTTAATACCTGATGGCCCGGTCAGAATACTTTCTGTTTGCAAAGTTGCGGATATTCTTGTCTTATAAGCTTTTATGCGTTTTTAACCATATCAAGGAAATAAGCATGCACACGTGTGTCAGCATTCAGCTCAGGATGAAAAGCCGTTACAAGCTGATTGGCCTGACGCGATGCAACTATATGTCCTCCTACTGTAGCAAGAACTTCTGCTCCCTCACCAGCCTGCTCTATATAAGGCGCTCTGATGAAGGTCATGGGTATCTTGCCGTCTATTCCGGCAAATGTATCTTCTGTGAAGAAACTGCCAGTCTGGCGGCCGTAGGCATTTCTTCTGACAGTAATGTTCATTGTCGATATTCTGTCAAAATTCTCGCCTTCAACCTTTTTCGCCAGCAGAATTAGTCCCGCGCATGTGCCGAACACCGGCAGTCCGCCGGCTATGAGCTTTCTTACGCTTAGCAGCATGTCAAGGTCTGTCAGCAGCTTCAGCTGTGTCGTGCTCTCGCCGCCTGGCAGGACAAGCCCGTCCATACTGCATATATCGTCCGGCTGCCTTATTTCAAAGACATCGGCCCCGAGCCTCTGAAGCATGCGCTCATGTTCTATAAACGCGCCTTGCAGCGCCAATACTCCAATCTTCATTATTTGCCGCGTTCTGCCATAAGTGTCTTTATCTCATCTTCATTAATGCCGACCATGGCCGGGCCAAGGTCTTCACTAAGCTCGGCAAGCTTCACCGGATCTTTGTAATTCGTTACAGCCTGCACAATAGCTGCGGCACGCTTTGCCGGATTACCGCTTTTGAAAATGCCGCTGCCCACGAACACTCCTTCTGCGCCAAGCTCCATCATCAGCGCCGCATCGGCAGGGGTTGCCACGCCGCCGGCAGCGAAATTGACAACCGGCAGTTTCTTGTTGTCATGAACATATTTAACAAGATCATACGGTGCCTGAAGCTGCTTTGCTGCCTCATAAATCTCATCCTCGCTGAGCGATGCCAGCCGCGATATCTCTGTCTGCATGGCACGCATGTGCTGCACTGCCTGTACCACATCGCCCGTTCCCGGCTCACCCTTGGTGCGTATCATCGTTGCACCTTCTGCTATGCGGCGGAGAGCTTCGCCAAGATTACGAGCGCCACAGACGAACGGAACCTTGAATTTCGTCTTGTCTATGTGATATACATTGTCAGCCGGCGAAAGAACCTCGCTCTCATCTATGTAATCAATATCAATAGCCTGAAGTATCTGCGCCTCTGCAATATGCCCGATACGGCACTTTGCCATTACCGGTATTGAAACGGCCTTCTGTATGCCCTTTATCATCTTCGGATCGCTCATTCTCGCTACACCGCCGGCAGCACGTATGTCGGCCGGAATGCGCTCAAGAGCCATTACGGCACATGCACCAGCATCCTCTGCTATTTTTGCCTGTTCAGGGGTTGTCACATCCATAATCACTCCGCCTTTCAGCATCTGCGCAAGATTGCGGTTCAGTTCTTGTCTGTTTTCTTCCATTTTTTCTGTGTGTTTTTTATCTTTAATAATTATTTTATGTTTGCCTGATTTACATACATTATTCCGTGTGCCCGAAGTCATCACGGTATTGTGTCGGAGTAACCCCGGTTTTCTTTTTAAAGAACTTTGTCATATGTGCCTGCGACGAGAAGCCGTTGCCAAAAGCTATCTCCTGCACGGTCTTGCTGGTAGAGCTCAGCTCATCCGTCAGATGCCTGAGCAGCACGCTGTCTATGATGGCCTTTGGCGTCTTGCCGTCGTTTTTCTTGCAAATCTGAGCAAGATAACGTCCGCTCACATTCAGACAGTCTGCATAATAGGCCACATCCGACCGCTCTGCACAGTGACTGCTGACCAGGCCGAGAAACTCCTTGTAAAGCAAATTGCCCCGGCCGGTTATCTCCTTGTGGCTCTCCACCTTGTCGTGTATGTATGTCTCGGCCTTTTCCAAAGCCTTGTCAACATCGTCATGCTGCGAAAGGAAAAAAGCTACTGCCGAGGCAAAGCTGCCGGCAAAGCCGTGCATGGCGTTTTCGTCAAGAACATAGCATTTTGCACTGCCTATATCGTTAATGATATGTCTGTCGCCTCCCCTGACCACCACCACATCGCTAATGGGTGCCAGCACCTTGCAGGCATGCTCTATCACCCGCTCCGGCATTAACAGCTCTTTGCGGCTCGAAAGAACCACAGGATCGAATACGACATGCTGCGGACGGTATTTCTGCAGCGCGCCGGCAATGACGTCTATGACAGAGACAGACCTTACCATTCCTATTTTTATAATAGCAGGCTGCACATCATTTATTATGGCGTCTATCTGGCTTCTGACAATGTTTGCCGGTATGTCAAAGAACTGCTGGATGCCTATGGTGTTCTGAACCGTTATCGTTGTCACCACCGACACGGCATACCCGCCGAGCGACGAGATTGTGCCTATGTCTGCCTGTAAGCCGGAACCACCGGTCCCGTCACTTCCTGTTATGGTAAGAATGATATTTCTGTTCATATCGTAAGAAAATCAGTTGCAAATAAAGTAAAAAAACACAAGAAAAAAAAATGATGTTCTCCTTTTGACAAAGAAAACATCATTTTATATAAACATTATTTTTTACATGCAGCACTGCTCAAGGTATTACCTTAAAGCGAATCCTGAAGGTATGCGACATCTCATCCCAGTTGGTGCCAAGCATGACAAACTTACCTATCTGGCCGGTAGAGCGCACGTGCTTGCCTACACACGGACAAACATCATAATCGCCTATTCTGACAAGCCGGATGGTCTCGCCGGCATCAGACGGTATGCGGTCAAGAGGTATGTCGGCCGGAATATGGTTGCGGTCGACGAGCTCATAAGTCACGGGCAGGTCATCATCTATCAGACGGTTCATCTCACGCTCTATTTCCTTTTCCTCCTGCCTTGACGGCTTGTGGGCAAGCGTGTAGCTCATCTTGCTTTTCTTGCGTTCTATATGGGCATTGCTGCTGCGCTCACATCCGAACATTCTGATCATTAGCTGATTGAGCAAGTGCTCGGCTGTGTGGGCAGGCGGGAACTCATCCTTATGATGCTCATTGATAACAAAGCCGTTGTCGTTTATATCCATATTAAACTTATATATTCTTACTGCGTTGGCGTCAACAGTCATTTCAACAGTTCCGTTTCTGTGCAGCTCAGTAACGCGCATGTCGCCTGTCAGAAGATCTGTCATGAGCACCTTTTTCTCCTTGAGCTGCAGAAACTCAAAGGCATGTTCGGGAATGACAACTTTCACACGGGCCTTCACATCGCTGAAATTGGCTACTACAAGCAGCACCTGGCTTTCATGCTTGCGCAGGAATGCAAATTGCCTGTCGGGATTGAAATCATCAGAAGCCGGATTGACATACATGAGGTCGAAAGTGGCGCCATTGGTAACGGCCGGCTCTGTTTGCGCTATCCTCAGCAAGCGCTGATAGGTCATGGCAAGCAGGCGTTCGCTGTTTGACATTAGCGCACGATCGGCATAAGCACGGCTAAGCGTGTCCGGCGACCAGTAATCGAAGATTGTCGTACGGCCGTCACGACCGCTGAACCCCTCCGAGTCCATGCCGCGTTCGCCAAACTCCTGGCCGCTGTAAAGCATAAAAGGATTTTGCGAGAACAGAAGCTCGATGGCTACGGCCGGCACAGCCTTGAAAGGATCACCCGCGAAAAAATCGCTGGCTATTCGCTGCTCATCGTGGTTTTCAAGGAAATAAAGCATGTGGCCGCGTATGTCGTCAACGGCCTGCCACTGTCCGGTTATCGAAGAGGCCGGCGACTCATGGCGTATCACCCTGCGGAGACAGTCATACATGCCAACCTTGTCATAAAGATAGTCAAATCCTGATTTTATGTAACCACGATATTTGCTGAAGTCATAAACCTCACCGATGAAAATTATGTTCGGATAATTCTTCTTTACAGCGCCGATGGCATAAGCCCAGAACTCCGGCGGAACCATCTCCGCCATGTCACACCTGAACCCGTCTACCTTCTGCGATGCCCAATAGAGAAGAATGTCTGTCATCTTTATCCATGTGTCAGGCATAGGCGAGAAATGCGTCTCATGACCTGAAGGACAGCAATAATCAACACCGTAGTTAAGCTTGACCGTCTCATACCAGTCATTGCGGCAAGGCCTGTTGGAGAACTTGTCATTGCCTGTAGCCTTTGCCGGCGTCTCCACATAAGATGACTGCCTGCCAAGCACGTCGGTAAGGTCAAGCGGCTGACCCCAGCAGTAATAAAAATTATTTGACGGCGAGAAATTCATGTCGGTGTTGTCATCGGCACCAAGATCACGTATTCCCTGGTTTCTGTAAAGACTGTGATACTGACGCGCCACATGATTAGGAACAAAGTCTATAATAACCTTCATTCCTTCCTTGTGCGTGCGGTCAACGAGCTCGCGCCATTCTGCCATACGGTTGCTGACATCGTCGGCCAGGTCGGGGTCTACATCATAATAATCAGTAATGGAATACGGCGAGCCGGCACGCCCTTTCACTACATCAGCATTCTGCACGGGTATTCCGTACCGGCTGTAGTCAGTTTTTGTGGCATGACGAATGATGCCGGTATACCAGATATGGGTGAACCCAAGCGTATGTATACGGTGGAGAACAGAAGGGGAGAAAGCTGAGAATTTGCCACAGCCGTTCTCCTCTATTGTTCCGTCATGTTTCCGGGTGCTGTTGCGGTTGCAGAACAAGCGCGGCAACACCTGATAGATAGTTATCTTTTTTGTCATCTAATTATGTTCCGTAAGCACAGAATCAGTCATCAAGCCCGTGGGCATTGACATTCCTGTCAATACGGCCAATCATTCCTCTGAGAGCCTTGCCCGGTCCGCACTCAATGAATTCATCAGCGCCGTCAGCAATCATGTTTTTAACAGATGCCGTCCATCTAACGCTGCTGGTGAGCTGAGCTATCAGGTTTGCCTTTATCTCATCTGGATTGGTGTGAGGCTTTCCGTCAACATTCTGATAAACAGGACATGAAGGAACAGAGAAGGTTGTCTTCTCAATAGCCTCACTGAGTTCTTCCTTAGCCTGCTGCATCAGCGGTGAGTGGAAAGCACCGCCTACCTTCAGCGGGAGGGCACGCTTGGCGCCGGCTGCCTTCAATGCCTCACAAGCTCTCTGAATGGCATCGGTGTTTCCTGATATGACGAGCTGTCCTGGACAGTTATAGTTTGCCGGAACGACAATACTGCCGTCAGTAGACACCTGCTTGCAAATCTCCTCTATTTTCTCATCAGGAAGTGCTATAATAGCTGCCATCGTTCCGGGATTGGCGTCGCAGCATTTCTGCATTGCATTGGCACGGGCTGCAACAAGCTTCAAGCCGCTTTCAAAAGAAAGGGCACCGGCTGCAACAAGTGCTGAGAACTCACCAAGTGAATGGCCGGCTGTCATGGCTGGCTTGAACTCGCCGTCATGGCAAAAGGCTGAAATCACACTGTGAAGGAACACTGATGGCTGGGTCACCTTTGTCTCACGGAGCTGCTCATCTGTGCCGCCGAACATGATTTCTGTTATTTTAAAGCCCAAAATGCTGTCAGCATCATCAAACATTTTCTTTGCTGTTGCATTTGTCTCATAAAGGTCCTTACCCATTCCTACAAACTGCGAGCCCTGGCCCGGAAATACGTATGCTTTCATTATTTATCTGTTTTAGATTATTGTTTAAAAGTTATTTAAATTAAGTTTTGACAAAGATACAAAAAAATCCCGATGCCAATTATGTGGCAATCGGGATTTTATGTAAATTTGCTTTACAGTGCAACAAAATTATTCAGCCTTTGCTTCTTCTGTTGTCTCTGCTGCCTCAGCGCCCTCTGCCGGAGTCTCTGTTGCCTCTGCGGCAGGCTCTGCCTTAGGTGCGTTTTCTGCTATTACTTCTACAGGAAGCTTAACCTCTACATCTTTATAGAAATGGATGGTAGCCTCAAAGTTGCCAACCTTCTTGATGTCGTGCATGGTGATAATCTTGCGGTCTACATCGAAGCCCTTCTTCTTGAGCTCCTCTGCTACTGTTGCTGTGTTTACAGAACCGTAGGTAACACCTGTTGCAGAAACTTTTGCAGAAATGGTCACGACTACATCCTTGAGAGAATCAGCCTTGCTCTGTGCGGCAGCCTTCTCTGCTGCTATCTTGCTGGCCTTCTGCTTAAGGTCTTCTGCAAGCTGCTTTCTTGCTGACTCTGATGCAATAACACCCTTTCCTGTCGGGATAAGGTAGTTACGGCCATAACCATTCTTTACCTTTACTATCTCGTTCTTGTAGCCAAGTCCGATAATATCTTCTTTCAGTATAATATCCATTCTCGTTCCCTCCTATATTACTTCATTAAATCGGTTACATAAGGGAGCAGTGCAATCTGGCGTGCACGCTTGATAGCCTGAGCCACACGACGCTGATATTTCAGCGATGTTCCGGTGATACGGCGCGGCAGAATCTTTCCCTGCTCATTAAGGAATTTCTTAAGGAACTCAGGATCTTTGTAATCTATATACTTGATACCGCTCTTCTTGAAACGACAATATTTCTTTTTCTTGGTGTCTATTGACGGTGCGGTCAAATAGCGAATCTCTGATTTCTTATCTGCCATGATTAAGCCTCCTTATTAACTAATTTGTGTCTGCGCTTCTCAGCGTATGCAGCTGCATACTTGTCGAGCTTTACGGTCATGTAACGGATTACCTTCTCGTCACGACGGTAACCTGTCTCAAGAGTGTTGATAACTGAAGGCTCTGCCTTGAACTCAATGAGATTGTAGAAGCCGGATGTCTTCTTGTCAATCTGGTAAGCCAACTTTTTCAGTCCCCAGGTCTCCTCATTAAGAATCTCAGCACCATTGTCGGTAAGGAGCTTCTTGAACTTAGCGACCGTTTCCTTCATCTGTTCATCAGACAAAACGGGAGTCAAAATGAAAACGGTTTCGTATTGATTCATTTGTTTGAAATTAAATAAATTATTGATATTGTTTAAGGCTTCTAAGACAGCCTGACTGCCTTTCAGCCAAAATCGATTGCAAAATTACTACTTTTTATTCATAACAACAAATTCTTTTTTGTATTTTTGTCATGATTTTCAGCATCTTTTACATATAAAATATTTTAAAGAACATGCAGAACATAATTTCAGACTCTAAAAAGCATCTGCGCACATCATGCCGCAACACCGGCAAATATATTAAAACGCTGCCACCGGAAACGGGTATCATTATTACCGTTATCGGCGTGCTGAGCCTTGCAGCGTCGTTTTTGTTCAACGTAAGCACAAACTATCTGCTGTTTGCAGGTTTGCTGCTCATTGTTGTCGGAATCGTTGCCTACACTAACGGCGTCAGAAACAATAGCTGAATACTAGAGTTTTCACACCACCTCAGAAGGCCTGTATCCACGGCGTTTAGCCGTGTCCGCGGCCCATTGAAACCTGCATTTGCACGGTTTCTCACAATGCCTGATAATTGCCAGGCATTTGCGCATGGAAGTAAAATCAGCTGATTTTACTTCCATGTGTATAGTTACTTTTTTTTTGCAAATACAAAAGTAACACAAAAAGGCTGGATTCCAAGCGAGGAATTCAGCCTTAATTTTGGTCACACTGTTCTGGTTTTAGCGGACACCAATAAAATTCTTTATATTTATCGAGGTATTATATCCCTTTATTTATTGAGGTCTTTTATTTCCTTGCTACCTTGATGACCTTGCCATCGGCAGTGCGGAGGATGTA
>OMUH01000159.1 GCA_900314195.1 uncultured Prevotella sp.
ACAAAAGTAACAGATTTTAAGGCTTTAAGCAATACGTCATTTTTGGACGCTTACTTCTCTATTCAAATTTCGTACGTTTAATCAGAATCACCTCTCTTTGACATCGTCAATCTATATATTTCTAATGACAATATGTAATTTGATCATCAATCCTATTTAACCATCTTCCATTGGCAAGGACTGATACATGAGGCTTAGAACCAATAATTGATTTTTCAGGAGCGTTAATGTTCCCGCTAACTACAGAGCAAGCTGCTACAATAATTTTGTTTGGCAAAGTTGTATTCTTCAAAAATCGGCACCCATTAGCTATCCACGTATCGTCTCCAATAGTGATTGGTCCATACCCCTTTGACTCTGTACCATCTTCTCTTGTGATTTTATGGAAGTCTGTGTCTGTAAACATACAATCCCATCCAACAAGGACTCTATTTCCAAACTCGATCCTATCATAGCAAACAAGTCTGAGGGTAGTAGAACTGATAAAATCATCTCCAAAAACTATCTCAGATTGTTCACGTGTGCTAATATATGAATTATTTCCTATGGAACATCTGCCTTTGAAGATTATTTTACCTCGAAGCTCAAGCATAATACCGCTGTTTGGGTAAATACTTACAGTATTACAACCTAATTGTATCATTCCGAACTTCACCACCCCCACAATTTCGATAGAGCCTTTCAGCGCTCTGAATTTAGGCTTATAGAGCAATATCGGTAACTTCAAAGCCTGAGAAAATGGTAGATAGTGGAAATTGAAATATATTGATGATAAGAGATTCCTGAAACACCAACTATAGCTCCTTATTTTTTTTATCACTTTCATAATCTTAAATATTAGTAGTCGCCTGTGGCATATTCGAGGCATTTGCTCCAGTTGCCGACTACGTGCTCAGCGCCAAAGCCGACCTTGTTCTTATAATATCTGATGCGTGGATCGTCGTACTTGCTAACGATACTGTCTAAGTCCTGTGGCGACGCATCGTTGACGATAATCAACTCAAAGTTCTTATACGTCTGCGCCAATATGCTGTCGATACACTCCGCCAAGAACTGCGCCTTGTAAGCTGGTACCGTCAGCTGAATTTTATATCTGTGGTCATATTAAATTGTTTTTCTTCCTTTTAGTGCTCAGGATTGCTTAACTTTTGAGAGATAATATTTAATCTTTACACATAATGGTTTTAACTGTCAATTATTGATAACTATAATGTTATTTTCACATTCGACTGATTTTCCATGTAAAGATTAGATCTGACAACTCTATGGAATTGCCCCATAGACCTGCCAATAGGCGTGAAGCCTAATTCTCCTGTTAAGTAATACTTCAGAGCTTCTGTTGTGTAATTACCTGCAGATGGATCTATAGTGATTTGGTTTATCAGCTGATATATATCTTTTATAGGTAATCTGATGCCCCTCTCTTGTGTTTCCTTTTGCTTAACGACTATGACGCGTATCTCATTCTCGTACTCGAAGTCTTTTCGCTTTAACAATAAAAGGCGAGCCTTAAAATCAGAACTATTCATATTTTTTAGGCTTATCGACAATCGGAATTTGAGATAAAGGCTTCTTGATGTCTGTTGCCTTCATGTATTCAACCTTGCCAATATAAACCTTGAAGTTTTCATAGTCTTTGCTAAATTCGTCAAGCTCCTTCAAAAGTTCACTGCGGTTGTTCCTCAGTTGGATGCCTATTTCTTTTCTTGAATACACACTCCAGTAAGCCTCGCTTCGGGGAGTTTGAGTAAAGCAAATGCAGAAGACTCTTACCAACCAACTAAAGTTCTTTTCTTTTCCAGTTTCATCTATGTATTTTGCCGTTACAAATCTTTTTTCAAAAGGGTCTTCCCATCGGGTTGGATTTGCGAGCCACAGATAATTGTTTTTCAAACTGCCTAAAGCATATTCCAAAGGCATAAACTTGCTTAGATAGTTTTTGCTTAGGAAATCGGCTCTTGTCATTCTAATGAAATCAACGGGCATGATTCGATTGATGATATATTCCCGAACCTATGTTCCCGACTCTACTCACCTATGTTCTTAGGCCTAAGAATCTATCTTCTTAGGGCTATGAACATAAGTTCATTATAAGTCGACATTCTTAAGGCTCTTATGCTGCATGTTGTAATGCTCACCAACGACATAGTTGCTGTGATCAAGTTCGTCGGTGATATACGATGTGGTATAGATGACCTGGTAATTGTCGCTGTCGTAATCTTTGAGACTGTCGATAAGCGTCTTCTGGAACTTCTGTGCTCTTTCCACCTCTATTCCTTTGTCTTCCATGTTGTCTGCGAAGATGAAACGGGGATAGCGCATGGTAGCGATGTCCAATGAGGCAAAGAATATAGAGAACCGGGCTACCAGCTTTAAGAAGAAAGTAGATGATGCGCTATATTTATAGTTTCTGTCTCGAAGGAAGAAAATGTTGTTAGAGAAATCAATAGTAAAATCGGATGGCCGTGCGCCAATGAAATTCCGCTGGCGATCTTCGTCGTGTTGCAGGAAATAAACGCCATGCTCCTGTATCTTTTTCATCACTTCACCACGCCGTGCCTCCTGGTTTTCCATTCGCTCTTTGATGGTCTTCTTTGTGATCTCAATCTCTGATTCCAGACGTTTCTTACTTTCCAAATATTGGGCATATTTCTCTGCGTTCTCGAGCATTGTGTAATATTGCAAGAGCTCGCCTTTAATTTCGCCCTTTCTGAAATTCAAATCCTCAATTTTCTCTGCGATGCTGCTGTTGCCCTTACCAAGTTGCACATCAAGTTGCTTGCGGACATCTCTCAGCTTAGCTTTGAGGCTTTTCTTCTTAGCTTTAGCTTGCATCAGTTTAGCCATATCGTCGGTGAGAATATTCTCAGACTCATCTTTTTGGAATTCCAATTCTTGTACGAGTCTCTTGGCTTGTGTAATGCCATCTTGGTTTTCCACCTTTTGATGGCACAGATGGCATACGCCTTCAGGTTTATCCTGAGGCAGGGGTGAAAGGCACTCCGGGCAGTACTCCAACTTTAGTGTGCCCAATATTTGCCGGGTGCTTACCGAATGTCTTAATGCTGTCTGCTTTCGGATAATTTCATCAATAAACAATTGCGTGTCTTGAATGTCGTAATCGAGGCTCACAATATTTTCATCAACATCTTTCGATGTCCTTTCTAAAAAAATGACCTCCTGTTTCATTTGCTCAGTCAACGACACTGGCGTTTTTTCTAATTTCTCCCCACGTCTTAACTTCTCTATCTGTGAGTCAAGCTCATCAATCTCTTTATCCTTTTTATCAATCTCACCTTGTATATATTCCGGTGAACGCTGCTGCTGATTGAGAATGCGGCCAAATACACGTAAATCGGACTTCACTTCAGAGAGTCTGTCTTCTAAATCTTTTTGCTTTCTCTTTGCATCATAGAGCTTGGCATCGAACACGCCCAACAACAAGTCAGCTACCGTCTCACGGGTGGTCTTTTCGTCATAGGGCTCATATAGAAACAATGAGCTTGTCGGAGACTCCTGGTCGATATAAAGCAGACGAAGCACCTGATGCATGGTGATGTTATTGTCACTTTGTACAATAGGTATACCTAAAATCTGAAACAGTACCTCAGAAAAACTGCGTTTGTTTGCAGTAGACTGATAGCCATGAGTCTCAGAATGGCACTTGTCTGTCAGAGCCTCATCAAGTGTGCCCCAGTAGATGGTCATGGGCTGTTGTGACAGTACCCTTCCTGTTTCGTCCTTGCATATTCGACGGGCAAGTGTGAGAGTGGCATCACTCAAACCAACCTCTATCATAACACGCGAGCAATGGCGTGCTTCTGCGACAAAGTGATTATAGTCTCCACCAAGACCGTAGAACAGCAGATGCGTGATGGTGGACTTTCCGCTGCTGTTCTCGCCACGGATGATATTCACACCGTGATGGAAGTGCTCATCGTATGCGACCTTACCCTCCTCAGTAAGGACATAGAGACGGTTCACAAAAATACTAACAGCCATCGTATTTGTGTTCCATTAATTCCGTACGGTACTTCAAGCCATACTCACCCTTTAGGGGCGTGTCACGGAAACAATAAGTCAACCATGCCAACACGTTCCGTTCTAAGGCTGGTAATACTTGAAGCTTAGCCATCACCATCTGCATTTTGTCAGCATCGATTACTTTTACTTTTTGCTGAAGTAATAAGCTTGTACTGATAATCCCATAGCTGGCAATATGGCTGAGAGCTATCATCTGATAAGGTCGGAGACGCTCAAAGAACCTGCGGTCGTTGGGGGATACATTATAAGGATTACGCGTACTTTTAACTTTTTTACGCAAGTCCTTGAAAGCTCCTTCAGTCTTTTTCAAGTGTATTTTATATATCTTGTAGGGAAAGAGGAGATAATAGTCGAAGATACGTAAGCGATCCACTTCCATACCTTCTTTCATGTCCAGATATTTCATGATATACAGCATGCGATAGATGCCGTTATATGGATCAAAAGCTGGATTATACATGATATTCTTTCCAATTTATGTGGCAGTTGCCTGTCAGGTAATAGAGCATTCCAAAAATGTCATCTATGTTATAACGAAGTACCGTATCTTCTTTCACGTTGAAATTTAATTTATCAATGACGGGCATGATGACCTGTTCATATACAGCTTTCTTAATGACACCCAATGGTTCTTGCTTTACTATTAAGGGCATCACGTAGGTATCAAAGCTATTACAGACGATGGCATAGAGATAGCTGTCAATCTGCTGGGCAGCCTCATAATACTGATATCTTGTCGATTTCTTGACATAATATTGTTTCTGCCGAAGTGCCTTATCAATAGCATCTTTGGAAAAGCCCCCATCCTGCAACTTGGCTTGAAGTCCTATGGTGCGTGGCAATCGTGTACGATAGCGTTTGATGTCGTCTATCTTTTTCTGAAGCTTGATATCATTCTTCACTTCTTCCTTAAGTTCACGGAAGCAGCTGATCAGTCTGTTGTCAGGGCTTTGTTGCTGTAGATATTGATTTACATGTACTTCCTTGGCATTAGGGTTGAAGCTTGCTGTTCTTTCAACGTTATTGTCTTGGAAGGTATTATTGTTACCCGGATTACCATTAATATCGAACTCCATAGTCTTTTATCAATAGCCAGCTTCCTTCAACAGTCTCTTTACCTCCGATTGAATTTTCTCGTCAGGCGCCTTTCCAAGGGCACTACGTATGGAATGTTCTTTGTTGCCTTCGAGTTTATCGGCAAATTGGGAAGCATTATAATCAGTAAATACTCCTTCCTGCCCCATATAATATATAATGTGTGCCACAAGATTGCGGTTGAAGTTTGTGCCTTGTTGTTTCCCTGGCTCAAAAACTTTTTCTGTTACCGACGGAAGGTTGAGAATGTTATTCCACACCTTGTCGTATTTGCTTTTCCATTTATCAGCTAAGCAGGGCTTTAGCTTGCTGACATATTTAAGAATCTCTACCTTGATGGGTTCTGTGTCCTTTTCTGGAACGCCTCTATGGTCGAGCTCTTTGTTTGTCTGCTTAACTTCACTGTTGTAATTGTTGATAACCGTGGTGGCGTTTGGGTTGAAGTTGTCAATATGCTGTATATGGTACTCCTGAAATGTGTTTCCCGTACCTGGGTTACCTGTAATGTCTATCTTCATTGTTTTGGTAAGTAGTTATTAAAGATTAGCTATTAATGATTACTGAAAAGATATTTCTTTATCTCCATATAACTTATTGATAATTAGGCATAAATTAGAAAGAAAGATGCGGGTCGGTTTCTTTCTTGCTTTCACCTCTTCAGCATAGTAACTTTGCAGTGTGATTCAGTTATTGATGATTCGTCTTAGTGATTACTTGACCGGTCGTAACACTTCTGACTTATATCGTACTGATCACAGTCATAACATTATTAATTAATTATTTAAAAAGTATGATCGACTATTCAATTTACTTGCAGCATAATCCTTTGGATAAGGATGCTGCGCTGAAGGCTTACGCAAAGCCTCAAATGAGAGAGCTGATGTCGTTCAGCAAGTTCGTGGAGCACATTTCCTCTCACAACGGAGTATTCTCACGTGGTACCGTACGTGGTGTAATCACTGACATGTGCGAGTGCCTGGTTGAGATGCTGCTCGAAGGTAAGAAGGTACAGATGGGTGAACTCGGCAACTTCTGGATCTCGCTCAGCAGTGATGGAGCCGACAAGTTGGAGAACTTCTCCGCGTCGAACATCAAGGCGGTGAACATTGTATTCAAGCCTGGTACCGACTTCGAGAACTTGCTCAACCGTGCTCAGTTCAATCCCGTCTCCAGTCGCTTGGCGCAAGCTGCTACGCTTAAGGCTGAAAAGTCTGGAGCAACGACTGTCGACTTGACGGCAAAAGCCACGACCAATCCGGCTACGCCTGGCAACGAAGGCTCTGGTACGTCTCATGATTCAGGTAGCGGTTCCGAGGGTCTTTAAGGGATAATACTCCTCTTTACAAATCATATTCACTTTAAAAATTTAAATTATGGATAACAAGAATCAACCGAAGATTACATGGATGCAAATCGTCAATGCGATTGTGCAAGCAATCATCGCTGCCATGACGGCGCTAACTGTTAGCTCTTGCGTCGGAGCTGTATAGCATCTTCATCCTTGAGCACGAGTGCATCATTACTTGCTATGAGCATTGTCTTGAGCATTCGTGCTCTCCACTCACATTAACACTTAATTCAAGTTTATTTTTATGAGAAAAGCATATTTGATGTCTGCCGACGACATAAAGTATTTAGTGCTGCACTGCTCGGCTACAAGGTGCAACCAAGACTACACTGTGGAGCAACTGCTCCGTGACCACCGTGCGCGTAAGTTTCGTAAGATCGGGTATCACTTCTATATCCGTCGCGATGGTACGATGACGCAGCACCGGATGCTGTTGGAAGTAGGGGCTCATGCCGTGCCGTACAACCATTGCTCCATCGGCATCTGCTACGAAGGCGGGCTGGACGAGAACGGACTGCCGAGCGACACCCGCACGCCTGCTCAAACCGAGCGGCTGACTGACCTGCTGACAATCCTTCATAAGATGTTTCCCAATGCCAAGATTGTTGGTCATCGTGATCTGCCGGGTACTACGCCCAAGGCCTGTCCTTGCTTCAACGCGCATGAGGTATTCGGTTATATTGAGAAGCTCTGACATTGGTCTGTTCTGTTTATCTCTTCTTCGTTTCACATGGATTCCATTGATGACACGGATATTTTCTGCTATGATTCATCTGTGGGTATCTATGGAATCTGTGTGAACTTTCTATATGATATTTTGCAAACTTTGCCAACCTTCCATTCTCTCATAGTTCTCATGGGCAACAGGAAACTCTGCGAGGGTACTATGCTTATTCCTAAACTGTGCGGCATTTATTAATCAACTTCTATTTGGTATTACCAGTAGCACGCATTTTCTACTTTCTTAGCATCCTTAGGAACATTTTGGGGTGAAGGATGAATCCAATATTCGTTTATCATTTTTGATACGCGAGGATTGTTTTGCCAACGAGTGCCTATGATACCAAAGAGGACTTGCGTCCAGCCTGCAAGGTGAACAGCTTGTTTACCCATATTCTTCACAAAGGCTGCCAATGGCATGCCGTATGCTCCACAACCTATAAGTGCTATGTCAAAATCTATCTTTGAGATATCATTTTCCATCTTCTCAAGAGCATCAAACCAGGTTTTGTATGGAGTCTTAATACCAAGCATAGACTGGACGCTCTTATAAGTGATAAGCTCAAACTCTGGCAGAACATTAGGATCCTGCCAAATTTCTTTTCTGTGATTTTTATATTGTGAGGCTATATCCTCTGCGAAAGGATGCACAACAAGTACTTTCTTACCAGCAAGTTCCATAGTCCATGGATTATCATAATAATAGGGAGCATAATATCCATCTAAGTTTACTTTTTTAGCATACGATAGCTCCTCTTTGAAAATTCTCTCACTCGGTATATAACTACCAAGAATATCTATTTCTTTTAATGCCTTGTAGTTGATATCGTAATATTTTTGCAAAAGAGATATATCATTGGGGAAGAAGCCAGCATTACTGCAAAGACTATTTAAGGCATCGTTATCCAACCAACCTAATGTGGGGATTTTTCCTTTTATAAAATCAATATACTCTTGAAAAGAATGGTGATGTTCTTTATGAATAAAATATGTTACTAATGCGTCAAGTTCTATTGTTCCAAACTTTGATACCATACAAGGTTTATTGCTGTGAAGTAATTCCCTTACATAGTCGTTGGCATCTTGATCGAATAGTTCCACATAACCGTAATATTGTGTTCCCTGGCCTTTATTGTCTTT
>OMUH01000157.1 GCA_900314195.1 uncultured Prevotella sp.
TAACCCCAGTCTAAGCGAGGAACGAGCGCAGACTGGGGATACACGCCAACTCCACTCACAGCCCCGGAGGGGGCTGACTCACAATAACCCCAGTCTAAGCGAGGAACGAGCGCAGACTGGGGATACACGCCAACTCCACCAATCTCACAGCCCCGGAGGGGGCTGACTACATTCCTAATGGGTCCTTTGACGTGATGTTATTATCAATGCCAGTTTCAACATTAAGCTTCGAGCGGTCAACGGTAATAGGATTATCAAGATTGAAATATGCATTCTTAACCGTACCGTCTATTACCAAAGAGCCGATGTCAACCGTTCTGAGGTTCAGCCGCAATGCATTAATATTAAGATAAGAAAAACGAACGGAGGTAAGCGATATAGTAAGGTTCGTTGCAGTCAAAGGAGTATTGAGATTAGCATTGTCGACATGCCGCAGCTCCATATAGAAGTTATCGCCCATGACAGGCCTGCCGAGGATGGACAGCCTGCCGCATCCGTTCACTTCAAGCTCATCCAGCCGTGGCAGCGTGACCGTTACCGTTACACGACGGTAATGAGTGTCACGGTTGCGGTATTTAATCATAAGAGTGGAATTGGATACATGCGACAGCATGGAATCTACATAGCATTTTGCACCGCTCAGATGAAGCGAATAAGTATCACCGGTGATAATCTTCAGCTCACGCGCGTCATAGACATAAACATCATTAAAAGGAGACACAGGACGCTCAACCTCCACCGTAGCAGTATCACCAGAGATAGGAATATCCGGCTGCATGAATTCGAGTCCGCTACCCGGCTTGTCATGACGTGAGCAAGAACAGAAAAAAACAGATAAAAGCAAAAGCGGCAACAAACATAATATAATCCTTACCGGCAGATTAAGGGCTTTTATTCGGACTTTTATATCATCATTATAATGAAGTTCAGATTTCATAGAAATGATTAAGAGTATTAAATGAGTAGGTATATATCTAAGGCAAATTTAATCATTTTTCAAGTAACAGGCAACAAAAAATGAAAAAACGGTTAAGCAAAATGTGAAAATAAACTTTGCCAAGCTATATATAAACAAACAATCCATGTCCGCATAATATTTAATTATACGGACATGGAAAGGTATCTGACAAAAGATCTTCTTTTCCTTGCTTTTACCTTATAACGATTTTCTTACCGTTATGTATATACAATCCCTTTGACGGACTGACTACACGCCTTCCATCAAGACTATACCATGCGTCATCGGTCTTGGTCTTGAAGGTATTGTCTGAAATATCATCAATGCCGGTAGTATTGTCCCATAATTCGGATTCATCTATAACATTAAACTTAAATCCTTTAATGCCTGACGTACCACTGTTCCCAAACAAATCACTTGTCTTCATGAACAAAACGGCTTTGGCCGAAGACGAAGACGTACTCGACTCAGAAAAAGATTTATATGCAAAAGGCATAAACTTACCTTGATATTGATATCCATCCTTGTTTATAGACGTAGACGTAAAGCCCATCAAAGTATAGCCATTATCAGCACTATTCTGATCACTAGCCTTGCCGGCTGAATTCAACGGAAGATAATTGTCTATAGACGGTGATGCATTATAATGTTGTCCATCAACATTCACATCTGTAAAGCCGACATTATCAGAATATCTGTCTATACGTGTCGGCAAAGGCGTAGCTATCAACATATTATACGCCTTAGCAAAAGTACTCGAGCCACCTTTGGCACCACTTTCCCAATTATCGTCTTTAGTTGATTCCGGAACAAAATAAACATTTACCGTTTTGTTTTCCGTTGAATGATTCCATACGAAGAACGGCATGTTGGCTGGTATATATTTTAAAGATACACCATCACCATACAAATGCGCCAAATCAACAGTCGCATATTCACTACCACTGGATCTGGATATATCAGTCATTATATATGCGAAGAGATCAGTCCCGTTACCTAATGTTTTATTTTCACCAGTTATCAATCCTACAGGCAACGGATAACTCAGCAACTGCAAACTCCCAGGAATAAGATTGACCGTCATTGAATTCTTAGGATTCAAATTCTTATAATTATCCCCGGAAAGAGAAGTATATACTGAATAACTTGTATTTGCATTGTCAAATGCTGTCTTTATATTAGTTGCACTACTGCTTCCACTTTCATCAGGAATATACACCTCCTTAAGACTTTTACAACCAGTGAAAGCACTTGCGTTGATATTTTCCAAATTCTTTGGCAATACCACAGATGTAAGACTTGTACAACCTGCAAAAGCATTTTCTCCAATCGAAGTTACACTTGATGGAATAATAATGTTCTTCAAATTTGTACAGTTTGCAAACATCGAAGAGTTGATACTCTTTATGCCTTCCGGAACCCTGACTGTTTCAAGTAATGGATTGTTGTAAAAGACTTTATCACTTGCAATATTAACAAAATCAGGCAGCCAAACATATCTTAATTTGTTATTATTTTGCGTTGAAGCAGATTTATTACCATCAATTTCACCACTGAAAGCTCCGCTTCCAACATTTAATATATTACTAGTACTATTTCTAATAAATGTAAGCTTGCTTATTGCGGCATTTCTAAATGCATTGGAACCAACTTTTGTAATTCTATCAACATTAATAGTCAGCTGAATAGGAACATAATTATAAGAACCTACATCAACTATTTGTCGACAACCTTTGTAATTTTGAAATGCAGATTGACCGATTTCTGTAATATTATATGTATTGTTAGGATCTATATCATCAGGAAGTGTTACTTTACTTTCTTCTAAAATTTCTGATTCCGGCGATAACCAAGCTATTACAGAATGTTTGTCATCTTTATCTAGTAAAGTACCTTTTACCATTTCATACCTTACTGAACCATTGATTGTAATATCTTTTAAGTTCTGCAAAGACGAAAAAGCATCATAACGATTGCTATTATTGTCTTTATAATAAAAATTATCAACTTGTTCAAAATCAAGAGAGATTAAACTCTTGTTAAGGACACCCTGTTCACCATAATCAAAACATTCCTCATTAAAATATACAGATTTCGCATTAAATTTGATAGATGCAAAAAAATTACAACCTTTAAATGCCCACTTGTCAATATAAGTTTTATTATTATATTGTGCAGATGTCAAATCCAATATCAAATTATCCGGTAACTTGGCACCATCAAAACAATATGGAGCTAAACCTGCTATAGAACAAGGGGTCTTATCAGTTAGATCAGCATAAAGAACTGAATTTTTTACTTTAATTACTTTATTTGTCGCATCATAACTTATAGGGCAATAATCATTATCATTATAATTGCCGCTAAGAAATTCATTCCAAAAATCAGTGCCGGCACCTTCTAAGCTCAAAAGATAACCATCAGTATCTTCACATCTATATAATTCTAATCCATAATTTAAGCCCTTATCATCGCTCTTATTGGAATAGAAATTTTTTCCACTCCAACTTGATGCCTCTACGCTCAATACGGAGCACAGAAGCATAATCATCATCAGAGTTATTTTAAAGAATTTATGTATCATTTGAAATTCCTTTTTAAGCTAACATAACAATATACGGTGCAAAGTTAGCAAATTAAAATACAAATTCAAATAAAAAAACGGATTTTTTTCTTCAATCGCCCAAAATAAAAGACTAATTGACCTAAATCAATTTACAGAAGGAATGCGTATATCTATAATTAAATAAATGGCGGAGAATATAAGGCTTCGTAACGCCGCAGCGAGTTTCAATGTAACTAATAATTATCCAAACTTGCTGACGGTTATGCGAATGAGACAGCCTCTCCGAGGCTGGAATGGAAGGGTGAGATGATGTCTTCCCCAGTCTGCGTCCGCTGCGCTCCCTTAGACTGGGGCTACGAATGAGGCAGCCCCTCCGGGGCTAAGTGTAACATAGCATGATGAGCAGAGCTTCGGAGATGCTCACTCATCAATAACCCGCAGACTAAGGGAAGCGCAGCAACCGCAGCCTGGGGTAAAGAACGCACAGCATGTAAAAGCAGAGCTTCGGAGATGCTCACTCATTGAAAGCACTAAGCTCGTTTGAATAATGTGTTTATAGAGGTAGCCCCTACGGGGCTAAGTGTGGATGTTGACGCAGACGTTGTGCATGAAAATCAGTAATGACTTTGTTCCAGGGCCGGCACAAGGCACGGCCCCTGCAAAGGATTGTTATGAAATTATAAAGCCGTGGCCACACAGCCCATGATGAATTTTTCTTGCAATTCATAATGCAGATAATGAAAAAACAAAGTAATTTTGCAAATGCCAGAAACATGGCATAAAAAAACAAAGGATGAACAGGGAAGAAACACAGAGAGACAAAGACAGAAATACTCAGGTGACACACCTTGTTTTTTCGGCGCAAAGATTCTCCGCTCATACGCACGCTGCAAAAAAAACATCCAGAGGCTTTCTGTAGCCGGACTCTGAAGGACTTCCTGCCCATACGCACGCTGCAAAAAACAGAAAGAGAAAGTTAAGACAAATATTATTCAAAAGACAAAAACAAACAAGCAATATAATATAAAGCAATATAAAATAATATGTACGCGAACATTATATATTATATAACAGGGAGGGCTGCATGATAGTATGCATAGCAGAGAAGCCGAGCGTGGCCCGCGACATAGCCCGCATACTCGGTGCCACCACCCGCCACGACGGTTACATGGAAGGCAACGG
The DNA here is from genome assembly GCA_900314195.1 of uncultured Prevotella sp. GTDB lineage: Bacteria > Bacteroidota > Bacteroidia > Bacteroidales > Bacteroidaceae > Prevotella. The sequence continues at coordinate 4,707 of OMUH01000157.1, forward strand.
CTATCAGGTGACGTGGACCTTCGGGCACCTCTGCACACTGAAGGAGCCCGATGACTACACGCCGATGTGGAAACGGTGGAGCCTCGGCGCACTGCCGATGATACCGCCGCGCTTCGGCATCAAGCTCATTGACGATGACGGCATAAAGAAGCAGTTCGGCATAATAGAAAAGCTGTATTCGAAGGCCGACAGCATAGTGAACTGCGGTGATGCCGGCCAGGAGGGCGAGCTCATACAGCGTTGGGTGATGCAGAAGGCCGGCGTTCGCTGTCCCGTCCAGCGTCTGTGGATATCCTCGATGACCGATGATGCCATCCGTGCCGGCTTTAATGCCCTCAGCGACGAGAGCCGTTATGACCGTCTCTACCTTGCCGGTCTGTGCCGTGCCATCGGCGACTGGCTGCTGGGCATGAACGCCACCCGCCTCTACACGCTGAAATACGGTCTCGGCCATCAGGTGCTGTCAGTAGGACGCGTACAGACCCCCACCCTCGCCCTCATCGTAGACCGCGACAAGCAGATAGCCGCCTTCAAGCCGGAGCCCTACTGGGTGCTGGCCACCGTCTACCGCGGCGTGACGTTCACCGCCACCAGCGGCCGCTTCAGCAGCCGTGAGGAGGGTGAGAAGGCGTTTGCCGACATCGCCGACAAGCCGTTAATCATCACCGGCGTGACACGTAAGAAAGGGCGCGAGCAGCCGCCCATGCTCTATGACCTCACGTCACTGCAAGTGGAGAGCAACAACAAATACGGCTACACCGCCGAGATGACGCTGAACACCGTGCAAAGCCTCTACGAGAAGAAGCTCACCACCTACCCCCGCGTAGACACACAGTATCTGCCGGAAGACGTATATGACCAGTGCCCGAAGATCATGAACGGCCTGTTCCAGTCGCGCATACAGTCGCAGCAGGTGTTCGAAGAGCCCATACGCCGCCTGTCGGCCATGGGCAAGCTGAAAAAGACAAAGCGCATATTCGACAACAGCAAGATTACCGACCACCACGCCATCATACCCACCGGTGTGCCTGCCAAGAGCCTCACCAACATAGAGCAGAACATCTATGAGCTCATAGCGCGCCGCTTCATCAGTGCCTTCTACCCCGACTGCCTGTTCTCGCAGACCACCGTGACGGGCACCGCCGGCGACACAGCCTTCAAGGCCACCGGCAAGGAGATAACCGACGAGGGATGGCGCCATGTGTACGGCAAGGACAAGACTGACGACGGCAGGGATAAAGACGGCAACGGCGTGATGCCCGCCTTCACGAAAGGCGAGAGCGGACCTCACAAGCCCACACTGACCGAGAAGCAGACCACCGCGCCGAAGCACTACACCGAGGCCACGCTGCTCCGCGCCATGGAAACGGCCGGCAAATTCGTCGACGACGAAGAGCTGCGCCAGGCACTGAAAGAGAACGGCATAGGACGTCCGTCATCGCGCGCCGGCATCATAGAGACGCTGTTCAAACGCCATTACATACGGCGTGAGCGCAAGAACCTCATAGCCACGTCAACCGGCATCAGCCTTATCGACACCATACATGAAGAACTGCTGAAGAGCTGCGAGCTCACCGGTATCTGGGAGAAGAAGCTCCGCGACATCGAGCACGGCAGCTACGAGCCTGCCGAGTTTATCGACGGCCTGAAGAAACAGATACAGGAGATAGTAATCGACGTGCTGTCTGACAACAGCCTGCGCCGCATCTCTGCCGAGGAGGAAGAGCCTGACAAGCCGAAAAAGAAAAAATCAACACGTGCAAGAAAGAAGACAACGAAAAAAGATGACAGCAAGACGGCCACGGACAACAATACAACGGCTCCGGCAGCCACTGCCGGCGACGACATCACCGGCAAGCCATGCCCCGTATGCGGCAAGGGCGTGATAATAAAAGGGCACAGCGCCTACGGCTGCAGCCGGTGGCGCGAGGGCTGCACGTTCCGCAAGCCGTTTTAATCCAAGCAGAAACATTTCCGACATTGACAACACATAAAAGAACAATATGACACTTCCTTCAGAATTTGAAGAATACACACGCCGCCTTATGGGCGACATCCTCTGGGCGCAGCTCCGCGCCGGTCTTGAGCAGGAGCCGCCTGCCAGCATACGTCTGAACCCGCTGAAGACCGTCGGCAGATGGACCTGCCACGGCGACAGAATACCGTGGTGTGCCGGCGGCCGCTACCTTGCCGGGCGGCCAGCCTTTACCTTCGATCCCCTGCTCCATGCCGGTCTCTACTATGTGCAGGAAGCCTCGTCGATGTTCCTCAGCCATGTGCTCCGCACATTCGTGAAGGAGCCCGTCATGATGCTCGACCTGTGCGCGGCGCCGGGCGGCAAGACGACATGCGCCGCCTCGGCACTGCCTGAAGGGTCGGAGCTGTGGAGCAACGAGCCCGACCGCCGCCGTGCCGCGGTGCTCGCCGAGAATGTAGTGAAATACGGTGCTCCGTTCGTCACCGTTACGAACAATGTGGCTGCCGACTATGCCTCAGCCGGCATGCAGTTTGACGTCGTGCTCACCGACGTGCCGTGCTCCGGCGAGGGTATGTTCCGCAAGGACAGCGGTGCCATTGCCGAATGGAGCACAGAGAAGGTAGCATCGTGTGCGGCCCTGCAGCGCAGCATCCTCGCCGACATCTGGCCATGCCTTCGCCCGGGCGGCCTGCTCATCTACTCCACCTGCACGTTCAACGCCCACGAAGATGAGGAAAATGTTGAATGGATAGCCCGTGAGCTCGGTGCAGACGTCCTTGAGATACCCGTTGAGAGCAGCTGGCATATCACCGGCAGCCTCAGCGGCAGCATACCGGTGTGCCGGTTCCTGCCGGGTGTGAGCCGCGGCGAAGGACTGTTCATGGCCGCATTGCGCAAGCGCAGAGCGGGCAGCGAGGCTCCGAAGGCGCACGGCAAGAGCCACGGCCTTCACGTGATAGCCGGCGGCGTGGGCGAACCGCAAAGGAAATGTAAGAATGTCATTCCCGACGTCTCCCAGGCACTGATGATAAGCAGCAAGAGAGGGGAATATCCGTTCGTCGACACAGACTACAGCACGGCCATTGCCTATCTGCGGCGTGAGGCCGTCACGCTGCCTGCTGACGCTCCGCGCGGCATCGTCACAGTGTGCTACCGCGGAGAGCCGCTCGGATATGCCAAGAACATCGGCAACCGCGCCAATAACCTGTATCCGCAGGAATGGCGCATAAAGAGCACGCATCTGCCAACAGAGATTCCGGAAGTGCTCATTGAGGCAGCCCCCTCCGGGACTGTAAGATAGATGCTTGCTCGCACTTGCACCAGGCAAAGTTAGAAAAGACACATGACAAAAAAAACAAACAGGCAACCGGTGCTGTCGATAGTGGCCTGCACAGACAGCCGCGGCGGCATAGGCAATAAAGGACATCTGCTGTTCGACATAAAGGAAGACAAGCACAACTTCGCTATGCTCACGCGCGGCCACACCGTGCTGATGGGGCGCGCCACCTACGACAGTCTGCCTAACGGCGCACTGCCCCACCGCCGCAACATCGTAATAAGCCGAACGATAAAAAGTCTGCCCGACGCTGAGGTGTATCATTCTATCAGCGAAGCCCTCGCGGCATGTGCTGACGACGGCGAGGTGATGGTAATCGGCGGCGGAGAAGTATACAGGGAGACAATAGGCATGGCCTCACGTCTGTATCTGACTGTCGTCAACGACACAGCTCCCGCCGACACATGGTTCCCGGAGATAACGAAAGAATGGCACGTCATAAGCCGCAAACGGCTTACAGACATGGCCGAGTTTGTTGTAATGGAAAAATGAAGAAGCCCCTCCGTGGCCGAAAGAATGTGTGTAGTCTGAATTATCCCCAGTCTGCGCTCGTTCCTCGCTTAGACTGGGGCTACTAATGAGACAGCCCCTCCATGGCTGAATGTAAAAATCGTGTGCGAGAGCTTCGAAGATGCTCACTCATTCATAACCCGCAGACTAAGGGTAGCGCAGCGACAGCAGTCTGGGGTAAACGACATGCACGATGATTGTGCGGTGCCTCGGAGAGCACCCTCATATAAAGCTTTCGGGGCCCACAAAGGCCGCACCTTGCACGCGAGTCAAAAACGCAATAACCGCACGTGTGCTTCAATACAGATTATCTGTTGCTAAGCTGCACCTGCAGATAAAGCATGTTTACCCAGATATCAGAATAACGCGAGGTAAACTCAGCCATAGATATTTTGTTTCCACCGTCATCAAAGATTGTTATCTGCGGTTTTGTGCCGTTGTTGACAACCGCCGAGATGGCCACCTTGCCGTTATGATGATAGAACGTAAACTTTTTCAGAATGCCGTCAGCCATGTCAAAGTAGCCGTCGGCATCGTTGTCAGTCCATATCTCACCGGTGAACGGCTTGCCGCTGTAGTAAGCCGTATCACCTCGCATATCAACATCGTTGATATGTATTTTCTTTGTACATGACTGAAATACCGACAGCGAAACAATAACGGCTGCTGCGGCAAGATAAATTATTATTTTCTTCATGAAAGCCCAATCATTCATTCTGCCGCACAGCGCGTGCAACACGTTTTTTAATTAAGAAATGCCGGATTGTTTCAAACAGCAGTATACCGCCGATGCCCGTTGCAATGCCTGCCAGCACATCGCACACATAATGATGCCCGGTGTATACGGCCGTCATCCAGATGCCCACGCAGAGCAGTGCGAAGCCGGCCACGGCGTACCACGGTCTCCGGCTCATGACCGCATAGACCGTAGTCACCAGCAGATACGACGCGTGCAGGCTCGGCATGGCCGCAAAGACATTCGCGTTCTCCTTATACATATGCGAGAACACCCCCAGTCCCGTTATCTCGTCAAAGCGTGCGAGCCCGGCCCTCGACGCTGGCGTGTGGATCACCACCTGGAAACCGTGGTCCATAACATACCATGGCGGCGACGCCGGATGAATGTAATAGATAACGAATCCTACGAGGTTAACCGTCAGGAAGGCCCACGAGAAGCGGCTTGCCCACTCAGCATGTCCCTTGAAGAAGAGCCAGAAGGCGAATGCCACCGGCACGGGCACCCAGCACATATAGCAGATGCCGGCCAGCACATCGGCCACGGCCGCATGGTGCACCGCGAAATATTCCGACGGGATGAGCATTCCGCTCTGCCATATAGCCTCAGCGGTGCCCTTGCAGGCTGCCGCCGCGGCGGCGAGGTCAGCCGCAGGGGCATGAATGCCGAAGAGCGACTTCTCAAGGTCGTACACCCCGCCCGTATCTACTGCGTTGACCATGTAGTTAGGCAGCAGGTTCATAGAGCTGTAGATGGTGCCGAAGAGTCCCCACGGCAGCATGCACACCGCGAAGCGGCGCGAGCGCGGCCACAGGAGCAGGGCCACATACAGCAAAATAAAAAAAACAATCATTGCAGAACAGAAAATTACTTGTTGTCTTTCTTCAGAACCGAATAGCAGTAGCCCACACGCCAGAAGGCCGTGATGTTGGCCAGCACGGCGATGAGCAGCATACCGCCTGCCGTGAACCACAGCGAGCCGGTAGCCCCGCTGAGGATGGTAACCACAGCCGTGACGACCACACGCTCGGGTCTCTGCATCAGTCCCACCTTGCATTCAATGCCGAGGCCTTCTGCCCTTGCCCTGACATAACTTACCATCACGCTGCCCACCATGGCGGCAAACGTGGCCACGGCATACCAGAACCACCTGTCTATGTCGGCGCTGATGAACACGAAGGCGATGCCGGCCAGCGTGAGCAGCTCGGAATAGCGGTCGAGTGTGGAGTCGAAGAGCGCGCCGAACCGCGACTGCATATTTCCCGTGCGTGCCAGCCGGCCGTCAATCATGTCAAACAATCCGGCAGCAAGGATGACGATGCCGCCCCACAGCAGACAGGAGTACATGGTCTGGCTGTTGCTGTCAGCGCCGGCGGCAGCCGCTCCGCACACGAAGAGCACGGCAGCAGCCACATTGCCGAGAAAACCGGTGAAGGTTATAATGTTTGGCGTTATGCCAATACGTATCATCAGACGTATTGACGGGTCGATGACATGATAAATCACTTTCTGAAGATAATCACGATAATTCATTTTTTACTTATTGAGTAGATTTATTACAAAAAAAATACTACAGCCGCCGGCCGTGCTATTGCCTCGACTTAAACACGAAGCGTCGCTGCATGGGATAGTTGAACGACAGTGCCACGACGAGGGCCACGCAGCTCTTCACGACGACAAACCACTGCGCGCCGACGAGCGAGGTCACGGCGTTGGTGCCGAGCCCGTTGAAGCACATGCTGCCGAACCACACCAGCAGATAGCGCCAGATGATGCCGCGCCTCGAGCGCGGCGAGTCGGCAAATACATACCGCATGTTGACAGTGCAGTTGGTAACTCCGCCGCTGACCACGCCGATGAGGTTGGCCCACGCGTATGGCACACCGGCCATATAGGTCAGCCCGATGGCCAGTCCGAAGTCGACGATGCTGGCCGCGCCGGCACTGCCCTCAGCCTTCAGCAACATGAATAATTCATGACGCAGATTCATTTCTCCCTCACTGAAACTTTATGATACCTAAATAATCCATCCCGGGCACAGCCCAACAGCGAGCAGCACCACAAGGGAATATATCCCGGCCACAATGTCGTCTGCCATAACCCATAAGGCGCCCTGCTTTCTGTCGAGCCGCTTAATGCCGAGCGGCTTGACGATGTCGAAGAATCGGAACAGCACAAAGGCGGCAAGGGCCATCCACACCCTGTTCTCAAGTTCATAGGCGGGTGCCGCCATAAGGGCCACCCACACGCCTACCACCTCATCGATGACCACGCGCGACGGGTCGTCGCCCCACGACAGCGACACCACTGCCGTGGACCATATACCAAGAATGGTGAACAGACATATCAGCGACAGCATTAACCATTCGAGAGCCTCTATGGGCACCAGCGAGGCCACTACGAGCCAAACGAGCACGCCGGCCGCCGTGCCTGCCGTGCCAGGCGCCTTCGGACACAGTCCAGCTCCCAATGCCGTGGCTATGAGCATAGGCACGCGGGGCACCGGCTTCTCGCCGGGGCGTTTGTGTGAATTCATTTATTGATTTGTTTTATAGTTGATGTTAATACGATATGCCAGCACAAGCAAACGCTGCTTATGCGCTGCGGCAAAAGTTTTCGTTACAAAATTAATTTTTTTGCGGCATATTTACAAAAAGATTTACCTTTATTTCATTTGGTTCTATCTGTTTTTCTATATCTTTGCAACAAAAAGAACAATAAAGTGAAACAAATCAGACATTTAATATATATTTTCCTTGCTGTCATGCAAGTGCTGCTGCCCTCTTCCGCCACGGCCCAGACCGGCACAGGCACAGCGTCGCAGTCTGCTGGGCAGACGACCACCGTGTCGGGGCGCGTCATCGACAAGGACGGCTTTGCCGTGCCCTCGGCAAGCGTCAGCTACAGGAACCACCACATCGGCGTGAGCACCGACATGCAGGGCCGCTTCACCATTGAGCGCCACGCCGGCTGGATGCTCACCGTGTCGTGCGTGGGCATGAAAACGGCCTACGTGAAGGTGGGACCGATGGACAACTTCATTGAGGTGCGCCTGAAAGACGACAGCCGCGCGCTGAAGGAGGTGGTGGTGAAGTCGAAGCGCAAGCGCTACAGCCGCAAGGACAACCCCGCCGTGGAGCTCATGCGCCGCGTCATTGCCGCAAAGAAACGCAACAGGCTGGAGAACCACGACTACTACCGCTACGACAAATATCAGAAGCTGACGGCCGCCATCAACGACATCAAGCCGGAGGAGCTCGAGACGAAGTTCTATCAGAAACGCAAATACCTGCTCGACCAGATAGAGACATCACCCTACAACGGCAAGCTCACACTGCCCTTCTCCGTCGACGAGACCGTGACGGAACGCCTGTACCGCAAGAATCCGGAGAAGACACGCGACATAGTGAAGGCACGCACCACAAGCGGCATATCTGAAATAGTGCAGACCGGAGAGATCTTCACTACCGGACTGAAAGACGTGTTCACCGACGTCGACATCTACGACGACCACATACGGCTGCTGCAATATCCGTTCCCGTCGCCGATAGGACGCACGGCAATATCATTCTATCATTTCTATATCGAGGACACGGTAAAAGTAGACGGCGACTTATGCTATCACCTGCAGTTCACGCCCGCCAACCAGCAGGACTTCGGCTTCCGCGGCGAGCTCTTCGTGACGGCCGACTCGGTGCTGCACGTGAAGAAGTGCAACATGTATCTGCCGCATAAGTCTGACGTCAACTGGGTGGAGGACATGAAGATTGAGCAGGAATACACGCGTCTGCCCAACGGCGAATGGGTGCTGACCAAGGACGACATGGTGGCCGAGCTGGAGATAAGCGACATCATCACCAAAGGACTCGTGGTGCGCAACACGCGGTACAGCAACTACAGCTTCGACCCTATCGACAGCCACGACCTGCGCGGACAGGCACGCGTGAAAAACGATGCCGACATGCTCAACCGCGACGAGACCTACTGGAGCAAATACCGCACCGTGGCCATGACGCGCGGCGAGAAGGGCATGAAGGGATTCATAAAACGCATGACGCAGTCGAAAGGATGGAAGTGGCTGCTCGTTGGCATAAAGGCATTCGGCGAGAACTATGTCGAGACGGGCCACGACAGCATACCGAGCTATTTCGACTTTGGACCGGTGAACACCTATCTGTCAAAGAACTACGTCGACGGCATACGCCTGCGCCTCGCCGGACGAACCACGGCGGCTCTGAACCCGCACCTCTTCTGGAACGGCTACGCCGCCTACGGCACCAAGAGCGGCCGCCTCTACTACGGCACGGAGCTCACCTACGCGCTGAACAAGAAGCAGCACGCCGCCTTCGAGTTCCCGCAGAGAAACATCACCTTTGAAAGCACCTACGACGTCATGGCCGTCTCTGACCGCTTCCTCGTGCATAACAAGGACAACATCTTCATGACCTTCCGCACGAAGACGCCGAAGGAGATGTATTACTATAACCGCCAGAAGCTGTCATTCAACTACGAGACAGACTGGGGCCTGCGCTACCGCATGTCTGTAGCCACGGAGAGCAACCGCGTGGCCGGCAAGCTGCATTATTACCACCTCGACGGCAGCGAGGACGAGAAGTTCAGAAAAACAGAGCTGATGGGCGGCATCACATGGGATCCCTGCGTGACGTATCTCAACACCAAGCAGCACCGCATACCCGCCAACTCCGACAGTCCGTCGCTGAGCATCCAGCACACCGTAGGACTGAAGAACTTCCTCGGCGGCTCGTTCAGAAGCAATATCACCGAGGCATCTGTATACAAACGGCTGTGGCTTGGCTCATGGGGCAACATCGACTTCTATGCCGATGCACAGGCACAGTGGAACAAAGTGCCGTTCCCGATGCTGCTCATACCGCCGGTGAACCTCAGTTATTTCGAGCACGAGAACAGCTTCAACATGCTAACCGACTGGGAGTTCATCAACGACCGCCAGCTGTGGGCCGCCCTCTGCTGGAACATGAACGGAAAGATACTGAACCGCATTCCGCTGATAAAAAAGCTCAAGCTGAGAGAATATGTGGCCGTAAAGGGCCTGTGGGGACACCTCACAGATAAGAACAACCCGTTCCTCGCACGCAATGCCGGCGACACCGAGCTGTACCGCTTCCCCACCGAGGCGCACGTCATGAACAACAAGCCGTATATAGAACTTGTCGTCGGACTGAAGAATATCTTTAAGATATTTACCGTAGAATATGTCCGCCGTATGTCTTATCTCGACCTTGACTCGCACCCAAAGAAATGGGGCATCCGCTTCGGCTTCGACATGGCATTCTGACAGGAACAGCAACGTTTAGGATTTATAAGGCAGTGCCGAAGCACTGCCTTTTTTGCTTTCATGCTGAATGACAACGTTCAAGTCAGCCCCTCCGGGGCTGATAACAAAGGTGGATGCCATGTCATCCCCAGTCTGCGTCCGCTACGCTCCCTTAGACTGGGGCTACGAAAGAGACAGCGCATCCGGGGCTGTTAAAGGCATACATTCAGGCATATTTCCACGTGCAGGTGCCGTGCCTTGTGCCGGCTCACAAATAATGTCAAAACCGCTGGCTATAACAAAGCGCAGTGCGAGCACCAGAGCTTCGGAGATGCTCTCTTATTCTATCATCATACAAATGTATATTGGCAAGCAAGTGTCCACATGCAGGGGCCGTGCCTTGTGGCCGTCCGCAAGCTATAAGTATCATATATCATTGCTGGCATCGTGCGAGCACCAGAGCTTCGGAGATGCTCTCTCTTGATAACCCCAATCT
>OMUH01000156.1 GCA_900314195.1 uncultured Prevotella sp.
AGAAAGAAATGGAAAACAAAACCATTGCCCTGACACTGGGGCTGCCGGAAACGGCCACGGAGGCGGAAATAACCTCAAAGCTTGATGAGCTTAAAGCCGCCAAGGAGGAGAATGAAAAGCTGATGAAAGAGAACGAGGCGCTGACATTGTCAAGAATTACCGGCCTTGTTGACACTGCCATAGCCGACAAGCGTCTTGAGGCCGATGACAGAGACATATTCATTGGCCTTGGCAAGAAAGTGGGCTATGAGGAGCTTGACAAGACTCTGAGGGCCATGGCGCCCCATGTGAGGCTGTCGGCGGTGATAGGCCATGACGGCGGCGCAAGAGCGGGCTACACAAAGCTGAGCGAGGTGCCGGCAAAAGAAATGCTCCGGCTGAGGGCCGAAAATCATGAGGAGTACGCCCGCCTGTACAAGGCAGAATATGGCATTGAGCTGCCGGAATGAAGAAAAAAAATTATGAACTAAAAAATAGAAAGAAAGATGAAAAAAGCGATTTTTAAAGCAATAGCAGCAGTTTTTTTCAACAGCGTTACGGGCGCTGTAATAGGCGCCATGCTTGGCGTGAGCCCTGTGTGGGGCGCCATAGTCGTGAACATGGTGGCCATGGTTGCAGGCGCGGGAATGCCGAAGGGCGCCTTGCGTGCCGGCGTGCTTACGGAGGTGTGGACAGGCGAGCTGGTGAAGGCCCTGCGGAGCGGGCTGGAGGGCAGCTGGCTTGACGGCGTGCCCGACGAGAGCAGCATTGTGAACAACGACGTGATACACCTTGTTGACGTGGGCGTCGACCCCGACGTGCTTGTGAACAACACCACATACCCAATACCTTTGCAGGCCCTTGACGACAAGGACATAGCTGTGAGCCTTGACAAGTTCCAGACAAAGGTGACGCCTGTGACCGATGACGAGCTCTACGCTCTGAGCTATGACAAGATGAGCCGTGTGAAGGAGAGCCATGCCAACGCCTTGAACGACGCCAAGTTCAGCAAGGCGGCTCATGCGCTGTGCGCAACGAAGAACACGGCTACAACGCCAGTGCTTAAGACCACGGGCGAGAAGGACGCCGACAGCGGCCGTTTGCGGCTTACACCAGCCGACGTGGTGAACGTTAAGCGTGCCATGGACAAGCTGAAGGTGCCGGCCGACAACAGGCGCCTTGTGCTGTGCCCCGACCATGTGAACGACCTGCTGCTGGCCAGCCAGAACTTCCGCGAGCAATACAACATTGACCGCGGCACGGGCAAGGTGGGCAAGCTCTACGGCTTCGACATATATGAGTATGCGGCCACGCCGCTCTACACCACAGCCGGAGCCAAGAAGGCCCTTGGAGCAACAGCGTCGACGGGCGAGTTCCAGTGCTCGTTCGCGTTTTATGTGCCGAGGGTGTTCAAGGCCACGGGCTCAACGAAGATGTACTACAGCGAGGCATCAACAGACCCTCAGAACCAGCGCAACCTGATAAACTTCCGCCACTACTTCCTGGCCATGCCCAAGAAGGAAGACGCGGGCTGCGTGATAATGAGCAGCTACAGCGCATCGTGATGAGCAGGAAGATGAAATATCTGGTGATACACTGCACGGCCACTGCTGAGGGCCGGGAGGTGAGCAGTGGCGAGATTCGCCACTGGCACACCGACCCGGTGAGCAAGGGCGGCAGAGGTTGGAAGCAGGTGGGCTACACCGACATGATACACCTTGACGGCCGTGTGGAGCGCCTTGTGGCAAACAACGAGGACGCGCAGGTTGACCCCTGGGAGATTACTAACGGCGCGGCCGGCTATAACAGCGTGTCAAGGCACATTGTGTACGTGGGTGGCTGCGACAAGAACGGCAAGCCGAAGGACACACGGACGGCAGCCCAGCGTGAAGCCCTGAAACGCTACGTGAGGGACTTCCACGAGCGTTTCCCGTGGATACGCATCGTTGGTCACCACGAGCTGAACCCCGGCAAGGCCTGTCCGAGCTTTGACGTGAAGGGCTGGCTGAGGGAGATAGGCATAAGGCAATAAAAAGCAGAAGTTGTAATTAAAAGGAAGGCACCCTATGACGATGGACGCAATATTACAGATACTGCAGTGGGCCATACCCTCGGGCGGCATAGGCGCTGCCATTGCCTGGGTGGCCAACCGCAAGAGCAACAACGCCAGGCAGGCCAAGGAGGTTCACGACACCTACAAGGTGATGTATGAGGACATTTCGAAGCTGCTGGTGAAAACACAGACGAAATATGACGAATCGACAAAACTTACAGAGAAGCTCATGCAGGAGAACAACCTCACCAGGCGGGCCCTCAACCGGCTGTCGCGTGCCATTGAGGCTATACAGCTGTGCCCTCATGCTGGCAGTTGTCCTGTCAGCGGTGAGCTGTCGCTCAGCGAGGCCGTTGACGGAAACAAGCCTGGCGCAAACAAGGCAGACAGAAACAAGCGTGGCGAGCGACAGCCTGTCAAGGCACGTGACAAGAGTGTTGACGCGTGAGGGCGTTAGAGCCGACACGGCGCAGCTGAGCATACCGCTGAGCCGGCTGCCGTGGCTTGACGGCGGCACGAGGCTGACGGCCAGGAGCGGCCGGGCCACTGTGAGCGCGAGGCTGGACAGGCGCTCGGGCGAGCAGGTGATGATAGTTGAAGGCGACTGTGACAGCCTGGAGCGCGAGTGCATGTACTACTCTGAGGAGACGGAGCGGCTTAAAACGGCTATGAGCCGTATGCAGGCCAATGAGCGCACGGAGGCCAGGCAGCGCAACGAGAGCACATGGCTGCGCATGCAGCTATGCCTGGCAGGAGCGCTGGCGGGCCTTGCGGTTGGAATATTAATAACCTTAATAATAAAAAAGAAATGGCAAACAGTGTTTTAGACGGAACCGACCTTATATTGTCGGCAGGAGGCAAAGCCCTTGGTTTTTCAACGGGCTGCAAGGTGTCAACATCGGCAGAAACCGGTGAGCGAGTTACGAAGGAGGCGGTGAGCGCCAAGTGGAAAGAGTGCTTTATAAAGAGCTTTTCGGAGCAGATAACGGCCGACGGCCTTGTGCTGACCGACGGCACCGAAGAGGTGCCCACCTACGACCAGCTGAAGGCGGCCATGCTTAAGGGCGAGCCTATTGAGTGCAGCTACAGCCTGCGCGACGGCAGCCTGCGCACGGGCAAGACAGAGGGCGGCTACACGGGCAAGTACATCATAACAAGCCTTGACCTTGACGGCCAGGCGGGCGATGACGCAAAATACTCGATAACGCTGCAGAACAGCGGCGCGGTGACAAAGGTTGGCCAGGGGCTGACAGCTGCTACAACGACTACAGCTGCCGCAAATGCAAGTGAATAAGCAAAAAAAGCAAAGACGATGAAGAACAGAAAAATAACTATAGGCGGCAAGGAATATCCGTGCCGGCTGACGATGGGCGCGCTTGTGCGCTATAAGAACGAAACGGGAGAGGACGTGAGCAAGCTGCGCGAGGAAGACCTTAGCGGGCAGATGATGTTCATTTACTGTTGCGTGAAGAGCGCGTGCAACGCTGACGGAGTGGCCTTTGACTATGACTTTGAGAGCTTTTGCGACCTGCTGGAGCCTGAAGACGTGCGGGCTTTCTACGCCGGCATGGACGAAAAAAAAACACAGCCGCAGGCAGTGACGAAGCGGACATAGAAGAGCTTATGGGAATAGCATTGGGGTGCATCGGGATGAGGCGTGACGACTTTGAAAGGTGCACCCCGAATGAGTTCAAGAAGACATGGGATGCCTGGGAAAAGGCGGAAACGCGGAGAATGCGAGACGGCTGGGAGCGCGGGCGCATGCTTGGCTTGTGCATGCTTCAGCCATGGTCAAAGAAAAAGCTGGAAGCGCATGACATAATGACATTTCCGTGGGATGAAGAGCAGAAGCAAGCAAAGACGGTTGTATCAGACGCTGAGATAAAGGAGCGATACAAGGCGGCTATAAAGAGATGGGGACTGAGGTGACTACTTGCCGGGAAAGCGAAGAATGGCAATGATTACAAAAATAGGGATTACTACTTCTAAAACCCATCCAATGACTGTGCAAATGGTATAGAAAGGATCCATGTTATACATGGTTATTAAGCCCTCCACAAATGATTTGTGATAATACATCAAAATATACATAGGATGCATAGCAATTCTTTTTTGTTTCAAAGATATAAAAAGCAATTGAATCTGCAAGTAAAAAAATAAGAAAAATGGCGAAGGAAGTATCGTTTTCTATCAAGATAAAGGAAGATGGCAGCATAAGGCAGGTGACAGCAGACGCTGAGGAACTTGGCCGGGCTTTAAGAAGCGTGCAGGATGAGAGCGAGAAGGCCAAGAATGATATACTGACATGGTCGGAGGCATCGCAGGCTTTCGAAACGCTTGCTGACGCAATTGAAAGCTTTCACTCAATATTCTCAGAGCTTACGGAAGACTATCAGGCCGCCGTGCTTGCCCAAACTAAGCTGCAGACTATTATGAAGCAAAGAATGGGTGCCACGGATGACGAAATAAATTCTATACGCGCCCTGTGCTCTGAACAGCAGGAGCTTGGCGTGGTGGAGGATGACATAGCCGCATCGGGAGCTCAGCAGCTTGCCACATTCTTGAAAAACAAGCAGAGCCTTGACGTGCTCATACCTGCCATGAACAACCTGATTGCACAGCAGGAAGGCTTCAACGCGACTGCTGAGGGAGCCATATCTATAGGCAACATGATGGGCAAGGCCATGCAGGGGCAGGTAGAGGTTTTGCAAAGGGTGGGCATAAGCTTTGACGAAGACCAGAAGAAGATACTCCAGTTCGGCACAGAGAGCCAACGTGCGGCCATGCTTGCACAGGTTATCACCGCCAATGTAGGCAATATGAACGAGGCCCTCGGGCAGACAGATGTAGGCAGGTTGAAACAACTGAAAAACGCCCTTGGTGATATAATGGAAAGCGTTGGCTCTGTTTTGCAAGGCGCATTGCCCCTTTTGACTATATCAGCCAATATTGTGATGGTAACAGCGAATGCAGGAAAGATGCTCTCAGCGTTCAGAGCTCTTCGTCTAACTATTCTGAATTTCAGAAACAGCATAATAACCTCCGTTGCCTCAACGACAATTTTCCGCACTGTGAGCATGGGGCTAACGGCCACGCTGCGTGTGCTCAGAGCTGCTTTTACAGGCGCCACGATAGGCGCCACCACATTACGTGTCGCAATAAGGGGCTTGTTAATATCAACTGGTGTCGGTGTAGCCATATGGGCGCTTACTGAGGCTATAAACTATCTGATAGATGCTTTTAGCGGTGGCGGTGATGCAGCCCATGAGATGTCGGAGGCTGAGGCAAGGGCCAAGGCAGATGCTGACGCGTTGAAACAGGCAAAAGACAATGAGCGGCAAACCATGGAGCAGACACGGGCAGCTCTAGAAATAAATATTCAGAAGCTCAAGACTTTCCATGGCACCAAGGAACAGGAAAAGGCCATTGTGGAGGAAATGAACAACACTTACGGGCAGACTCTGGGATACTTTGGCAGCGTAAGTGCCTGGTATCATGCCCTTGTTAGCGATAGCAAAGCTTACTGTGACCAGATGGTGGCCGAAGCAAGAACAAGGATGCTTGCCAACCAGATAGCCAAGAAAGAACAGGAAAACTATAACATAAGATATGATGAGACAGGCCATGCAAAAAAATACAGCAAGGCCAACGGCACTTACCGAATGGTAAGAACCGGGCAGCAAGCTACAAATATTACTGATGAGAGCGGACAGCAGGTTTATGTTGACCAATACCGAAAGGTGAGCAACCACGACAGCGACCTTGACAAGGCTAACCGCCGCTTACGGCAGAATAATGCTGTGATAGCCAACCTTAAAAGGCAGATGGAAGCATCGGCCAGGAGCGCGGCATCGGTAAAATATGCTGTCAAGGGGGCATCAACAAGACCTAATGGGGGCACAGCAGCGACAAGAAAAAGCGGCAATGCTACTGAGGCAGAGAAAACACGCCAGCAGCAGCTCACCGACATGATAAACAAGGCCAAAGAGGCTTATGTGACGGCCGGCACTGAAAAACGCGCAGCCATAAATAAGAATATCAACGCCTGGCAAAAAGAGCTGGACATTATTAACCTGCTGCAATCGGAGGCAGCGCGCCCGCGTGAGCTCAACTCCATGCAGGATATTGACCGGGAAATAGCTTATCAGCAAACGCTCAGAAAAACAGCGTCAAAAGATAAGCTCGCCGGCATTGACCAGGAAATAGACCGTTTGAACGATCTTAAAACGGCGTTGGAAGATGGTTCTCATAAGGCCGTAGGCATCGATAAGATAACAACATATGAACAGCTGGACAAGGAGATAGACTTTTATGAGCGCAAGCTAAAGAAAGCAACACCGACTGAGCGTACTGAAATACAGAAACAAATAAACGCGCTCAATGATCTGCGGCAGAAATGGGACGATGCGCTTGCCGCACTCCGGCGCCCTGCCAACATAGAACAGCTTGACACCATTGAGCAGCTTGACAAAGCCCTGTCCTACTATCAGGACAGGCAGAAAAAAGCCGGCGAAGAAGAACGGCTGGATATTCAGCGCACGATAAACGCACTTCAAGCCAAAAAGGATGCAATGACAAGATCTATTGAATTGCCTGCCATGCAGCAAGAGGTTGATGACCTAAGCCTTAACAGCCCGCAAAAGCTCAGAATGGAGCTTGAGGTTATCGGCATTGACGGCATTAAAGACAAAATAAGGTCTTTGCAGAAAATGCTTGAAGACACTAAGAACCCGCTCAGCGACAAGCAGCGTAAGCAGGTTAACGGGCTAATATCATCGTGGAGCCGGTACGAGAAAATTTTGAAGAAAAGCCAGGTGAACTTTAGTGATGCCTGGGGCGGCATTAAGGGCATAGGCGGCGGCATTGAGGGTCTGACAAGCGCGCTTGAAGGCAACGGCAATGCCTGGCAGACGTTGACGGGTGTGGTGGACAGCTTCATGAGCATATATGACGGGTTCAGCAAGGTGATAGAGATAATAAACGCTCTGACGGCCGCGACGACGGCGAACACGGCTGCTACGACGGCGCAGGGTGTCGCCAAGACAGCGGAGGCTACGATTGATACCACAGCAACGGGAGTAGAGGTCGCCAACAGTGCGGCACGAGCTACGGCTTCTGGCATTGAGACCACGGCGGACGTGGCAGGAGCGGCTGCGAAGACGATGAAAGCCCATTCCAGCATACCATGGGTGGGCATAGCGATAGGGGCGGGCATGGTGGCATCGCTTATCGGGCTGATGATGAGCTTGCCAAAATTTGCCGACGGCGGCATTGCGTACGGCCCGACCTTGGGCATCTTCGGCGAGTATGCGGGTGCGAGCCACAACCCTGAGGTGGTTGCCCCGCTCGACAAGCTTAAAGGGCTGATAGGCGGCGAGGGCGGCCTGGCCGCCGGCCAGCTTGAGCTGAAGGTGAAGGGCAGGGAGCTGGTGGCCGTGCTGGCCAACGAAACGAGGATAAACAGACGGAAAACGAATATAAAGCTATAGGCCATGTACATACACGGAGGTTTTCACAACGAGAAGGGCGACCATATAGAGGTGCACATGCTGACTCATGGCAACAGGAGCAAGGAGCTGGAGATAGGCGACGGAAAGAGCGGCCTGTGGTTCGGCGACGATCCTGTGGACATGGAGAGCGAGATGAGCGACACCTTTGACGTGCTGCTGTGCCAGCAGACCACGGTGCGGCTGCTGACGGCCAACTATGTGGAAGAGTTTTTCTGTGCGAACGTGCGTGATGCCGTGGTGAACATATACCGTGAGGGCGAGCTGCTGTTTGCGGGCTACATAGAGCCTCAGGCCTACTCGCAGGGCTACAACGAGGCCTTGGATGAGATAGAGCTTAGCTGCATTGACGTGCTGACGGCCATGCAATATGCCAAATACAGAAACGTGGGCACGGCGCAGGGCGTGGCCTATGCCGAGGCGAGGCGCAAGGCCGGCATGCGCTCTATGCTGGACGTGATGAAGGAGATGCTTGACGGAGCTGTGAGCGGCCTTGACATACTTGGCGGCAACGATGTGAGATACTGGTATGACGGGAGCAAGGCGCTGGACAGCACGGCTTACAACCACTACGCCATATTTGGGCAGCTAAGCGTGAACGAGCTGCTTTTTCTTGGTGATGAGGAGGATGACGTGTGGCAGCAGGACGCGGTGCTGGAAGAGCTGCTGCGATACCTTGACCTGCACATTGTGCAGCAAGGACTGGACTTCTACATTTTTGACTGGTCAACAAAAAAGAAAGCGGAGACGGTGACCTGGCACGACATTGCAGCGGGCACGGAAAAAACGGTGGAAATAACAACAACGGCGATAACAACGCAGAACGTGGCCGACACTGACGCGAAGGTGAGCGTTGGCGAGACCTACAGCCAGATTGCGCTTACATGCGAGACGAAGAGCATGGAAGACGTGGTGAGGAGCCCTCTTGACGACGACTTGCTGGAAAAGGCTTTTTCGGGCTGGCAGCTGTATATGACCGAATATGACGCGGGCGGCGACGGCTTCAGTCACAGGCTTGACCTGTACAACATAACGCATGGCTATGCGGCGGCGGCTACTACGAACACGGGCGACTGGCGCGTGGCCGACTGGTATGTGCAGGTGCTGCGCAACCCGGAGTGGACCTTTCCGAGCCACGGCACGGGCGACCTTTATGCCACCTACTGCGCTGAGAACAAGCACCAGGAGGGGCTGCCCGACGTGCTGAGCACGCAGATAGGCGCTGGCCTGCTGAGCTTTGGCAAGGCTGAGATGACGGGCGAGAAGAGCCGGACCGACAACTCGCCTACGGAAAAGGTGAGCATGACAAACTATCTTGTGGTGGGCGTGAACGGCAACGGCGAGGATGAGGAGGCTAAGGCCTACCCGAACGAGGAGGCGCTGAAGGCGGCCATACCGGTGGCGGTGTACACTGGCAAGGCGGCGGGCGGGGCCTTTATGCCCAGCGATGATGAAACAACCAACTATATTGTGCTGAGCGGCCGGGTGATACTGAACCCGCGGCTGGAGCTGACCACAAGCTACAAGAGCCTGAACGGAAAGAAGACACCGGACGAATATCTTGACATGACGTTTGACGGCGACGGCGCCGTGGAGATGCGTGACGGCAAGAGCTACTACACCCAGCAGATTTGGAAGGCCGAGACGCCGCGGAGCAACCCGGCGTGGGATGAGAACATCATACGTGGCCTGCAGCCGTTCACCGACAAGGGCAGGCAGATGTATGAGTTCAAATACAGCGCCATAGGTGACAGCGTCGACCACATATCAAAGATATCGGTGCTGCAGTGCATGCTGATAATCGGTGGGAAATGTGTGGTTGAAACCGGTTCGAACGGCAATATAACGGACTTCGAATGGCATGATTACAAGCCATTGAGCGAGTGCGCCGATGAGGATGAGTACTATGCTCAGAGCTTCAGCATAGGCTTTGACCCGAAAATTGGCGACAAGCTGATAGGCACGCAGTTTGACCTGCAGAACAACATAAGCTACAAGCTCGGCATTGACGCTGAGGGCACGGCCATACCTATAAAGAAGAGCGATAAGGTGAGCGGTGAGGTGAAATTTATGATACTGGGGCCTGTGAACACGCTGTGGGACGTGGTGACACGGCGCCACCCCACAATGTTCCGCCACACTAAATGGCGCTCTACGAGCGTGCCGCTGCTGGCGCACGTGAGCGACATACTGCTGGAGAGCTTCGAAATAAAGGTGTACAGCGACAACGGGCTGGTGAACAACACCGATGACAGTGACCTGGTGTATATGAGCGACACCGACAAGACATACGTGAACAAGAAAGACGACATAACCTTTAAGCTGAGCTCTGCGCTCACCACAGGCGAGAGGCAGGAGCTTGGCATTAGCGACAGCGTGAAGATGAGCACGCCTGTGGTGGCGAGCAGCGGGGCGGGCGTGCTGAGCATATACGACCGGGCAAAGGACGTGCAGGCAAAACCTGAAAAGCTGTATGTTGACAGCTACTACACCGAATACAGCACGCCACGGCGGGAGCTGACGGTTAAGCTGGATGACAAGGCGGGCGGCTTGGTGAGCGCCTTTGGCAGATACCGCCACACGGCCATGGGGAAGACATTTTTCGTGGAGGGCATAAGCCGCAACATTGAAGAGGGCTACGCCGAGATGATGCTGAAAGAAATTAACTGAAAAATATGATAGACGTCAAGATAATAAGAAAGGGCAAGCAGGAGGGCAGCACGTCGCAGGTAGTGACGGGCAGCACAGTGTACAGCAGCATGGCGGTGAAGGAAGCCGCTCATGCCGCAAGAGCCGATGAGGCTGATGAGGCAGCGCATGCCAAGAGCGCTGACGAGGCAGCCAAAGCCCTGGAGGCGGAGCATGCCAAGAACGCTGATGAGGCAGAGCATGCCAAGGAGGCAGAGCATGCCAAGAGCGCGGCTGATCTTGACGCCGACAGTGAGACATTGAAAGAGATTGCCCGGAAATATCTTTCAAAGACTGGCGATGACACAGCTGCCGGCCTGATAACCTTCTTAAAAGGTGTGCTGATAGGCACGGGGCAATATGGCATAAATGATGGCGGGAATGCGACACTGAACGAGATTTTGGCAAACCGGCTGCTATCTGATGACATTGAGAGCAACGACTTTTCGGCTGGCACGGCCGCGGGCATCGACGGCACCGGCTTTGGCGTGACAAGGGGCGAGGACGGCAAGTATACGCTGGAGACAGACAAGATTGTTGCAAGGATGAAGATGATTGTGTCCGAGCTGGAGGTGCATGAGATGAGCTTCGTGGGCGGCGAGGTTGTATTGTCTGATTGCGGCAACAGGATAAACATTGTGGAGAGATACAACGCCTCTGACGGCAGGATTGCCGAGGATGACAATACTGCTGAGGTGGCGTATTACAGATGCTATTTTCTTGCGACCGACGGTGACCAGGGCGTTGACAACAAATGGACCATTGGCCAGCTCGCACGCTGCGAGACGAACAACATAACCAGGCCGGGAAGCTATTCAAACTACGAGAACAGCAACTACTGGCGGCTGGTCATCAACGTCAGCAAGGAGCCGAAGGAGATAAGCGGGAAGAAATATCATTGGTTTGACCTCAGCAATTCCGCCTCAAAGAGCATAGAGCTTACTGACGCCGGCGGCACGAAGCACGTTGTGGAAATAGGCGGCTACGACACGACAAGGAGCACCGCGCCTGCCGAGAACGACAACGTCGTCGGTATGGGCCATCAGTGGGACACCGACAGGCAGGACGTGACCATAATATCGGCAAGCGGATGGACTGTGTATCACGGAATAGACCACTACGATCTGCCGCATGAGAACATAATAAACAAGTTCAGCCGTGAAGAGAACATCATAACGACCGACCATTATATACTGAAGCCTTACGCGGCCCCTGACGAGGCGTCGACGGCATTGTGTGACAGGGGTGAATGGGAAGCCCGGAAGAGCTACGGGCACGGCGACTTGGTGACGCACGGCGGGCAACTGTGGAAATGCATAGTGAAGGCGGGCGGGAGCGTCAGCGGTGAGGAGCCGTTGGTGACATCGGAGGCATGGGCGCTGTACGTGCGGAAAGGCACTGACGGGGCGCAGGGCGACGGCATAGACGTTACATTCAGACTGAACGGCGTTGCGGTGACGACGCTGAACTACGACACCATCAAGGCGATGAGCGGTGAGATAAGCTTTGAGGCCGACTTCACGAACAACGGAACGTCATACAGCGTGGCGAGAGCCACGATAGGCTGTTACGACTCAGCCGGAGCGCTTATAGGTGAAGAGACAAGCATAAGCAACGCTGATAATGTGGTGGCCGACGGCGGAAGCTTGTATATGAGCGAGGCCTGCAAGAACATCATGTGCACGCTGTATGACGGCAAGGGCAACAAGATAAAGGAAGCGGGCATAGCGGTGGTGAGAAACGGCACTGACGGCACCGAGCTTGTGGGCATTGAGCTGTATCTGACAGACGGCAGCCTGTCATGGAGGGCAGGACAGGGACACATAGCCACGCTTGCAGCAGCCGCACTGAAGGGCAACTACGACATTACGGACGCGCAGGACGACAGTCAGTTCATCTGGACAAGGGAGAGCGCTGACAGCACCGGCGACAAGAACTGGAACAGCCAGCACAGCGCCGGCAGCAAGACGCTGCCGCTGGGCGAGGGCGACATGTCAGGAGACACGACGAGCTTCGTGTGCACGCTGTACAACAGCCACGGCGAGGCGGTTAAGGCAGACAAAATAGATTTTAAACTTTAAAACATACAGATTATGTCATTACAAGCAGCAGGAAGGGCAACCTTCACAAAAATTATTGACGGTGTGAGCGGAACGTTCACACTTGTACCAACGTACGGCTCACAGGTAAAATCAAAAGACCCCGTAAGCTACACCCCTAACTTTACCAGCAGCATCAACTACATTACCCCTACGCTTAAGATAATGGGTATAGGTGATACATCTAATCAGATCAAGGGAACGTGTACGTGGAAGATAAACGGACAGGCCATTGACGGAAAGACCGAGGTGGCCGAGACAACCGGCAGCTATCGCCTTCAGATTAAGCACAACTTCCAGACCTCGGCACTCATTGAGTGTCATTACACATGGACGCACCCGTCAACAGGCCAGAAGGTGGAGTTTGTGGCAACGCTTCCTATTCCGGTGGCGGAGAATGCGGGGTCGATGATTATGGCGCTTATTACGCCACTGAGCACAGACCGCTTCCAGACCACGGCGGGCAATGCCGACACACTTCAGTTTGAGGGCGCCATGCTCCGCGGCGGCGCTGAGGACAAGACCGATGTGAGCTACACGTGGCAGGTGTACTCGCCAGCCAAGGGCGCTTTCGTTACCATTCCTGACAACGGACAGTTCACGGATGCCACGTATGGGTTCCCAACGGGCGTGACCTTGTTTACCTTCACCGCCAAGGACAGCATAGCCAAGAAGGTTATCACCGTTGACAGCCGCGCGGTTATCAACGTGGGGAGCATTAAGCTCATAGCCAAGGACACCGACACGGGCAGCACGACATACAACAAGACGGCCGAGTATGTCAAGGGGCTCATTGACGACACCGACCCGATAGAGCTCGACATGTCACAGCTCGACGGCGGGAACGTGAGCCCGGGCGGCAGCGGCAACAGGATGCGCCTTGACATTACACAGGGCGGTTATGAGTGGCAGGAAGGCGACTATGTGGGCAAGACCCTCGCCTTTTACCGTGAGACTGCGGCACATGCCAAGGACGCGACCTTTGCTCCGGCTGCCGGTGACTTCAGCGGCTGGACGGTGGACGGCACCAATCACGTTGTATCACGCAAGTTCACAAGCGACGCGAAAGGAACTGAGGCGAACAGGACGGTGACAATAAAGTACGGCCACTTGCTGGCCAATGCCGTGCAGACCAGCTTCTCAGGCTATCTTGACTACTAAT
>OMUH01000151.1 GCA_900314195.1 uncultured Prevotella sp.
GTATTAAGTTAAAAGATAACTACCCTATCTATTAAAGCAAGCAGTGGTATGTTTTAATTGCTTTGTTCACTTTGCTTTGTGACACATGTCGTGAATAATAAGCAAGATATGCATTACGTAAGAAAAACATATTTTAGAGCCGGCGTAAATGCACAGCCCTAAAACAATGTTTAAATTCCAAGAGAATGAATAGTTTTAAGAAAAGCTATTCATTCTTTAAATCTTCCTGTTCCTTTAAGAATGAAAGAAACAGATTTAAAGCCTTATTTGTTGCAATGGCAAGATTAATATCACGGCCGAAGTCTTCAGTAAGCTCAAATGTACGAATATCATTCTTGCTTCCGTAACCAATCCAAATAACACCGACAGGTATTTCTTTTGTTCCTCCAGTAGGACCTGCGACACCTGTAGCGGAAATCGCATAATCCACGTTTAAAGCTTTAATAGCTCCGGAAACCATTTCCTTAGCCACTTCTTCACAGACAGCTGTCTGTGCTTCAAGAACTTCATGACTGACACCAAGCAATCGTTCTTTTATTTCATTAGTGTAAGAAACAATGCCACCCTTGAAATAATTGCTTGCACCAGGAACAGCAATTATTGCTTCGGAAATGCGTCCACCGGTACAACTCTCAGCCGTTCCTACTGTTTTGTTTGTATCATAAAGGATTTCCTGAATCTGTTTACTTAATACTTTACTTTCAAGTTCCATTATTTAGTTTTTTATGGTTTTATTTGAAGGTTACTTTTGAAAATGCCGGTAAGTCTATACTGCAAAAATCGTTGTCCTTGTATTTAAAGGTACCAACACATGCTATCATGGCAGCATTATCTGTTGTGTAACTGAATTTTGGAATATAAATTGTCCAGCCATATTTCTCAGCATGCTCCTTAAAGGCATTGCGAAGACCGGTGTTTGCGCTCACGCCTCCGGCAACTGCAACATGTGTTATTCCAGTTTGTTTTACTGCCATGCGCAACTTCTTCATCAGAATGTCCACAATAGTAAATTCCAGTGAAGCTGCAATATCCTCCTTATGCTTTTCTACAAAGTCAGCATCTTCAGCAACCCACTTACGCAAAGAATATAAGAAAGATGTCTTAAGACCAGAAAAAGAATAATCGAGTGCAGGTATATGAGGCTCCGAGAACTTGTATGCTTTCGGATTACCTTTTCTTGCCAGCTTGTCTATTATTGGTCCGCCGGGGTATCCCAATCCCATCACCTTCGAACATTTATCTATAGCTTCACCGGCAGCATCGTCAATGGTCTGCCCCAAGACCTGCATGTCATTATAGGCATTCACTTTCACTATTTGCGAGTTACCGCCGCTGACGAGCAGACATATAAACGGTAAAGACGGCATGTGATTGTCATCGTCACTTTCTTTTATGAAATGAGCCATCACATGCCCCTGCAAATGGTTCACGTCTATTAGAGGTATGCCAAGTGACAACGCCAGTCCCTTGGCAAAGCTGGTACCAACAAGAAGAGAGCCCATCAGTCCAGGTCCACGGGTGAACGCTATTGCCGAAAGTTGTTCTTTTACTATTCCTGCACGCTTTATAGCCTGGTCAACAACAGGTACAACATTCTGCTGATGCGCGCGTGAAGCCAGTTCCGGCACTACCCCGCCGTAAGCTTTGTGAACCTCCTGCGATGCCGTTACGTTACTAAGCAGCACGCCGTTTTTCAATACGGCGGCTGAAGTATCGTCACACGACGATTCTATACCTAATATATATAAATTACTGAAATCTTCGTTCATTTTTGATTTTTAAACAAGCAACGAATGTATAACGTATAAGTCCTTAATAACTCAGAACTTCCACGCCTGTCTCTGTCATCAGGAACGTATGCTCCCACTGTGCGCTCGGTTTTTCGTCACCACTGATTACTTCCCATCCGTATGGATCATCGGCATCAATGAATACCTTCCATGTTCCCATGTTTATCATAGGTTCTATGGTAAATGTCATGCCTGGAACAAGCAGCATGCCTGTACCCTTTGCACCGTAATGAAGAATATCCGGTTCCTCGTGCATGGCAAGTCCCACGCCATGTCCGCATAAATCACGTACTACGCCATAATGATATTTCTCAGCGTGTTTTTGAATGGCATGGCCAATGTCGCCGACAAAACAATATGGTTTTGCAGCCTCTGCACCTATCTCCAAACATTCCTTAGTAACACGCACTAGTTGTTCTTTTTCCGGTGTAGTCTTTCCACCTATAATAAACATTCTTGAGGCATCACCGAAATATCCGTTATAATCAAGAGTCATGTCAACATTGACGATGTCACCTTCTTTCAGTACGTCTTCTTCCTTTGGTATTCCGTGGCATACGACCTCGTTAATGCTCGTACATACGCTTTTAGGATAACCCTCATAATTAAGACATGAAGGATGACAATTGTGCTCCTTGCAATATGCCATACAGATGTCATCGATTTCCTGAGTATTCATGCCAGGATGTATGGCAGCCTCCACAGCGTCAAGACAACCGGTATTCAGCTTGCCGGCTATTCGTATGCCTTCAATCTGTTCAGGAGTGCGCACCATATCACGCGTAGGAACAAGCTTACCCTTGCCTTCCCAATACATCACTTTCTTGTCTAATTCTGTGACAGGCTGTCCGGGCAGGCAGTGCCATCTCTTCTTTTTCTTAAACATATTAAGTATTTGATTTATTAGTTGTTGCAAAATTACTGTTATTTTATCTATAGCACAAAGAAAAATGTAAATTTTCAGTAATACCAAGCATAAGTTATTTACATCTGTTGCTACTTATTACTCATCCTTAGGCTCACTGCAAAAGTAATATGTCCAGTCATAAGGATGAGACGTGTTGAAGATGACTACATAATGCTTCATTAAATTAATTGCGGCAGTAGGGTCATCAGTAAATATAATTACATATTCATTTCCGTTGCTGTCATTGACTGTGTACTGTTTTGTTGTAACAGAATTACTTGTCATGTCTTTATCTACTGTCACAACACTATATGACGTGTTGCCGACAGAGACAGACGAATTTCCCTTTCTTACTATTTTTATATCAGTAGCTACAGCCTTGTCATAATTTTGTGTCTGCATGTTTCTCAAGCTCTTTGCAACAGCCTGATACGAAATGTTTTGTGCTGACGCAAAAAGGCATATAAGGAATAAAGCTACAATGAGCAAAAATTTTTTATTCATATAATAAACAATTATTAGTTACACATTTGTTAATTATACATTTGTTAATTATACAATCTGGTTTCACATATAGCATAGTTACCGTATGTCTCATCCATTTGTTGTCTTAAGTTTTTTTTCAAGTTCTTTGGTCCAGTCTTTGCCGTTTTCCGGACAGTATGTCATCAGTCCTAGCTCGCTTGCTGCTGCACAGTTTCTTGCACTGTCGTCAATAAAAAGGCATTCGTCCGGTATAGCCTTCTCTTTAGACAATACCTTTCTGAAGAATGTCTCATCAGGCTTCATAACTCCCATCTCATAGCTACGGTATAATGCATCAAAATAATCGCGTATGGAACCGCCTTTGCCGTCAAAATCACTTTCTGCCCAGCTTTGCATGAAAGAATTGGTGTTCGAAACTAAGGCAAGACGATAACCTTCAGCACGCAACCGCTTTAATGCATCCAGGTTACGCTGCGGAACATCTTTCTTATATCCGAGCCACATCCATTTGCAGTCCTGAAGAGACTGGGGCTTTCCTGTAAGTTTCCCGAGAGCTTCAGCAAATTCAGCATCGCTGATTTTACCTTCTTCAAGCTGTCCGAAAATACCTTTCTGGGTATATGAATCCATATATTCGGCCGCATTCTTCAAGCCTCTACTTTCAAAACGTCTCAGAGCCTCCTTTGAATCAATCGTCATAAGAACGCCACCAAGATCAAATAATAAATTCTTAATCATTAAATAAATTCAGTTTATTTTTCCGAGCCTCTTCTATAGGCATCAATTTTTCCTGTTCTTCCTTATATTCCTTTCGCAGCTGCTCATATTTAACAGCAAGTTCTGCTGCCATTTTCTTTCTTTCAACAGGATTCATCAGACGTGCCGCATCAACGACATTCTGGGCAGCATCTTTCTCCCACACGACAATACCAGAATATTTTGGTGCTATTTTCAGTGCAACATGCATCTGGCTTGTAGTAGCGCCACCTATCATTAAAGGAACATCAAGACCGGCCTTTTCCATGTCCTCGGCAGTCCGAACCATTTCATCCAGTGAAGGCGTTATTAATCCGCTAAGACCGACAAGGTCTGCATGAACCTCCTGTATCTTCTTTACAATCTGCTCAGAAGGTACCATAACCCCCATGTCAATAACTTCAAAGTTATTGCAGGCCAGCACGACACCTACAATGTTTTTACCTATATCGTGCACATCACCTTTAACAGTGGCTATTACGACTTTTCCTGCCGATGCTGAGCCTTCTTTCTTCTCTGCCTCTATATATGGCTGCAAGATTGACACAGCCGTTTTCATTGTACGTGCTGTCTTTACGACCTGTGGCAGGAACATTTTTCCGGCGCCAAAGAGCTGCCCCACTTCGTTCATGCCGCCCATCAGCGGCCCTTCTATAATATTTACCGCATGAGGGTATCTTTTCAGAGCCTCTTTTAAATCATCCTCAAGATAATCAGCTATTCCCTTACGAAGTGCATAAGCAAGGCGCTTGTCTACGTCTTCCGAGCGCCATGCAGCCGATTTGCTGCCGGTTGTCACAGGCTTGCCGCCGGCAGCGGCCTGTTGCTTTGCCGCCTCCATCTTTTCCTTTATCTCACTGGCCAGTTCAATAAGGTCGTCGGCAGCCCCTTTGCGTCTGTTAAGCACAACATCTTCGATAATCTTCAGCTGATCTTTCGGTATATCTTCATAACTGACTTTTGTAGAAGGATTTACAATACCGAAGTCCATACCGTGCTGAATATTGTTATACAGAAAAACAGCATGCATGGCTTCACGTATATAATTGTTTCCGCGAAAGCTGAAGCTGAGATTGCTCACACCGCCAGAGACATGTGCACCAGGAAGGTTCTTTTTTATCCAGTCTGTAGCGCGGATGAAATCCACAGCATAATTGTCATGTTCTTCTATACCCGTTGCAATAGACAACACATTGGGGTCAAAAATTATATCAAGCGCGTTAAATCCCACTTTTTCCGTAAGCAACTTGTAGGCGCGTGCAGCAATCTCAATCTTCCGGTCATAAGTAGTGGCCTGCCCAATCTCGTCAAAGCACATCACAACAATTGCCGCACCGTATCTTTTAACATCACGTGCATGAGAAAGAAACTCTTCCTCTCCGTTTTTCAAGGATATGGAATTTACTATTGGCTTCCCCTGAACACACTTAAGGCCGGCCACAATGACATCCCATTTCGATGAGTCTATCATAACCGGCACCTTGGCAATGTCAGGATCTGATGCTATCAGATTAAGGAAGTTTACCATCTCAGCCTTGGCGTCAAGGAGTGCGTCGTCCATGTTTACATCAATGACAAGCGCTCCGTCCTCAACTTGTTTGCGGGCTATTGATATGGCCTCGTCATATTTTTTTTCTTTTATAAGCCGCAGGAATTTCCTGCTGCCGGCAACATTGCAACGCTCGCCGACATTTACAAAACGCACTTCTTTTGTAACATCAAGCGGTTCCATGCCTGAGAGAACCATCGTGGCATGTGGCGGCTGTGGCCGACGCGGCTCTTTTCCTTTTATCAAAGGAACATAATGTGCAATAAACTCATCAGTAGTGCCGCAACAGCCACCAATGATATTGACTATTTTCTCATCGACAAACTCCCCTATTTCCGGAGCCATGTGCTCAGCAGTCTCGTCATATTCGCCCATTGAGTTTGGCAGTCCGGCGTTAGGATACGCACTGACATAATAAGGTGCTTCTTCTGACATTTGCTTGAGAAACGGCTTCATCTGCGGCGCGCCAAATGAACAGTTCAGGCCTACCGAGAAGATAGGATAAGGCGACATACTTGCAAGGAAAGCCTCTATTGTTTGTCCGCTCAGCGTACGTCCGCCAAGGTCATTTACCGTCATGCTGACCATGATTGGTAATTTCTTGCCGGCGTTGTTCATCACGCTCACACAGGCGTCAATTGCAGCCTTCGCATTTAATGTGTCAAATATTGTTTCTATTAAAAGAGCATCAACGCCACCGTCTGTCAATCCGCGCACCTGCTCTACGTATGCGTCATAAAGCTCATCGTATGTAATGTCACGAATGGCCGGATTGCTCACATCCGGTGACATTGAAAGTGTTTTGTTTGTCGGGCCTATAGAGCCGGCAACAAAACGCGGATGTTCAGCAGTAGAGAACTCATCGGCACACCGGCGCGCAAGGCGTGCACCGGCCAACGCAATGTCATAACAGAAATTCTCAAGATGATAATCGGCCTGAGAGATGCGCTGTGATGAGAAGGTGTTTGTCTCTATTATGTCTGCACCAGCACGAAGATAACGGCGGTGTATGTCGAGGATTGTCTCCGGATGGGTAAGACAAAGAACATCATTGTTGCCCTTCATCTGAAAGGGCTTGACACCTTTGGAACTGACAAATGAGTGCAATTTATCATTCCAAAAATCATCCTCAGACAAATGATACGACTGCACCATTGTGCCCATCGCACCGTCAAGAATCATGACCCTTTGCTTTATAATATCCTCTATGCCCATTAGATTGTCCTAGTCCTTCCCCTAAATGTCTGCAATTAATTTAAATCTGACATTACATTCTATATCAAATTAATATCAAAAATGTTTTATAGCCCTGTCCATCTCACGGCGGTCTTGTTTCTCACGAAGAGTCTGCCTCTTGTCATATTCCTTTTTACCTTTTGCAAGAGCTATATCAACTTTTGCACGGCCGTTTTTGTCTATGAAAAGCAATGTAGGCACAATGGTGAACCCCGGTTGCTTGGAGTCTTCCTCAAGCCGGTGTATTTCCCGTTTTGTCAGAAGCAGCTTGCGCTGCCTGCGTGATTCATGGTTTGAGAATGAACCATAAAAATATGGACTGATGGTCATACCTTGCAGCCACACCTCACCCTTATAGATAGTGCAGAAACTGTCTACAAGAGACGCCTTGCCGTTACGAATACTCTTTATTTCTGTTCCGGTAAGCACGATGCCTGCCGTATATTTGTCAACAAAAATATATTCGAAAGAAGCCTTCTTGTTTCGTATCTGAACAGGGCTTTTCTTTCTTGTTTCCTGTTGTTCCTTATTCATTTTCTATTTATTCTATTTCATTTAGTTGTAAATTCAGCTGTGGCAACCATCTTGTTCAGAAGTCTTTCAGTTATCTGAATATTAGCTTTAAAAGCCATTTGCTAATTATCTGAAATACAACATCTTCATATTTAATTAAGATGGCTGCGAAACAGCTTTGTCAGTCATTGACAACTACAGCAAATTTATCAATATTATTATCTATATATTCAGCTATCTGCTGCGACCATAATTCTTCATTCTCAACAAAGGAGTCATCGTAATCATCAAACTGAGGATATTTCTCAAACAATGCCATGAACTCGTCTTCATCACAGTCTTTCTCTATGTCATCGCGGCACTGCAAAAACAGCTTATGACTGCTTTTTATCCATTTAAACAAATCATGTAACCCCCAGTTTCTGAAGGCCTTGTCAGTTGGATTAAGCCATATAAACGGTCCGTAGCCGTTGTGTATGAGTTGTACCATTCCACCGTCCATAACCTCTGTGTGAAGAATATCCCATGCCAGCAGAGTTATCTGGTCTGAATTAAGTTGCCCCATGTTGTCAGCGTTCAGCTCACCTCCTATAGCTGTTTTTATTGCATCAATAAAAGTATTGATAAAAAAGTCCATATCATCCTTTTCCGCAGCTTTACGAAGCAATGTGTCTGAAACGGTAACCTCTTTCATATTGATAGTTTATATGTCAGAAAAATATTTTTCAATTGCAAAGATACATTTTTTCTATTACACTTATACAATAAAAAAACAAAATTATTATTTGCATGACCAGCCAAACCATACAAATATTCACCAATAGTTTCTTATTCGTTGTTTTCGGCTTTGTAATATTCAAAAAGGTTGCCGGCTACAAGATGCTAACTGCTTGAAGGCAAATATATGCTGAAACAAAAATGCTGAATTTGTTTTTTACATATTGCCCAACCATTCAAAAAAAGCAAAGAAGAATGACTGTTCGGAATTTTTATGACAAACTGTTTTTCAAAAATAGCAGAAAAACAAACTGACGAACAGTTGGTCGTGTAGAAGGGCATTCTCGCGCAATTTAAAAATTATTGAAAATCAGTGGGTTGTAATTTGTTTACAATATTATTAATATCAAAACGCTCGTTTATGTAATAAAATCAGAAAAATAAAGCATTGGTTTACGGCTCCTAAAGCAATGCTTTGGAAATTTATCTCACAGCAACAGAAATTTATCTCATTGCTTTACAAGTCGTAACAGTAAGAAATGACTCAAAATGGATATTATATGCAGTTTTTATACCAATTTAATAATTTTGTAGAGAGTGGCTGATTATTTTTCTGAGGCCGTTTTTTAGTTAATATTCTTTAATTTCTTCGGAATATTTTTTACAGAATAATTTTACGGCTATATTCCCCGCAAAACGTTTCCTGTTTAACAATTCGCTGTAAGGTAAAAACCGTATTAGGCAAACTCTCCACATGGCTTTTACTTCTGAATAAAAAAACTCGGTTACCACTTATAAAAATCAGATGTCAACTGCTGATACCATTCACTTCTGCTTCCGTCTGAATTATTCAAAATAACATCTTGTTCTGTTATATCTTTTTCATAATGCTTTCTCAGCTCCAGCAAACAGCGTTTCGCTGGTTTACGACTTACTGTTTTAATATTAAAGCGGCGTGTTAAGA
The DNA here is from genome assembly GCA_900314195.1 of uncultured Prevotella sp. Classification (GTDB taxonomy): domain Bacteria; phylum Bacteroidota; class Bacteroidia; order Bacteroidales; family Bacteroidaceae; genus Prevotella. Next base: position 8,919 of record OMUH01000151.1, read on the forward strand.
ATAATCCGTATATGGCACATTCAGAGAGAAATACGTCAGCAGCTTCAACCGGCAGTATAACAGAGAAACTTCCATCTTCGCTCATGAGTTTTTTCGCACAACGAACGAGGTCGCTGAAAGGCAGACTTTCATTATGCCGGGAAAGAGTTCTGCTACAGTCAGGAGACTTTAATGAGTTTGAAAAATAAGGCGGATTGCTGATAACCGCATCGAATGTTCCTGTATATTTTTCATTATTGGCAATTTCTTGAACACTTTTGCCAATTATTTCTACATGATCTTCTGCGCCGGCACGTTTTACATTCTCAGTAGCCTGTTCTATTGCATTCTCATCAATATCTATTCCGGTTATCTTAGCATTCGGAAAACGCTGTGACATCATCAACGAGATAAGTCCTGAGCCGGTTCCTATATCCAGTATTTTATTCCCACCCGCTGCCCATGCTCCGAGCAGCACGCCGTCAGTACCGACTTTCATGCCACATTTGTCATGAAAAACCGTAAAATGCTTAAACTCAAACCAACCGTTTGACATAAAATAAAACTGTAATGAATAACTGTTTTTCCGCAAGCTATAAGGCTGCCGTAAAACAGAACACCTTTATATTTGAAATTTATTCTTGTGTTTAGCCTTCTGAGGAACCGATTCGGCGCCGAAGCCTGACGAGAAGCTGCCATACGAAGAAGCCATGCCCCTGTACTGCATCCATCTGTCGCGTATGCGCTGTACATAGTCAAAAGTCTCCTCACCACGCATGTAGCCATATTTAACAACCGGATCATTATAATAGGCCGGATTTCTTAGTTTTAGAACATATTGCGACACGTCGGCCCAGCTGCCTGGATTATGACCGTATTTCGAGGTAAGCCGCTGTGCATCCTTAATATGGTAATATCCGCCGTTGTAGCTTGCCAGGACGAACCAGCTGCGCTGCGAGTCGTCAGATATGTCACGGAATTTTTCTCTAAGCTCACGAAGATATTTGGCTGCCGCCGCAATATTTTCCTCCGGTTTGTGAATCATTTCCATCGGCAAGCCGAGATGCGCGGCCGTTGACGGCATAATCTGCATAAGTCCGCATGCGCCTGCCCACGACTGCGCATCAGGATCAAAACAGCTTTCCTGATAGCACTGCGCAGCCATAAGGCGCCAGTCCATGATGGCTACGCCGGAATACATTTTAAAATAACTGTCATATTTGGAAATAATGCCTTTTCCCTTGTCAAGCATCGGAGAATATACATGCCGCTTTATGCTCTTTGACGTGAAAAGAAAGTTTTCTTCTTTCACAATCTTGGCGAGCATACCAGGGTGATACCATTTCCTCAGCGTATCTGCAAGTGATGTGTTGCCCTTGTTCACTGCCCATGTTACAGAGTGCTCTATTCGCAACGGCATAAGTGAGCGGTCGGCATTTACAATCCTGGCAGGCAGCGGAAAAGCTATAACGTCGCCTTCACCATTTTTCAGTTTTGAAATCATCTCAACAGTGTCACGGCATACTTCTACACGAAGCGACACGCCAATCTGACGTGCGAACCTCTCACACAGCATATACTGAGCACCCATTCCACGTCCGTGATAAGTGTAATACGTATCCGGCCCTGACATTGTAATCATTATCAGTTCGCCGTTGCTGATAATATCGTCAAGATTAAACTGATTGACGGCAGAAGCTGTGTCAGACTGTGCGTCAAGTGTCGTTCCCCACGGCGTTTCAACCGTCTTGCTCTTCTTTTCGCAAGCAGAAAAGAGAAAAATGGCAAATAAAATGTATAAAAATACTCTCATATTCGAATTGGTTCACAAAAGTACAACAATTCTTGCATATAATAACAGAATTAAGTATTTTTGCAAAGTTTTATTAGAAAATAATATATATGTTACGTATAGCTGTACAATCAAAAGGGCGTCTGTATGACGATACTATGAATTTGCTTTCAGAGGCCGACATCAAAGTAAGTGCTTCCAAGCGCACGCTGCTCGTGCAATCATCTAATTTCCCACTTGAAGTGCTTTACCTCAGAGATGATGACATTCCGCAAAGCGTTGCAAGCGGCGTTGCCGATATAGGTATCGTCGGCGAGAATGAATTTGTTGAGCGAAAGGAAAACGCACAGATAATCTCGCGCCTTGGCTTCAGCAAATGCAGACTGTCACTTGCCATTCCAAAAGAAATCAACTACACAGGGCTTGAATGGTTCAACGGCCGCAAGATAGCCACTTCTTATCCGAATATCCTCCGTGACTATATGCACAAGAATGGCATACAGGCCGACATACACGTGATAACCGGAAGCGTAGAAATCAGTCCGGGCATCGGCCTTGCCGACGGCATCTTCGACATCGTAAGCAGCGGTTCCACCCTTGTGAGCAACAACCTGCGCGAAGTGGAGGTCGTAATGAAGAGTGAGGCTTTGCTCATTGGCAACTGGAATATGGATGAAGAAAAGCACAACGTGCTTAATGAAATGCTGTTCCGTTTTGAGGCCGTCCGTTCAGCACAGGATAAGAAATATGTTATGATGAACGCGCCGAAAGACAAGGTAGCTGCCATCACAGAAGTGCTGCCAGGCATCAAAAGTCCTACAATCATTCCGCTTGCTGACGAGAAATGGTGCTCCATTCATACCGTGCTTGACGAGAAACGTTTTTGGGAGATTATAGGCAAGCTGAAAGACCTTGGCGCACAGGGCATTCTCGTTACTCCTATTGAGAAGATGATTCTCTGATTCTTCATTAAAAGAGTAACTTTATTTTTCGGATATAATTTTTCAAATATATTTTGTACCGGAAAAATTCTATTGTTCAAATAAGCAAATAAATAAGGAGACAATAATTTATGAAAATCATCAAATATCCTGCGAGGGAAACATGGGAAAAAATAGCAGAGCGTCCGCACATGGATCTTTCTGAACTCAACGCTACCGTTGAAGATGTGCTTAGCAATGTGAAATCAGGCGGCGATGAAGCCGTCAAGCGTTATGAAGAGAAGTTTGACCATGTAGCTCTTCAGCATCTTGCTGTTTCTGCCGGGGAGATTGATGAAGCCGGGAAATTAGTTTCCAAAGAGCTTATTGACAGCATCCAGCTTGCACATGACAATATTGCACGGTTTCATGAAGCGCAAATATTTGAAAGCAAGAAAATTGTAACTTGCAACGGCGTCACCTGCTGGCAGAAGAGTGTTCCTATAGAAAAAGTAGGACTTTACATACCTGGCGGCACGGCACCGTTGTTCTCAACTGTTCTCATGCTTGCGACGCCGGCTAAGATAGCAGGCTGTAAGGAAATTGTGCTGTGTTCTCCGCCAAACAGAGAAGGAAAACTTAATCCGGCAATACTGATGGCTGCAAAAATAGCCGGTGTAAGCAAGATTTATAAGGCCGGAGGCGTACAAGCCATAGGAGCCATGGCCTACGGCACGGAGAGCATTCCGCGCGTATACAAGATTTTTGGTCCGGGCAATCAGTTTGTTATGGCAGCCAAACAGAGGGTAAGCCTCCACGACGTAGCAATCGACATGCCGGCCGGCCCGTCAGAGGTGTGCTGCATTGCCGATGAAGACAGCAATGCTGTCTATGTGGCTGCCGACCTGCTTTCACAGGCTGAGCACGGCATTGACTCGCAGGTGTTGCTTATCTGCACTGACGAGAAGAAATTAAATGAGATAGTAGAGCAAGTTAACACACAGCTGTTGAAACTGCCGCGTCGTGAGATAGCTGAGAAAGCCCTCGGCAATTCAAACTTTGTACTCGTAAGAGATTCGTCTGAGGCCATTGACCTTGCCAATTGCTATGCCCCTGAGCATCTTATAATCTCCACAAAAGACTTTGAGGCTCTTTCTGCACGTGTTGTTAACGCCGGCAGTGTCTTCCTTGGCAAATATGCCTGCGAGAGCGCCGGTGATTACGCCAGTGGCACTAACCACACATTGCCGACACACAGATATGCACTTGCTTACAACGGCGTAAACCTCGACAGCTATAACAGAAAGATAACTTTCCAGTATATCGATGAAGACGGCATCCGCTCCATCGGTGATGCCGTTGTCTGTATGGCTGAGAACGAGCAACTCGAAGCACATGCCAATGCCATGCGCATTCGCGTAAACGATGTCAAAGGAAATAAATAATCTTAACAACAGCCACTTATGAAAGAACTGAAAGATCTTTGCAGAAAGAATATATGGAATCTTGCCCCCTACTCTTCCGCACGTGACGAGTATTCAGGACATGAGGCTCATGTCTTTCTTGATGCCAACGAGAATCCATACAACACACCGTATAACAGATATCCCGACCCGCTCCAGCGCGATTTGAAGACTGCGCTGTCAAAGCTGAAGAATGTTCCTGCCGAGAACATTTTTCTTGGTAACGGCAGTGATGAGGCCATCGATCTGTGCTATCGTGTATTTTGTAACCCGGGCATAGACAACGTAGTAGCTATTGAGCCTACCTACGGCATGTATAAGGTATGTGCTGACATCAATGATGTTGAATATCGTCCGGTGCTGCTCGATGAGCATTTCCAGATAAATGCAGAAAAAATGCTGGATGCCTGCGACGAGCACACGAAACTTATCTGGATATGCAGTCCTAACAATCCGACAGGTAATTTGCTTGACCCGGATGAAATACACAAGTTGCTTGATTCTTTCCAGGGAATAGTAGTTATTGATGAAGCATACGCAGATTTTGCCCTTGCAAAGTGCTTCCGCACTGAGTTGCAGGATTATCCAAACATGATAGTTCTAAACACAATGAGCAAGGCGTGGGGCTGCGCGGCCATACGTCTTGGCATGGCCTTTGCATCAACAGATATTATTGGTCTTTTCAATAAGGTTAAATATCCGTACAACATTAATATTCTGACACAGAAACAGGCATTGGCTGCACTCAATGACAAGCTTCTCGTTGATAAATGGATAAGGATCATACGTGATGAGCGCAACAATCTTATGAACGCGTTCAGCGAACTGCCAATATGTGACGTTGTTTATCCGTCAAATGCCAATTTTTTCCTTGCAAAGATGTCCAATGCTGAAGACATATACAACTTCTTGGTAGGCAAGGGCATTATAGTAAGAAACCGAAGCAAGGTAAAGCTGTGCGGCAATTGCCTGCGCATTACCATTGGCAAGCGCTCGGAAAACCAGGAGCTTGTGGCTGCTCTGAGAGAATATTATTCAAAACTGTAAACAGCTGTTTCCTATCAGATTTATCCAGCTGTAAAAGTAGTAATATGCAAAAAACAGTTTGTTCTTATTCTTTAATACAGCAAAAAGCCAGAGACGGCCGGACTTATAAAAAAGTCCGGCCGTCTCTGGCTTTTAATCGGAACTCTTTTCAGAACCTGTATCCAAGTGTCATCAGCAACTGATTGCGTTTGAAGTTAACCTTAGAGGCTGTTGCCACATTGTTGTATTCGCTGTTGTAATCATCATAGTAGTCCATAAATGGATGGAACACACCGTCTGTTGTCGTGTACTGATAAGCAAGATCTATATTGAAATTCTTGAATGCATATCCCAGACCGAACGTCAGCCTGTTTGTCGACTTCCAGTTTGTATAATCAGTTGACATATCATAGCGCATATCCTCTGTCGGACTAGGAATTGTTCCGTCACGGTAACCTCTCTGCCTGTATTTCGGCGACACATAGTTATATCCGGCTCTCACTGACAAGCCTTTAACCGGTTTTGCTTCCAGACCGACCTTCAGCGTCGAGACGCCCTTCAAGCTGTAATCGGTATTGTCGTTCATAATCCGGTCGCTGGAGCTGGTATTGTCACCGTAGTAATCAACGCCGTCATCAAAACGGTTGTCTATAGCTGAATAATCAGAATATTCGTATGTCAGTCCGAGGGCAAGAATATTGTCTATCGTATGTCCTACGCTGACTCCGAAACGCCATGGCGTGTTCAGTCTGAAATCATAGCCAGCAGTAGCGTCACCGCCCTTAGGCTGCACTGTTACAGGCTGTCCCGACTCATCATAATATGTCATGGCAAGTGCGCCGCGGCTGTGAATGGTCAAATCATACATAACAGGACTGTTGATATAAACACCGACGCGGAACGGTGAATACTCCATCGGACGGAATATAGCTCCAGCCTTTACATCAAAGCCGCTGCCGTCTATGTCTACCCACTCGTATGCGTCTGAGAACTTATTGCCTTCAAGGTCTTCAGCATACCAGCTGTCACCACGATAGTTGACGTCATGAATGCCTACTGTAACGCCAAGATAAACTCTGTTGTTGATGTTTCCGCTGACATTGAAATCATACTCGCCGATGTAACCATGGCGGTACTGTCCGAATGCATACCCGGTTCCGTCGAGATAGTCCATTACGGTGTTACTATTGCCGTCGGTAGTGGTGTTCATCACTGCCCTGTAGTTATCGTCAATTCCCGACCATGAATACTTGCTAACATATCCATTGGCAATAGCTCTGTCTTTCATGGCTGTCAGCTTGTTCTGTGAAGCCTTTGACAGAGGTGCTCCGGCCGTTATTATCTGATCGAAATTTGCTGACTTATGGTAGTTGAATGCAAGGTTAAGGAATGACTTCTGCCCTGTGCGTATAGCCCAGACAAGTCCGATCTGATCGAAACTTGCATTAGTCTTGTCACCTTTTGTAAAGTTCATGCCCAAGGCAGGATGCCTGTTGACATCATCCTGGAAAACTACACCGCCGCTGACTGACGCCTGGCTTTTTCTGAACAGTCCTATGCCGGCAGGGTTAGAAGATATTGTTGATATATCAGCTCCCAACGCCTCCATGGCGCCGCCCATGCCTACGTAGCGTGCCGTACCGTTCAGGTTCTCAGTAGCCAATGCTGCTGACTGGTAAGTCTCCTGCGCCAATGCCGGTGAGGCGAGCATTGCCACCGATGCCAGAATTATATATTTTCTTTTCATTATTATAACCTTTTCTTTAGTTTATTCCGGCAGCCGGCCGCATTTACTTTAGCACGGCCAGCTGCATTTCTGCATAATCTCATTTTTATCTGTGACCGAAGTGACCGCCGCCACCGCCTCCGCTGTGACCGCCGCCAAATCCGCCGCCGGAGAAACCGCCGCTGCGTGCTCCGCCGAATGAAGATGAGCGCGATGCCGAATAGGTCTGCGTGTCATAACTGCGGCTTGGAGTCTGATATGTCCTTGTTGATGCCGTGCGGTCTGCACCATACGAGCGTGTGCCAAAGTCACGATGTGAGCTGCTGCCCACTCCGCTGCGCGTAACACTGTAGCCATAGTTTCCGCTGCCGTTGCTGCGGCCGTATGAGCGCGGCTCCCTCAGCCCGCGGTTGTCATAAGTGTAATTGCTGTAGCCGTTAAATCCACTTCTGTAAGGACTGTCGTTGATGACATAGAACGGACGGTAATAATAATCGTATGGATACCATCCATAATACCATGGATCGTACCATCCTGCATATACAGGGCCATACCATCCGTAGTACCACGGATCATACCATGATGTGTACCATCCTCCGTAATACCACGGATCATACCAGCCATAGCGCCAATAAGGTCCGAACCCCCATGAGTAGCTGTAATACCATGGATCCCAGAAGCCGTCCCAGCGTTGCATTCTTCTTGTATACCCGAAGTCTTCGTTTGAGGCCTCGCCGTCATACATTTTTCCGGCGAACGTACTGTCCACATACACTGTGTCGGGCGAAGCGCCCATGCCCTTGACAAACTGAACTATATCATTTCCCGTTGAGTCGCTTCCGATGTTCTGATAATGACTCCAGTAACGACTGCGGCGGTTATAATCATCAGTGCCTCTGCTGATGCCAGAATAATAATCTTTTCCTTCCGGACTTTTGTTTTGCGGAGTAACAACAGGCTCCCTCTTCTGAACGAAGTACATGTCGTCGTCCTGAGCCATTGCAGCCAATGGCATAACTCCTGCCAGGACCGAAAGAAGAATAGTTTTCTTTATCATACTCCCTCCAAATTGTTTTTACGTTATATCTTTATTACAAAAGTATTTTATATTTACTTGCAAATGTACGGAAAAACCCTATACCATGATAGGTTTTCCCCTATTTTTTATAACTTTGCAACATAATTTATCTTGACACATGGAATATACATCTGTTTCTTTCACCATTTCATCAACGCCTTCACTGCTGCAGCCGGCGCGCGAGCTGCTTGCCGACAGTGCAGCCTCAGTCGGCTTCGATGCCTTTGAAGATACCGACGACGGTATATGCGGCTATGTGCTAAAGGAATCGTTTGACAAAGAGGCTCTCGACAGTGTCATTGCCGACTTCCCTCTTGACGGCGTTTCAATAAGCTATGTTGCCGCTGACGCTGCCGATGAGGACTGGAACAAGACTTGGGAAGACAATGGCTTCGAACCGATTATCGTTGATAATAAGGTTATCGTTTATGACTCCTGCCATACTTCTGAAGACGATTTGAAAAAGCTTCATGAGCAATACAGCGACGGCATATTCACAGCCATCGAGGCCAAGCTTGCCTTTGGCACCGGCACACACGAAACGACGCGTATGGTCATCTCTTCACTTCTGGCTGCCGACGTGGCAGGAAAAGATGTCCTCGACTGCGGGTGTGGTACCGGCATATTGTCCATCGTTGCCGGAAAGCTCGGCGCTGCATCTGTGGTCGGCTATGACATTGATGAATGGAGCGTTAACAACGCCAAGCACAATGCCGAGCTGAACGGCATATCATGCATGCAGGTATACTATGGCGACGCAAAGGTTCTTAATCACATCAGCGGCATGTTCGACATTGTCGTGGCAAACATCAACCGCAACATTCTTTTAAATGACATGCCAAGCTTCAGAGAAGTGATGAAGATGGGCAGCCGACTCATATTAAGCGGTTTCTATACGGCTGACATACCGGTCATAGAAGAGAAGGCACGCTCTCTTGGTTTTCATAAAACACTGACGAGAACAGATAATGACTGGGCATGCGTTACCTTCATTCTTGACAATCAACAATAGTATTAAAAGATATAAAAAGCGGCATACGGCCGGCGTTAAAACGCCGGC
>OMUH01000148.1 GCA_900314195.1 uncultured Prevotella sp.
ATTTCCGATACGGATTCTTTCCGTTGCGTTCCCTGAACACAACGAATTCCTTCTGTGCATAATTAGCCAGGCTGCGGTAAACAGTGTTAAAAACCATTTCATCATCATTCTCCGCACAGATACTTGTGTGGACTTCTCCCTGCTCAAAAGTACAATACAACCAACGTTCCCCTTCCTTCTTATACCACCAAACGAGTTGGGAGGAAAAATTATTGTTCATTAGTCGAACCAGCGGCACATCGTATGCTGTAATCTTCTGGAGTATGGCGGCAGCTTTCTGGTTGATCGCATCAAAGACTGGACTGTTAGTAATCATATAGGTAAGTGAAGCTTGATCTATGTTTTTAAAGATATAGGAATCGCAGTAGGCTCGAAAGCTTTCAAACTTGTTGAGTTGAGAGTTGCTTTTCTCCCAAGACCATTTGCGCCGTGGTGGGAAAAGTTCATAGCCATACGAGACCATACTTCCGTGGGCAAGACTCGCTATTGCTTCCTCGCACGTTTCGCCAAGAAAAACGTAACATATTTCTCCGTGATCAATGCATAAACGCCTAATATATGCTCCATCGGTGATGAAAATATCATTGTTTTCCATCTCAATCAAGGGCATAGCCATTTGATAGTCGGGGATTGTAGCTAAGAGCTTATTAACCTCGGCCAGCAAGCCCTTCTTCTCATCCATTGTTAATTCTTTCATATTATATAAACGTAAATACTATAAGTCTATTGTATTCATTTTGAAATTCCGTACTCTACCCCGCAGGAAGAAGAGCACGAGATTGATAATTACTTAATTCTAATGACCAAACCGAATTTCACCAACATGTCTGCATTCAGATATCCCAAATTAGAAGGTACACCATAAGAAGCAGGTAAAGCCCCAGCATTAATACGGAACTGAATACCACCTCCAGGAGTCTGAAAGTTAGGTACAGGAGCAACAATAGAAGACTCTACAGGCAGATTAACCTTCAATTGCCATCGGCCGTATGCAGGGTGGCTATAAGGAATGGACCTATTGATATATGGGGTCTCAGGTGAAGCGAAATAAGTTCCCTTTTCCAGCCAATCTTTTGGAGCATATCTGTCGATAACACATCCTTTCAACATCAGATCCTTACTCAATGTTCCTTCTTTATAACTAGGATTAACCCAGTCGGAAGGTGCTGGATTATCATTGTACTTCATGTACTCGATATTATGTTCAGTCAAATTCAAATCGGTTGACTGAGTAGGAGCATCCGCCATAGAAGAGCTGCTCTTGGGCGTATCAACTGATTGATTTGAACGAGCTTGAGTTTCTGGTACATTGGAAGTCTGAGGATTGATTGTACCGCTCTTGACTTCACCTGTCCAGATATCGAGGCCCTTGACCTTTGCATAAATACCTCCGCCAATACCACCGAGTACAGCCCCCATGGCAACTCCGGAAGCAATACTCATAAAGGAGATTTCATCACCAAAAAAAGCAGCATTGCCGATACCAGTAACAACAGAGCTGACAAAACCGCCTATGGCTCCGCAGGCCATACCTCCAGCAATACCGACAGCAGAAACACCGACAGCGACAACAGCCAGGGAAGATAAAGCTCCGGCAACAGCACCGACACCAGCTGCGGCAAAGAAATCGCCGACGCTATTAATCTGACCGCTGCATGCCTTATATACAACATTACCTATGGCTCCTATGGCTGCGCCAATACCTACGATAGCCAATAAAGTAAGACTCTTGCCAGAAATATCAACAGCGGAGAAAGGATTGTTCAGACAATACACAAAACGATTATAGTTCTGGCTATTTTCTCCAAACTGGAGTAATGGGTCAGGATTGATGAATCTTCCCAAAAGTGGGTTGTACAGGCGTGCATTCATGTTGATGAGTCCGAATGCTACCAAATGCTCATGCCCCGTATATCCTCTGTCGAGTAGCAATGCGGGCATCTCATTTTCCGATTCGTAAATCTCCCATGTCTCAGGACTTCTCAGATTGCCCCAGGCATCGTAGCTCTGCTCACTTTCCAAATTTGCATTGCCATCGATGATAGCGGTTATGCTGCCCAAGTTGTCACGACAGAGATAGTGGAGATTCCAAGCACCGTCATTACTGCGCATGTACACCACGTTAGAAGAATAGCAGTTACCTCCAAGATAAAGAATTTCTTGATTGGCACCACCAGTCTTCACTTCATAAATATCGTCAAAATAATACTTTTTATAAGACTTTGAAGTATTAGCACCGGTATAGGTCATCTTTAACCTATTACCTTCGAAATCATAATCAAACGAAGCCTTCAGACTTCCCTGAGTGATGGATGTTACTCTTTCCTGCGCGTTGTAAGCGAGGGTCTGAGACTGCGAAGATATCAGATTGCGAGAATTCTCTACTGTCGATAACGTAAAGGGCTTGCTTTCATTGTAGGTCAGATTTCCAATCAAACTATTGTAGGTGATATTTCCATTATCATCATAAGTAACGGACTCATTACCAAACTTAGTCAGGCGGTTCAGAGCATCATACTCGAAAGCCTCCTCAAGATTACGCTTCACGTCAGCACGACGAACAAGGTTACCAGTTAATTCATCAAATCCGTATTCAACATGTTGGAATACTTTGCTTCCAGCTACCGTCTTCTGCGTTATAATTCTGTCCTCATTGTCATAGGTCGTTGTATGTGTGATACCATTGTTCAGGACCTCGGTAACACGTCCACGATCATCCTCTTTGGATAATGTATAGATAACCTTGTCCTGGAGAATGATATTCGTCAGCGTGCCGTTGACATAGCTGTAATTCTCGGTTACGATATTCCCTTTGTTGGAAGAATAGTTCGTAGATGAAATACTTCCTTTGGAATCGTAACTCACCTGTTTCTTGAACCAGTTGCCGTCGAGTCCTGTTGTCTTCGTAGAGGAAAGACGGTTGAGACTGTCATACGTATAATCTTTACGAGTGCCATCCGATCCGACTTCAGATACCAACCGGCCACTGGTATCATAATTGAAGTTTGTGCTACCTTTACCTTCTATGGTTCTCGACTTAACCCTGTCATAACCATCGAAAGTCGTAGAGATAGACAGGTTTCTTGCATCAACAGTCCTAATGACATTACCTGCAGCATCATATTCATACGTAGAGATTCCGCTACTAGGATCATCTACCTTTATTTTTCTACCATAGATATCATATGTAATAACTGTCCGGATATTGCCAGGCAGCCTAATCTCAGTAGGCTGTCCGTCACCATTATAAGCATACGTAATTGTTCCGGACGGGTTGGTAACCTCAATGATATCGCCAATTGTATTATATTTCTTGGTCGTAGAAATACCGTCGGAAGTTATCGTTTTGGTCAGTCCGGAATAAGAATAAGTATCGCTCTTCTGAGAAGCATATTTAACCTTTGTGAGCCGGTTGTAACTGTCGTAGGAGTTTGTTACCCAGTCTACAGGAGTACTCTTAAAAGGATAAGAGTATTTGCTCAAACGACCTTTTTCATCGTAGACTTTGTCGATAGAAAGGTACTTACCATCAAATCTCAACGTTGAAGTTCTGACCACATTACCGAACTGGTCATAGTATTCTTTCTTTACTGGCTCCGTGGACTCACTGGTTGTCACTACAAAAACAGAACCGGCTTCACCGTTACTCCAGGCTTTTGATATTTCTTTCGTAACATTATCTGTATGAGTAACTTTCGTGATGTTTCCCCAGATGTCGTAGGTATAAATTTCCTTTAATCCCAAATGGTTGGTTACAGAGTTAAGAAGGCCACTGTCGTTATACGTGAGTGTTTCCTTTTGTCCCAAACCGTTTGTTCTGGTAAGAATCTGTCCATAGAAATTGAACGTAAAGACATTACTCGTCGGCTGTTGTGAAGTAAACTTGTACAACTTCTTGGAATTTATTATATTATTGGAGTCGTAAGTGTACACGGTACGACTGCTTTGTTTTCCGTTCAGAAGTGTTGTTGTTGTCGTCACAAAGTGCTTGTCATTATACTCATTTCTAATCGTCGTTGTAAATACTTCGCCGGCACGTTCTTTTATCTCAGTCTCTGTAGAGATCAAGCCGAGATGATTCTCGGTGTCGCTGAACGCATTGACGTAAGTGCGCTTGACCGTTGATTTGATGTCACCACCATAATCGGCGATGGCAGAGAGCATATTGCCGAATGTGTCGAAGGTGTAGGTGGTCAGGGTATTAACTCCGTTGGTCTTATCCTTGAACTGCTTGGTCTTCAGATTTATATTTGCGAGTTTGTTGTACTGAACGTTAGTGGTATAATCATAGGTATATTCACCCTTATTGTCCTCTGCCTTCATCAGTGTGCGGAAGTTAAATGGATTGTACGTCCGTCGGTTATAATCACCCGTAACTCGGTCATAAGAAGACACGTTCTCGAAACCACAGAATCCCAGCCCCTGATTGTGGAGCACGGCATTGGTATATCTGTAATCAATATCGTGCCATGCTTTGTTCTTGTATAATGTCTTGGTGTTGGACACGACGAACAGTCCACCTTTAAAGAGTTTGTAGTTCTCCTTATTGATATAACCAGCACTGTAGGTTGTGCTGTATTCGCTATTCAGAAGAGCATAGTCAAACTTGTTGATTACACCGAAACTGTTGACCGTACCAGTAAGCAAGCGTTTATCCTTGTCGTCATTCTCTATGCGCATCTTGTCGACTTTGCCGTTGTTGTGAATCAACATCAGACTGTACCAGTTATTACCGGATGATACACTCGACGGCATCAGATGGACATGCTCGTCAACAGAAGTATTAATCAGACTAATGTATTTGAAATTGGAAATAAAATAGGTTGACAGCGTGCCTTTATATTTTTTAATCAGATCCGTCTGACCGTCCTGGTTCATATCTTGTGTGTAAAACTCTATATCATCATCATTGTAATTGGTGATGGACACGCTGTGGAGTTTGAACGAAGTGCTGCCCGAAGAGGCATAGATATTCCATGACGAGGAAGAGCCCTTCTGAGGTGAAACAAGCAGGTCGGGTTTGCCATCACCGTTAAAATCACCGCAGAGAACCCGTCTGTCAGATAGGTTACTATTCTTTAAACTGGTATCCTTGCCCTGGAGACTGCAATACCAGTATGTTCCGAAATTATTGAACGAATAGAAATAGGTAGCATCATCACGGACTATAACGATATCTGATTTGCCGTCACCGTTATAGTCGAAGGTGTACAACTTATCAGAAGTATTGAAAGCCTCCTGTGCACTGCAGTTATCACCTATCATATAGGCTTTATAGGAGAAGGGGAATCCGTTGTAGAGAATCTTATCGTCTTCAAGATCAATAAGCCAGGCTTTTGTCTGTGTGGCACTTCCAAGAAAATCGCAAGATGTAATCACAAGCAGTTCGTTCTTACCATCACCGTTAAAATCTCCGCAATGGAAATATTTTGGAATGATATTATCTCCATTGAGAGATGTGAGGGCGTAAGATCGGACATACTTCCGGCCAATGCCCGTGTACAGATTCGGGGTATAGACCGTAAACTTCAAAGTATCGAGTGAGGGACCCTTTACATCGTTGATCTTGATTATTTCTTCATTATCAAATTTGTCGAGATTGGCCGAAAATATATCCACAAAACCATTTCCAGTTTTCACCTTATGACTACCGAAAGACAGATTATCCTGAAGACCAGTGGATATGATGATATCCTCGGTACCGCTGAATTTGTTTTCGGTCCAGTTCTTAGAATGACTGAATAGTGAGCCGTTTTTGTGACCTTTATAATAACCTATCTTATTAGGAAATTCTATGATTCCGTCGTTGTCGTTACCATAATCGAACTTGCCCTTATATACGCTAATAGCTGAGGGGTTCTCATGTAAATTGTACCATTCCAGTGTCTGTGATTCTTTCTTGGTATAGGTCTTGGAATAATTATTCTTTCCATAGTAGAAGTATAATGGATTAAGCGATTCAGTACCATACGAGCAATCTATCTTGGAAAGCAAGTTGACAAGGCCTTTCTGCATGTAATACAGTTTGTAATGACGCGCTGAGGTTGAGCCGTATTTCATGGTAATATCACCAAGCAGGCGGTCTATCTTGATTTGCTTGCCATTGCTGTAAACGACAGGTGTATATTTATCGGACTTCACGAAATAGGAGAATTCAATTACACACTCGTTGAGCATGCCGTAACTAATTCTGGAAACCAGATACATGTTATTGTAGCTAGTATAACTGTAAGTGATGGTTCGGCCAGACTTGTTGGTTGTCTTCGTAACGTAATAGTTATCGCCATCATTTGTATTAAACTCTGCTCTACTTCCATTGGGGTATAACACAAGGAAGTTGGATATAGTTGAATTGGAGACGGTGGCTATTGCCTTGATGTTACCTAAGGTAGTTTGGTAATAGATCTTGTCCGAAGTACTTTTTATCATGATAAGACGCTGTCCGTCCAGGCTGAAAGCATCACTGTTATTGCCTGCCATACCGCTAGTCTGACCATCGTAGTAGATGGTCTTGTTGATGCGCGAAATAACGGAGAGACCGCTGATACTCCAACCATAGCCCAAAGCGCCGTTGACGCCATGACTGTTGTAAACGATGGCTAGTTCGGGGTTGTATTCCTGGGCTGTTGTCGGGATATTGAGTGGAACAGTTACTACCGCAGCTCCCTGATCAGAAATATTGGTAACACACGGAATATCTCCTACGGCCTTCGATTTTAATATAGAAAATGTGGCTGGAACGACACCTGTATTGGAATAGGAATGCGAGGAAATCTCCATTTCTTCAGGCGTAGGAGGAGGATCAACAGGATTAGGTGTAATAGGTGTAGGTTTAAAAGGTTGTGGTATTCTGGGAATTCTGGGATTATCCGGATAGATAATTCTGTCGTCTGGCTGTATATTCTCAGAGGTCTGCTTTTTAGTTGATAAGACCTTAGACTTAGACTTATGTTCCACTTCCACTACCAGCGCAGAGTCTTTAGACACCGCTGTGCGGTAGTCAATAAACGAGCGCTGAGCATCTGCTAACTGAGGATAAAAAGCTAATATAGTAAGTGCACAAAAATTTATACATCTGCGATACACCATTTTTTTGAGATTACTATGCATGGTTGATGATTATGTAAAATTATGGCTTAGAGATTTTGAAATTCTTGGTTATGCCGTCGACTGTGACGTTGACGAGATAAACACCGGCCAGCTGAGCCTCAATACTGAGTGTAGTCTTTACCGACTTGATATCAGTGGAACTAATCATTATTCCAGAGAGAGAATAGACTGACACCTGTCCACCGTCTTGCGGGGGTATAGGCAAACGGACAGTTACATCATTGTTACCGCTAAGATCCACTGTGGCAAAGTTATCCTTAATCAGGGTAGACTCGCTGCGAAATCTGGGTTCGAGGTCCAAGTGCTTACTTGTATTGAGTGCATTGGAACGCTGGATACAGTTTCCTGCTTCATCGTAGGAGAAACGAATAGTATTCCTAACGTTTTTCAAAACTGCACTAGGAATTGCAATATTGCTTCCGGTAATCGTGGAAGGAGATAATAGACTTTGGGCATGCAGTCCTAAGCTGCATGATTCCATCAGGAAAAGAAAAATGCTTTTTTTCATTGATAAAAAGTTTTAAAATATTCATTAGTGTACCTCAAAATTGAGACGAGTTAAATATTAATTAATAGGGTGTCCAGTTCGTTGTGCCAATTTTAGCTCACTTTTCTGAGCGTCTTGGTTCGTTCTGTAACCCAATTCTTGGGCAGGTGCTCGGTTGACCAGGCACTGATGTCCT
>OMUH01000147.1 GCA_900314195.1 uncultured Prevotella sp.
TATGACAGTTTTTGTGGGCCGGCACGGGGCGCGGCCCCTACACGTTGCGAAATATATTGCCAACAAAACATGCTGAAAAGTAGTCGGCGATTCTGAGTTTTCTCGGATAGTCGGTAGCGGGCACTCGTTATGTCCGATACGATACCGCAATACGTTTCAAACGGTTGCAGGAAGTATGTAAAAAGTAGAATAATTATTAACACTTTTAACACTTTTAATAACGTTCTGATGAAGCTGTTTACAAAAAGACTTCTTAAATTTGCACTTGCTAATTGAATTCACCATATTTTCATGTCATGAATATCAGCAAAAATGATCTTATCAGACTTCGCCGTCAGGGCCGTTATGAAGAGGCCTTCAAATATGTGTCGGAAATATATTCGAAAGAAAAAAACAGGTTTACGGCACTTGCGTTCTTTTGGGCTTCTGACGCACTTTTGGGTTGCAGGCTGAAAGAAAAGAACACCGATGAGGCACGTCATTTGCTTTACGGCATGATAAAGGCTTATCCGCACATTGATGACAATGAGCTTATGGCCAACAGGAAAATAGTTATCGATGCATTGAAACTTGACAAGCTGATACCTAATTTCAACATAACTTATTTCATGCCATACTTTTTTAAGCTTCCGCCGCGTGACTGGAATGACGGCCGGCAGGCCAAGGGTTATTGGATACCCTCGCTTGGTCAGCAGGTAGCCAACAGATTAATGGACCGTGTGCCTTCGGCTGACAATGAATATGTCGCGCGTGTTCTGCCGTATTTCAGAACAGCGCTGGCAAAAAATCCCACGAATGCCGAAAATTTGAGGCATCTTGCACAACTTTACGTAAGAACGAAGTTGAAGAGTGAGGCAGGGAAAATATATATCCGGTTGTTGAAGAACTCGCCGAAAAGCTATCTTTACGCTGAGCTGGCGGC
Source organism: uncultured Prevotella sp. (assembly GCA_900314195.1). GTDB lineage: Bacteria > Bacteroidota > Bacteroidia > Bacteroidales > Bacteroidaceae > Prevotella. The sequence continues at coordinate 923 of OMUH01000147.1, forward strand.
GATAACTGATGATGAGAACTTGAAAATATGTATGCTTGCGACTGCCGTTGCCACTCAGCAGAATCAGATTTTCACAGTGAAATGGAGATACCAGCTTGCTCGCCTTCTAAGGGAGACAATGCCCGAGAGGGCAGCCTATGAAATAAGAAAGAGCATGGAAATCAGAAAAAACGGCGGATTGTTCTCATCAAGTGATGTGGAACGCATTTCCAGGATGCTTGCTGAATATGATGCAGTGAGCGAGGAAGAAGAACAGGCATTTTATGACAGATGCTGCAAACGGGTTGACAAATTCATTGCCGGCAGCGATGTGTAGGGCAGTGCCGTGTCTGACAGCACTTGGTTGTCATAAAATAAAGTACTGATGCAAACAAAAAATCTTGTTTTTTCTGTCTTTATTGCTTAACTTTGCAACATTATGACAGAATTAAATGCATTACAAGGCTTTAAAGGGAAGAAAGCTGTTTATTACACATTGGGCTGCAAGCTGAACTTTTCTGAGACATCAACATTCGCGCGCATGCTCGGTGATGCCGGCGTTACAGAGGCTAAGGACGGCGAAAAGGCTGACATTTGTCTTGTTAATACGTGCTCAGTTACGGATGTGGCAGATCAGAAGTGCAGGCACATAATACGCCATCTGATACGTGAAAACCCAGGCGCGTTCGTTGTCGTTACGGGCTGTTACGCACAGCTTAAACCACATGTCATTGCTGATATAGACGGCGTGAGCCTCGTGCTCGGGGCTAATGAGAAGGCGCGTCTGATGGAATATCTTAATAATGTGTGGAACAAGGGCGACGGCCGCCCGTTCTGTCATACGGAACGAACAAAAGACATTACGGCATTCCAGCCATCGTGCTCGCGAGGTGACAGGACAAGATATTTTCTGAAGGTGCAGGACGGATGCAACTATTACTGCACATACTGCACTATTCCATTTGCGCGCGGCAACTCCCGGAATCCGACCATAGCCTCACTCGTGAAGCAGGCAGAGCAGGCAGCAAGGGAAGGCGGAAAGGAAATTGTGCTGACCGGCGTCAATATCGGCGATTTCGGTGAGACGACGCATGAGTCTTTTCTGGACCTTGTCAAGGCCCTCGACGAAGTGAAAGGCATAAAACGATACAGAATATCGAGCCTTGAGCCGGACCTTGTTTCTGATGAGCTGATAGACTATTGTGCTCGCAGCCGGGCCTTTATGCCGCATTTCCACATTCCGCTGCAAAGCGGCAGTGATGAGGTGCTGCGGCTTATGCACAGACGCTATGACCGTGCGCTGTTCGCGCATAAGGTCAATTTGATTAAAACGAAAATGCCGGATGCCTTCATCGGCGTTGACGTGATGGTAGGATGCAGGGGCGAGAGGCCGGAATTGTTTGATGAGACATACGATTTTCTGAACTCGCTGCCTGTCACGCAGTTGCATGTGTTCCCGTATTCAGAAAGACCGGGAACGGCCGCGCTGAGAATACCTTATGTAGTTGACGAGAAGGAAAAACACCGTCGTGTGAAGGTGCTCATAGAATTGTCGGACAGAAAGAAAAACGAATTTTATGCGGCTCATTCCGGTGAATGGTGCGAAGTGCTGTTTGAGAAGAGCACGCTGGGTCATGCCATGCATGGCTTCACACGTAATTATATACGTGTCGAACTGTCGCCGGAACATGCGTGTGAAAACTTTGACAACAGTCTGCTGCATGTAAGGCTCGGCGGTTTCAACAAGGATAAGACCGCGTTGATGGTTGAAGAAATAAAAGAATAGAAACAAACAAAAAACAATAAAGCAAATGGCAAAGGTCGCCGTAGTTATTCTTAACTGGAATGGCAGCGCAATGTTATCGCGCTATCTGCCCGACGTGGTGAAATTCTCGCGTGATGACGCAGAGGTATGGGTTGTGGACAATGCTTCAACAGATGACAGTATGCAGTTGCTCAATGAGCGATTCCCGACTGTCAGGACCATGAGGCTTGACAAAAATTACGGTTTTGCCGGAGGCTATAACAAGGCCTTGTTAAACGGTGGCATACAGGCAGAATATTTTGTACTGCTCAACAGTGACGTGGCTGTTACCCACCATTGGCTGACACCACTTATAGAATACATGGACAACGACAGGCACACGGCGGTCTGTCAGCCCAAGATATTGTCAGAAGCTGATCATGACATTTTTGAATATGCCGGTGCCTGTGGAGGCTTTCTTGACAAGTATGGCTACCCCTTTTGCAGAGGCAGGATTTTCTCAACTGTGGAACGTGACAACGGACAATATGATTTCACTTGTGATCTTCTCTGGGCAACGGGTGCCTGCCTGATGATCCGCTCATCGGCATTCATAGATGCCGGCGGCTTTGACGAGCGTTTCTTCGCGCATCAGGAGGAAATAGATCTTTGCTGGCGTATACGGCAGAAAGGAGAAAGCATAAAGTGTGTGCCAGAAAGCGTGGTGTATCATGTAGGCGGCGGCACACTGCCGCAAGGAAATCCGCAAAAGACCTTTCTTAATTTCAGAAATAATCTGACAATGCTTTATAAGAATCTGCCCGACAGAGAACTGGGGCAGGTGATGAGAGTGCGTTTTTTCCTTGATTATCTTGCTGCGTTGCAATGTCTTCTGAAGCTTGATATCGGTGGTTTCATGGCAATATTCCGCGCCCGCAGGGCTTTCAGGAAATGGAGGCATGACTTTGACGGCGACAGATTGAAAATACAGAAAGAGAGAATGCTTAAGCCCGTGCCGGAAAGACGGTCGTACAGCATTCTTGTGAGATATTTTCTGTACGGTAAACATAAATTTGATGAGATAGACAAATAGATTTAGGCAATAAAGCACATGAATATTTCAAGACTTTTTATACTGTCAGGCATTTTTATGCTTTCGGCAGCAGCAATGTCGGCGGCAGAAAGAACCATTAAGGTGAGAGTGGACAATCCTATGAATAAAAGCCGTCAGGACCAGCCTGTTACGATAGCTTTGAAGAAATACGGCAACGACATACACAAGGCGACTGTGAAATTGAACGGTAAGGAGATACCTTCGCAGCTTGACGACCTTGATGAGGATGCGTATAATGACGAGTTGTTCTTCCTTGCCGATGTGCCTGCCAGGTCGTCAAATACATACGAAGTGACTTTATCTGATGACGGCAGTCAGGCTGAGTATCCGGCACGGACTTTCGCAGAGCTCGTTGTTCCGAGCAAAAATAAAAAGCTGGCAAAGAACAAACAGGACATTTATCTCAGAAGCCTTAGCTTTGACCATAAGACAAAAGACCGTTATCATTATGTTCATTCACACGGTTTGTGTTTTGAAAGTGACCTGATAGCGCTGAGGATATATTTTGATGAGCGGCAGACAATAGATCTTTATGGAAAGACACATAAAGGACTTGTCGTTTATGACACACAGTTCTATCCCGACGCAGAACAGCTGAAGAACGGCTCTGGCGATGATGTGCTGTGGGTAGGAAACACATACGGGCTCGGTGCGCTGCGAGGCTGGGACGGAAAACAGCAGCAGCTGCTGACGAATCTTAAACGTCAGGAGCAGCGTGTCATAACAGAGGGACCGCTCAGGGCCATCGTGGAGGTGGAGGACCGCGGATGGGTGCCGGCACCAAACGAGAAACCGATAACGGCAATAATCAGATATACTATTTATGGAGGCCACAGAGATTTTGATGTTGACGTGAGGCTCATAGGGCAGAATACAGATGCGTACCGCTTTGCAACGGGCCTGATAAACGTAAAAGGGTCGACGGAATTCTCTGACGGGAAGGGCCTCAGGGGATGTTACGGAACAGACTGGCCCACAGGTAAGGACGACGGTAAGCATAAGCTGGAGACCGTCGGACTGGGCATATATGTTCCAAAGGTGTCATTGGATAAGGAAATGGCTGCCACAAAAGATGATTATACGTATGTGGTGAAACCGCATGACGGATGGCTGAGATATAAACTGGCTTATACGAGCAAGGATGAGGACTTCGGGTTCGCTGACAGTGCAGCATGGTTCTCATGGCTGAAGGAATGGAAAGAAGAAAATGAAAATCCGGTTAAGGTTACAATAAAATAAATAATGTGCTAAGGCACAGTATTTAAAACATATATTGGAAACTTATATTGAAAATTCGCAATAACGCACGGCGCAATTCATGCATGGAATCAAAAACAACGATTATTTCTTTGCATATTATTTGCGTTTGTGCTATCTTTGCAACAGAATATACTAATTAGTAACAAGTTGTAAAAATTTTGATTGAGAAGATAATAGTTCTTGATGGTGTTGATCCTCTGACATTTTATGGTGTCAACAACGGTCATTTGCAAATGATAAAATCTCTTTATCCGAAATTACGCATTGTCGCACGCGACAACGTGATGAAAATTCTGGGTGATGAAGAGGACATAGCCCGAATAGAAGAGGATATAGAAACAATGCGCAAGCATGTTTTGAAATATAATACTATTAATGATGAGGATATTATCGATATAGTAAGAGGGCGGAAGACAAAGGTTGACGGTACGGCCGGCGATGCACTTGTATACAGTGTGACAGGGCGGCCGATAAAAAGCCGCAGCCAGAACCAGCAAAAACTTGTCGATGCCTTTGAAAAAAATGACATGGTGTTTGCCGTAGGTCCAGCCGGAACAGGAAAGACATATCTGAGCATAGCACTTGCGGTCAGAGCCTTGAAGGAAAAACATGCGAGAAGAATAATCTTAAGCCGTCCGGCCGTTGAGGCAGGCGAGAAACTTGGCTTTCTGCCCGGCGACATGAAAGATAAGATAGATCCGTATCTACAGCCTCTGTATGACGCACTTGAAGACATGGTTCCGGCTGCGAAGCTGCAGGATATGATGGCCAAGCATGTTATACAGATAGCACCGCTCGCTTTTATGCGTGGACGTACGTTGGGCGATGCAGTGGTAATTCTTGACGAGGCGCAGAACACTACTCCGCAGCAGATCAGAATGTTTCTGACGCGGATGGGGTGGAACACGAAAATGATAATAACGGGTGACATGACACAGGTGGATCTGCCGCGCGGTCAGAAAAGCGGACTGACGGAGGCACTTGACATACTTGACGGGATAGACGGCATTTGCATAGTCAGGCTCGGACAGAAAGATATTGTAAGACATAAGCTTGTTACAAGAATTGTAAACGCTTATGCTGATTTTGACAAGAAACAGCGCGAAAAGGAAGAACAGGCGGCCAGATTGCGGAAGAACAATCTGACAAGGCGTTCTGACAGCGCGGTCGTTAATGAGGATTTAGATAACGAGACTTTTAAAATAAAAAATTAAGATGAAGGCTTTAACAAGAACTGATTTCCATTTTAATGGGCAGAAGAGTGTGTATCATGGTAAGGTGCGTGATGTTTATGATATCAATGACGATCTTATAGTCATGGTTGCAACTGACAGAATATCGGCATTTGATGTCGTTCTGCCAAAAGGAATACCTTTCAAGGGACAGGTTCTGAATCAAATTGCTGCTAAATTTCTTGATTCAACAAGCGATATCTGTCCGAACTGGAAGCTTGCCACACCTGATCCTATGGTAACGGTAGGCTTGAAGTGCGAAGGGTTCAGAGTAGAGATGATTATCCGCTCTATACTGACCGGGTCGGCATGGCGCGCATATAAGGACGGTTGTCGTGAGCTGTGCGGTGTTAAGCTTCCGGAAGGCATGAAGGAGAATGAACGTTTCCCCGAACCAATAATTACTCCGACAACAAAGGCTGATGAGGGCCACGACCTTAACATATCAAAAGAGGAAATCATCAAGCAGGGCATCGTTTCAGCTGAAGATTACGCTGTAATAGAAGACTGGACACGAAAGCTGTTCGCACGCGGACAGGAGATTGCCGCAAAACGCGGACTGATTCTTGTTGACACTAAATATGAATTCGGAAAACGTAACGGAAAGCTTTATCTTATAGATGAAATACATACTCCGGATTCAAGCCGTTATTTCTATGCTGACGGTTATGAGGAAAAGCTTGCAAAAGGAGAACCTCAGAAGCAGCTGTCGAAGGAGTTCGTAAGACAGTGGCTGATTGAGCATAATTTCATGAATGAGCCGGGCCAGACCGTTCCGGAGATGACTGATGATTATGTAAAGAGCGTCAGCGACAGATATATTGAACTGTATGAGCACATAACAGGCGAGAAGTTTGACAGAGCAGCCGAGACCGGGGATATTGCTGCCAGAATAGAGAAGAATGTCAGCAATTGGCTTGCTGAAAGAAAATAAGATATATATAATTTGATACGTTCATTAATCCAGGGGAAAACGGATTTATGTATAATCAGGAGAAAATAAATCCATACGGCGAAAAAGGACAAAAAGGCAAGATTGTTGAACACATGTTTGACAATATTGCAAGACATTATGATTTTCTGAATCATTATTTGTCTTTTTCAATAGACAAGCACTGGCGTCTGTATGCTGTAAAAAGGTTGAAAGAGTATAATCCGAAAACAATATTAGATATAGCTACGGGTACCGGTGACTTTGCAATATTGGCCGCAAAAAAGATACAGCCTGAGAGCATAACTGCTGCCGATATCTCTGAGGGTATGATGAACGTAGGCAGAAAAAAGGTTGAGCAATGTCAGCTCGGCGATGTCATAGAGTTCAAAAGGGAAGATTGTGAGAATTTGTCTTTCCATGATAATACTTTTGATGCTGTAATGTCTGCATTCGGCATTCGTAATTTTCAGGAACTTGACAAGGCATTGCGGGAAATGCACAGAGTGCTGAAAGACGGCGGACATCTGTGCATTGCCGAGCTGACACGCCCACGGTGTTTCCCTATCAAACAATTGTTCTGGTTGTATTCTCATCTATTGCTTCCGGTGATAGGAAAAATATTCTCGCACGACAAAGAGGCTTATGAATATCTGACGGCTACGATAGAGGCTTTTCCGCAGGGAGAGAGAATGATGGAAATTCTGGCGAAGGCCGGGTTCAGAGAAACTTCATTCAAAAGGCTTACTTTCGGCATTTGCACGGTTTATATGGCCACTAAATAAAAACTAACATTTAAATATAGCTGAGTATGGATAAATATGGTTTGCTGGGATATCCGCTGGGACATTCGTTTTCAAAGAATTTTTTTAACGAGAAATTTGAAAATGAAGGAAAGAATGCAAAATATCTTAACTTTGAAATATCAGATATTACCGGATTGCCTGAGGTGATTGACTCAAATCCGGAACTTAAAGGATTTAATGTAACCATTCCTTATAAGGAGGCTATTATTTCATATCTTGATTCATTAAGCCCCGAGGCAAGAGCTATAGGAGCCGTGAATGTTGTAAAGGTGGTGCATAAAGGCAAGAATACTCAGCTGGTTGGTTATAACAGTGATGTCGTGGGATTTACAAACAGCATTAAGCCTTTGTTGAAGCCAAACCATAAAAAAGCATTAATACTTGGCACGGGCGGCGCATCCAAGGCCGTTAATTACGGACTGAAGAAAATGGGTATTGAGACGGTTCTGGTGAGCCGGTATGAGCGTCCGAACACAATATTGTATTCTTCCATAACGCCAGAAGTGGTAAAAGAATACAACGTGATAGTGAACTGCACGCCTTGCGGAATGTATCCGCACGATGATGAATGTCCGAATATTCCTTATGATGCACTTGACGCGGACAATCTTCTTTATGACTTGATTTACAATCCTGATGAAACGCTGTTTCTGCAAAAAGGTAAAGAACATGGCGCAACAGTAAAAAACGGACTTGAGATGCTGCTTCTTCAGGCTTTTGAAAGCTGGAGAATTTGGACTGAAGAAAAATGAAATGTTAAGGAAACTGCATATAAACTGCTAAAATATATTTAAATTAGAAAAGATGAATAACCGATATATGATGCGCGGTGTCAGCGCTGCCAAAGAAGATGTTCATAATGCAATAAAAAACATTGACAAGGGCATTTTTCCACAGGCTTTCTGTAAAATAATTCCTGATATTCTCGGTGGTGACCCGGAATACTGCAACATTATGCATGCCGACGGTGCAGGTACAAAGTCAAGCCTGGCTTATGCTTACTGGAAGGAAACCGGCGATCTGAGTGTATGGAAGGGAATAGCGCAGGATGCGGTGGTGATGAACACTGACGACCTGCTGTGTGTAGGTGCTGTTGACAATATTCTTGTCAGTTCTACTATAGGGCGCAACAAGATGCTTGTACCGGGTGATGTTATATCCGCCATTATAAACGGTACCGACGAATTGCTCGCAGAAATGCGCGAGATGGGTATCGGTATCTGGCCGACAGGCGGAGAAACTGCTGATGTCGGCGATCTTGTCAGGACTATCATAGTTGATTCTACTGTTACTTGCAGAATGCGGAGAAAAGATGTCATCGACAATGCCAACATCCGCCCAGGTGATGTTATTGTCGGATTGTCGTCAACAGGGCAGGCGTCATACGAGCACTGTTACAACGGTGGCATGGGCAGCAACGGGCTGACAAGTGCCAGGCATGACGTGTTCGCAAAATATCTTGCAGAGAAATATCCGGAGACATACGACCACAAAGTGCCGGAGGAGCTTGTTTACAGCGGCAAATATAAGCTGACGGATGAGATAGACGGATTGTCAGTAAACGCTGGTCAGCTCGTTCTCTCGCCGACGCGCACATACGCTCCTATAATTAAGGCTGTTCTTGACGAGCTAAGGCCGGAGATTCATGGAATGGTGCATTGCACAGGTGGTGCGCAGACAAAGGTGCTGCATTTTGTAGGAGACAATTGCAGGGTAGTGAAAGATAACATGTTCCCTGTTCCGCCTTTGTTCAAAATTATTCACGACTGTTCAGGAACAGATTGGAAAGAAATGTACCAGGTGTTCAACATGGGTCACAGAATGGAAATCTATGTGGATCCTGCAACAGCTGACAAGGTGATTGCCATAAGCAAGAAATTTAATGTTGACGCACAGGTAATAGGACATATAGAAGAGGGTAAGCGTTCTCTTGTTATAAAGAGTGAATACGGCGAATTTAACTATTAATGTTTTTTTATTGTAATGGCTGACGATAACAGTATATTGCGGAAGCTTGACGGACTGGAAAGCCGCTTTGCAGAGGTCGGTACGTTAATAACTGACCCCGGTGTGATAGCTGACAGAAACCGTTATGTTAAATTGACTAAGGAATATAAGGAACTTGATGATATCTTAAAACTTCGCAGTAAATATATTGCGTGTCTTGAAGCAATAAAAGATGCAAAGGATGTCATTGCAAATGAAGGTGATGCAGATTTGAAGGCGCTTGCACGCGAGGAGCTGTCGGCGAATGAGACTTTAAAACCGGAGATAGAGCAGGATATTAAATATGCTCTGATACCCAAAGATCCTGAAGATGCGAAAAATGTACAGATGGAGATCAGAGCAGGCACGGGCGGTGACGAAGCAGCGCTGTTCGCTGGTGACCTTTTTAATATGTATAAGCGCTATTGTGAGTCGAAAGGCTGGACGGTAAGCGTGACGTCGGTTTCTGAAGGTGCCGTCGGCGGTTTTAAGGAAATAGATTTTGCTGTGTCGGGCGACAGCGTTTACGGTACATTGAAATATGAGTCGGGCGTTCATCGCGTTCAGCGCGTTCCTGCTACTGAGACTCAGGGAAGAATTCATACCAGTGCGGCAACTGTGGCAGTATTGCCTGAAGCTGATAAATTTGAAGTGCATATTAATGAAGGTGACATTAAGTGGGACACTTTCCGATCAAGCGGTGCCGGCGGACAGAACGTGAACAAAGTGAGTTCGGGTGTCAGACTGCGTTATCCGTGGAAAAATCCCGAAACGGGTGAAACGGAAGAAATACTTATTGAATGTACTGAAACACGTGATCAGCCAAAGAACAAGGAAAGAGCTCTCAGCAGACTTTATACCTTTATTTATGACCGCGAGCATACGAAATATGTAAATGATATTCAAAGCCGCAGAAAGAGCCTTGTCTCAACGGGTGATAGATCGGCAAAGATAAGAACATATAATTTTCCGCAGGGACGGGTGACGGATCACAGAATAGGTTATACTACGCATGATCTTCAGGGATTTCTTAACGGTGACATACAGGCTATGATAGATGCCTTGACCGTTGCAGAGAATGCTGAGAAGTTAAAAGAGGCTGAATTATAAGCTGTTTACAGCTCGGTCTGTTTCTGTATCGGCGACATTATTTCATAAATTATGTTTCATAAATTTTGTTTTTAAGGAGGTATATTATGGGACTGTTTTATACGAAAAAGAAAGAAAATAAGGATGAAAAGACTGTGCCTACACAGGATTTCATGGAGCGTTTGGCCAAGGCAAGACGCAATACGGAAGAAAATGTAGAACTGCCAAGGACGGAGCGGCTCAAATAAAAATACGACAATGACAAAAGAACAACTCATAAAACAAATATTTTCAAAAAAATCTTTTTTGTGTGTCGGCCTTGACTCTGACATGAACAAACTGCCAAAGTTCTTGCTTGACACGGAAGAGCCTGTTTTTAATTTCAATAAGGAAATTATAGATGCTACGGCAGAGTACTGCGTGGCCTATAAGCCTAATCTGGCATTCTATGAGTGCCGTGGCGTGCAGGGACTTATGGATTTTGAAAAGACGGTAAGGTATATAAGAGACAACTATCCGGATCATTTTATAATCGCTGATGCCAAAAGAGGTGATATCGGCAATACGGCGGAAATGTATGCCAAGACGTTCTTTGATACTTATAATGTTGATGCCGTTACCGTGGCTCCTTATATGGGTGAGGACAGTGTCACGCCATTCCTGAAATATAAAGGGAAATGGGTCATAGTACTTGCTCTGACAAGTAATAAGGGTAGTCAGGACTTTCAGACAATGAAAGATGTAAATGGCTTGCAGTTGTTTGAAAAGGTCATTGACAGAACTAATGAGTGGGGCGGTGACGAGCAGGTGATGTATGTCGTCGGCGCTACTCGCGGAGAGGCATTCGCTGATATAAGAAAGCATGCTCCGAATAATTTTCTTCTTGTGCCGGGCGTCGGCGCGCAGGGTGGCAGCCTTGAGCAGGTATGCAAATATGGTATGACAAAAGACTGCGGATTAATAGTAAATTCGTCAAGAGGAATTATATTCGCTTCAGACGGTAAGAATTTTGCGGAGCAGGCTGCGTTGAAGGCAAAAGACTTACAGCAGCAAATGGCAAAAGAACTTGAAAAACTCTGATGTTTACTTTTATTTTTTTATCTTTGCATTGATTTAGCAATATAACAGTTAATACAGGCTCGGGATTATTCCTTGCTTCTGAAATAATTGTTAATATATTTACAAGGAAAATGGAATTCACAGCAAAACAAATAGCTCAGTTTGTTAATGGGCAAATAGAAGGAAACGAGAATGCTACCATTAATTCGTTTTCTAAAATAGAAGAAGGAAAGGAAAAGTCTATATCTTTCTTGTCGAGTGAGAAATATGCTCATTATCTGAAGGATACAAAGGCTTCTATAATACTTGTAGACAAAAGTATTAAGCTAAATGAAACACCGGGCAAAGATACTACTTTAATATGGGTTGATAATGTCAGAGACTGTATTGCAAAACTGTTGCAGCTCTATTCAAATGCATTGAATCCGCCAAAGAATGGCATTAGCGAAAAGGCTTCTGTCAGCAAGACAGCGAAAATCGGCAATAACGTTTGGATTGCTGATTTCGCGTATATTGGCGATGGTGTGGTCGTCGGCGACGGATGTCAGATATATCCGCATGCTGTCATTGGCGACAACACTTCGCTGGGCGATAACTGTAAGATATATCCCAACGTGACGATATATCATGGTTGTAAGCTGGGGAACAGAGTTACCATACATGCCGGAAGCGTGATTGGTGCTGACGGTTTTGGCTTTGCACCGAACGTAAAGGAAGACAGATATGATAAGATACCGCAGATAGGTATCGTGACTATTGAAGATGACGTAGAGATTGGTGCCAATACCTGCGTGGACAGGTCGACAATGGGCTCTACTTTCATCAGACGCGGAGTAAAGCTTGACAATCTCGTGCAGATTGCCCATAATGATGATATCGGCGAGAATACCGTTATGTCTGCGCAAGTGGGGGTTGCTGGCTCGACAAAGGTTGGAAAATGGTGTATGTTCGGTGGTCAGACAGGTATCTCCGGACATATCACAATAGGTAATCATGTGCTCCTGGGTGCTCAAAGCGGTGTGCCTGGCAGCTTGAAAGACAATCAGATGCTTATTGGAACGCCTCCGATGGAAAAACTTCCGTATTTTAAAAGCCAGGCCGTATTCAGAAAACTGCCTGATATGTATAAGAAAATCAATGACCTGTCAAAAGAACTGGAGGAATTAAAACAGAAATTACAAGAAAAATAAAACATATAATATTATGTCCAAGCAAAAGACACTAAAAGGAAGCTTCTCCTTATGGGGAAAAGGTCTCCACACTGGTTTGAGTCTTACGGTAACGTTTAATCCTGCACCGGAAAATACCGGGTATAAGATAATGAGAATAGACCTTCCTGAACAGCCGATAATAGACGCAATAGCTGAGAATGTGGTAGATACTCAGCGCGGTACGGTTCTGGCAAACGGGGATGTTCGTGTCAGTACGGTAGAGCATGGGATGGCAGCTTTGTATGCTATGGGGATAGATAATTGCCTTATTCAGGTAAATGGTCCGGAATTCCCTATTCTTGACGGCTCGGCTGCCAAATATGTTGAAAAAATCAATGAAGTAGGAATTGTTGAGCAAAATGCCGAGAAAGACTATTATCTGATAAGAAAGAAAATAGAAGTGCGCGATGACTCCGGCTCAGTGATTACCATATTGCCGGATGATAAGTTCTCTATTACGGCAATGTGCTCTTTTGAAAGTAAATTCGTTAACAGCCAGTTTGCCACATTAGACGACATAGAGGCATTCCCAACGGAAATCGCCCCTGCGCGGACTTTTGTCTTCGTGAGAGATATTGTTCCGCTGCTTGAACATAATCTTATTAAAGGCGGCGACCTTGACAATGCTATTGTCATATATGAGCAACTGGTGCCGCAGGAGAAGCTGGATCAATTGGCCGACCTGCTTCATGTACCGCACATGGATGCCTCAAAACCTGGATATATCCAGCATAAGCCGCTTATGTGGGAAAATGAGTGCACACGTCATAAGCTGTTGGACATAATCGGTGATATGGCTTTGATAGGCAAGCCAATAAAAGGCAGGATAATTGCAACAAGACCGGGACATACCATTAACAACAAATTCGCGCGTCAGATGCGCCGCGAAATACGAAAGCACGAGATACAGGCGCCGATATACGACCCGAACGAGAAGCCTATAATGGATAATCTGAGGATACGTGAGCTGTTGCCTCACAGGTATCCTATGCAGTTGGTTGATAAAATTATATCCATGGGGCCGACTGTTATCGAAGGCGTGAAGAATGTCACATCAGATGAGCCCTTCTTCCAGGGACATTTCCCGGAGGAACCGGTCATGCCGGGCGTCTTGCAGGTAGAAGCAATGTCGCAATGTGGTGGTCTGTTAGTTCTTAGTCAGCTTGAAGAACCGGAACGGTGGTCTACATATTTTGTGAAGATTGATGATGTTAAATTCCGTGCGAAAGTAGTGCCTGGTGATACTCTTTTGTTCAGAGTAGAGCTTCTTCATCCGGTAAGACACGGCATCAGCAGCATGAAAGGCTATATCTTTGTAGGCGATCATGTAGTTGCAGAAGCAACTTTCACCGGACAGATACAAAAAAATAAATAATAGATTTTAATTATGGCAAATCAAATAAGCCCTTTGGCGTATGTTCATCCAGACGCAAAGATTGGCGAAGACAATATAATAGGCCCCTTTTGTTATATTGACAAAAACACTGTTATCGGAAATGGTAATGTTCTGCAAAACAGTGTCACTATAAACTATGGTGCGCGTATTGGCGATAATAATGAGTTTTTCCCGGGAGCAAGCATATCCACGAAGCCTCAGGATTTGAAGTTCAAAGGCGAGGATACTGTTTGCATTGTCGGCAATAATAACTCTGTACGTGAGAATGTAACTATAAGCAGGGGAACGGCTTCAAAAGGAAAGACCATTGTCGGCAATAACAACCTTTTGATGGAAAACATGCATGTCGCTCATGATTGTGTGCTAGGTAATCATCTCATTATCGGAAACTCAACAAAGTTTGGCGGAGAGGTTACTATTGATGACAATGCTGTTATTTCAGCCACAGTGCTCACTCATCAGTTTTGTCGTATAGGCGGTTATGTAATGATTCAGGGCGGATGTCGTTTCTCTATGGATATACCGCCATACATAATAGCAGGAAAGGAACCGACACGCTATGCCGGTGTTAATCTGGTTGGCTTGCGTCGTCACGGATTTAGTAATGAACTGATTGAACTTATTCATGAAGCATACAGATTGTTGTATTCAAAAGGTGTTTTGAGGGAGGGCATAGAAGAAATAAAGAAAAATCTACAGCTTACTCCTGAAGTGAAATATATAATTGACTTTGTAGAGACTTCAAAGCGTGGTATCATAAGATAATTGTTTGTAAATGCAAAATTGTCTTATATAAAAAATGAAAACTCTTGTTGTTATTTTAGGTCCTACTGGCGTTGGGAAGACAGAGCTTACTTTAAATGTAGCCCGACAATTCAACGTCCCTGTTATAAATGCCGATTCCCGTCAGATTTATAAGGAGATACCAATAGGAACAGCTGCACCAACGAAAGAACAGCAAGCTCTTGTAAAACATTATTTTGTTGGCAACCGTCATATTCAAGATTATTATTCGGCAGCAATGTTTGAATGTGACGTGTTGCAACTATTGGATAAATTATTCATAAACAGTGATATTGCGTTAATGTCAGGCGGCAGTATGATGTATATTGATGCCGTTTGTAAGGGCATTGACGACATACCGACAGTCAAAGATACGGTTAGGGCTGAAATTAAAGAGCGGCTCAAGCGTGACGGGCTTGAAAGCTTATGTGATGAGCTCAAACGACTTGACCCCGAGTATTGGAATATTGTAGATAAAAAAAACACCCGTCGTGTGGTTCATGCAGTAGAAATATGTATACAGACCGGACAGACATATTCATCATTTAGAAAAAACGAAATAAAGCAGCGCCCGTTTAAAATTTTCCAGATAGGACTTAATCTGCCGCGTGAGGTAATGTATGAAAGAATTAATGGAAGAGTTCTGAAGATGATAGACAGAGGACTGCTTGACGAGGTGCTGAACGTATATCCTCTGAAAGGTTTAAATGCACTTAATACTGTTGGATACAAGGAATTGTTTTCATATATTGATGGTTCTGTTGATTTCAACGAGGCAGTAAGGCAAATACAGTCAAACACACGGCGATATATGAGAAAACAAATAACATGGTTTAAGAAAAATGACAATATAAAATGGTTTGAGCCGTCTGATGAAGAAAATATAATAAAATATATATCAGATAAAATTCAATAATTTTTTTCATAGTAACTAACTTTGTAGCTAATTATTAATTTGATTACGATTAATCACTATATGAAGTAAATGCTTTATAGAAGTGAGAAAATTAAGATTAACGCTATATGACATTTATTGAAAAGATAAAAGAAGTATTTTCATGGCTTTTAATAAAGCTGAGGAAATTTTGGCCGTGGTATAAAAGTCTTTATCAAGGCAAAGCCTGGTACACAAAAACCGGTGTAGGCATTCTTTCACTGTTTGTTCTGTTTATAGTTTACCTTGGAGCTGTAGACATCAACTTTCTCTGGCTGTTCGGAAGAAGTCCTGGCTTCTTTACCATTCTTCACCCGCAAACAAACCAAGCATCAGAAATCTACAGTGCTGACGGTAAGCTTATTGGCAAATTTTTCAATGAGAACCGTACTCCTGTGAAATATGAAGAAGTAAATCCGGCTTTCTTCCATGCACTTATAGATACAGAAGATGAGCGTTACTATAAGAGGCCGAGAGGAATGGCTGTTGACCCTATCGGTATTTTCGGTGCTGTGAAGGATGCCTTGCTGCGTCATGATGGCCGCGGAGCGTCTACAATATCACAGCAGCTCGCGAAAAACATGTTCAGAGTGAGGCGTGATTACAGCACAGGACTGGTTGGAAAAATCCCGGGTTTGAAGATTCTTGTTGTCAAGTCTAAAGAGTGGATTATTGCCACTAAGCTTGAGATTTGCCATAACAAGAAAGAAATTATAACGATGTATGCCAATACTGTAGACTTCGGCTCAAATGCATACGGAATAAAAACAGCAGCAAAAACATATTTCAACAAGTCGCCGAAAGATTTGACCACTGATGAATGTGCCATTCTTGTCGGTATGTTAAAGGCCACATCATATTATAATCCGAAGACAAATCCGGAGCATAGTCTGGAGCGCCGCAACACAGTGCTGCATAATATGTTAACTCATCACGACCTGACAAGAGAAGGCTATGATTCCCTGTCAGTGAAGCCAATAAAACTTGACTTTAAAGTAGAGGAAAACTACGACGGCCAGGCAATGTATTTCCGAGAGGCTGTTGCCAACAACCTTAAAGACTGGTGTGATGAAAATGGATTGGATTTATATACTGCCGGCCTGAAGATTTACACAACTATCGATACGAGAATGCAGAAATATGCTGAAGATGCTGCGCGTAGCCAGATGAAAACCATTCAGCAGAAGTTTGACAATCGCTTCGGTATTACCCGCAGCGGCGACAGCTATCATATCGGTACACAGCCTTGGATGGATGAAAACGGTAACACCATACCAAACTTTATTCAGGAGCTTGCAGAAAGACAGCCTTTTTATAAAGACCTGATGGCAAAATATCCAAACCATCCGGATTCCGTGGCTTACTATTATAAGGAATGGAAACATCCGGTAAAGTTGTTTGATTATAACAAAGGTACTGTCACGAAGATGATGACGTCCGAGGATTCCATTAAGTATATGACCAGCTTCATGCACACGTCACTTGTGGCAATGGAGCCGCAGACAGGATATGTGAAGGCGTACGTCGGCGACATTGACTTCAAAGCATGGAAATATGACAAGGCATCGGCAGAGCGTCAGCCGGGCTCAACGTTCAAGCTCTTTGTATATACTGAGGCAATGCAGCAGGGACTGACTCCTTGTGACAAGCGCCGTGATGAGTTTATCTCCATGAAGGTATATGACAAGAAGAAACATGAGGAGGTTACTTGGACGCCAGGCAATGCCAATGGTTCCTTCTCCGGAGATTCGATGCCATTGAAGAGCGCTTTTGCCAAGAGTATCAATTCTGTTGCTGTCAGACTCGGCCAGGAGGTCGGTATTGACAGAATTATTGATGTGGCAAAGAAAATGGGTATAAAGAGTCCGCTTGACAATGAGCCGTCTCTTGCATTGGGATCAAGTGATGTCAATCTTGTTGAAATGGTTAATGCATATTGTTGCGTTGCCAATAATGGCAAGCACGTTGATCCAGTGCTCGTCGTTCGTATTGTCGACAATGACGGAAAAGAAGTTTACAAGGCAGATCCCGAGGAAAACCAGGCCATTTCAGAGACTTCTGCATTCTTAATGCAGCAAATGCTACAGGGCGGCATGAAGGAGCCCGGTGGAACATCTCAAAGTCTGTGGGGTTATGTCGGTAACTATAGAGACACTGAGTTCGGTGGAAAGACCGGCACATCTAATAACCATTCTGATGCATGGTTTATGTGTGTAAGTCCGAAGCTTGTCACAGGAGCATGGGTCGGCGGTGAATACCGGAGCATTCATTTCAGAACCGGTGCCGACGGCCAGGGAGCCCGTACCGCCTTACCAGTCGTCGGTGCTTTCCTGAAGAAAGTATTCGCAGACCCTGCGTTCAAAGAATATCACGGTAAGTTCGACAAGCCCGGAGATGAAGTGCAACGCAGCATGTATATCTGCCCGAGCTACTATCCTAAGGCTAAAGTGGATACTACGGCAAATGACAGTACGGCTGAAGCTGAAGAAATAGAACTTGATGAAAACGGTAATCCTATTGTCGTAAATAAGGAAGAAACAGATGAGTTCAACGGAGCAGAGAACAGTCAGAAACAAAACTCACAAGCTCCAGTAAAGACGCCGAAGACCGAAAAGAAACAGAAGAAGGAAGAAGAAGTTAATTTTAATGACCTCTGATTTTAGTTCTGCAAAATAATAAACGGCATAAACGATATGGCCCATATAGTTTCTGGAAATAATATAGAAACTATATGGGTCATTTGTAACTTATAGTAAGATTATAGAATAGGAATAAGAAGTATCGAAATAACTACGTTATTAAAAGTGTTAATAATTATTCTACTTTTTACATACTTCCTGCAACCGTTTGAAACGGATTGCGGTATCGTATCGGACATAACGAGTGCCCGCTACCGACTATCCGAGAAAACTCAGAATCGCCGACTACGTAAATATTTCTACATAGCTTTAATGTTTTTTATTTCCATATTATTCGCTTCAATTCCATAAGTTGAATCTGAAGTCTTCGTTGAAACTGACAGGTTTATTATTATGAAGGTTTTGCTGAACGCTTACTATGAGAAACATCATCCGGGAAAACGCTAAAAAGCTTCACGGTATTTGTTCTCATCTTTGTCATCGAGCATACTGAGGTAACTTTGGTATCTGCTTTCGGCAATGTAATGATTTTCAACGGCTTTTTTAACAGCACATCCAGGCTCGTTGGTATGTGTGCAGTTCGAAAAACGGCAGTCGGCAGCAAAATGAAAGATGTCACGGAAATAACTTGTCAGTTCCGTTCTGTCTATGTCAAACGTTCCGAAGCCTTTAATGCCTGGTGTGTCAATAATCCATCCGTTGTCATTGTATCTCAGCATCTCGCTGTATGTTGTTGTATGCTGACCGGTGTTGTTGGCTTCGGATATTTCAGCCGTACGTTGTTTTGCTCCGGGTATCAGAAGATTGACAAGCGTAGATTTTCCTACGCCGCTGTTACCGCTGATAAGCGTAACCTTGTTTTCCAGCAATGGCTTGAGAGCGTCAATGCCCTCACCTGTTGCCGCACATATCTCAACGCACTCATAACCAATTGTGTTATACAGGTTAATAAGCATTTTTTCATAGTGCAGCTCATCTTCAGAAAGAAGATCATGCTTGTTGAAAACCAGTGTAACCGGAATTCTGTATGCCTCTGCGCCTGCAAGAAAACGATCAATGAAAACGGTAGATGTTTGCGGATAATTGACCGTAATCATAAGCAATGCCAAATCTAAGTTAGCCGCCAGAATATGGCTCTGCTTGCTTAGATTCGGCGATTTTCTTATGATATAATTCTTTCTGTCTTCTATTGCTGTGATGAAAGCCGTACCTTCTTTGTTGATATCTATTTCAACGTGATCTCCGACGGCAACAGGATTTGTAGACCTTATCCCTTTAAGGCGGAAGTTGCCTTTAATCTTGCTTTCTATTGTCCTGCCGTCTTCTGCAAGAACACTGTACCAGCTACCGGTATTCTTTATTACTAAACCTTTCATCACCAACAAAAAAATTACACTGTCATTATTTCCTTCTGCTTGTCAGACAGTATAGCGTCAATCTCTTTTATATATTTATCATGAATTTTCTGAAGCTCATTCTCTGCATCTTTCTCATTGTCCTCAGAAAGTCCGTCCTTAATGGCTTTTTTTAGTTTGTCTTTATACTCTCCGCGTATGTTGCGCACCTCAACCTTTGTCTTTTCGCCGATTTTGTTGCACTGCTTCACAAGCTCCTTGCGGCGTTCCTCTGTGGGCTGCGGAAGGTTAAGTCTGACAATCTCACCGTTGTTCTCAGGTGTGATGCCCACATCGCTGTCCATGATACCCTTTTCAATGGCATGAATCTGTTTTCTGTCCCATGGTCTTATGGCAATAGTTCTCGCATCGGCAATTGTCACGTTGGCTACTTGGTTCAGAGGAACCATCTGTCCGTAGCTCTCTACGCGCACACCGTCAAGAATTGCTATGTTGGCACGGCCGGCACGAACTCTTGCCAGCTCTTCGTTAAGGAATGTCGCCGCCTTTTTCATTTTAGCTTCGGCGTCTTTTAATGTTGCTTTAACGTCTATCATATTTTTTTGTGTTAGTTTTTCTGCTGTTTTGTCTGTTTGAATATAAGTGCCTGTCAGCTTATTTCAGATAGCCTGCTATCGTGTTGGTCAGCTCAACAAACTGGCTTACTGACAGCTGCTCGGGCCGCTTGGTCATAACGTCTGTATTGAAGAAATTGCTGTCAGGCATTTCCTGTCCTGCAAAAATTTGCTTCACGCTTACCCGCAGCATCTTGCGCCGTTGGTTGAAAACCGTTTTCACAACGCGCTTGAACAGTTTCTCGTCACATCCCAAATCAGTCACGCTGTTTCTTGTTAACCTAATAACAGCGCTTTTGACTTTTGGCGGCGGGTTAAACACGTTCTCATCGACCGTGAAGAGATATTCTGTGTCATACCAAGCCTGAATGAGAACAGACAGTATGCCGTAAGCCTTGTTCCCCGGTGCAGATGTAATTCGTTCTGCCACTTCTCTTTGAATCATTCCGGTGCAACATGGAATAAGCTCGCGGTTGTCAAGCATTTTAAAAAAAATCTGCGATGAAATGTCATAAGGGTAATTGCCTGTCAGGACAAATTGTTCTCCTTCGAAAACCTTAGATAAGTCCATCTGCAGAAAATCACCGTAGATGATATTGTCCTTTAGTGCCGGATAGTTTTCCTCAAGGTAGCTGACACTTTCCTTGTCAAGCTCAACTACTTTCAGCTTGCGGGGCTTTTGCATCAGATATTGTGTAAGAACCCCCATGCCCGGGCCTACTTCCAAAACGGGTACAGACGGACAGGCATCGACCGTATCAGCTATTCTGCGTGCAATATTTAAATCAGTCAGAAAATGCTGACCAAGATTTTTCTTAGGCCTTACGGTCTTCATTGAAACAGTTTTAATCAGATTAATTTCAGTTAATATGGTTTTCTTTTCGCGGGATGAACAAAAAATATTTATCAGTCCCATTAAATTCTTATGGTTGCAAAATTACGAAAAAGGCCGGAAATCTATATAAGATTACCGGCCTTTTTTATTTATAAGTTTTAAATTTTTTCTAAAAAAAGTGGTTTTGGGTTATTTGCCCTCTACCATGCGGTCCATTGATATAGCTAAAGCTGTAGCTGCAACGAACATTAAAATGGACATAGCCATAAAAGTTAAACTAGTCATCTCTTCAAATTTTAAATTAATACCTATATTTAATTTGTTATCCCTCAAGACATCCGGCTCATTTTGCTGAGCTTTGTGCCTTGTTTCTTGTTTTCGATTGCAAAGATATATCAAATATTCGTGTGTGCGTAAACATCATGCTTAAAAACATATTTTTGAGCTGTTTTATTGATTTTAATCAAGAGAAGCATTCCTGCAAACATATTTTATATTGCTGATTTTTGCTCAGGCAATAAAAATCCATTTACATTTGCCGCGCCATAAACATTGTTCAACTACTTTTATTAATCGGTTGAAACTTTTCTTGTGGTCCTGTACATTTATGTTTCCCGATAACGGAGGAACGGAAGTGGGTACCAGTCTCCTGTATGTGGACAATTACTAGCTGGAAGTTGCGTCAATTGTTTTTTTTGACTATACTAAGTAAATTGCAAAAAACAACTTCCGCATGTTTAAACATTTCCATAAAGGTTTGCCCGAAAAAAAAATAATCAGTTTGTTTTGCTCTGTGCCTCGACGAGGCACCCTCTTGATTTTCGTTGTTATACGTTCCTCTTCGAAGAACGTATAAAGTGGGGTCTTGCGCCCCTGTCACCAGTCTGCGCTCGCGCATCGCTTAGACTGGTGTTACGCATGAGTCAGCCTTTCCAAGGCTGATGGTTACTTTCGGCTGTCCATATATCTTGCTGAAAGTTGCGGAAGTTATTTTTAAACATTACTTAATGCTTGATTTTTTATCCCAAACTGAGGTGAAAATCTTCTTATTATGTAATAGCAATTCAAGCATAAAGTAGTGCCTTTGCCTATAGAAAGTAAAAATCATGGATAATATACAAGCCGTAAAGAACAAT
>OMUH01000145.1 GCA_900314195.1 uncultured Prevotella sp.
AGCAAAAGGGTGAGGAGCCCGCTTCACGCGGTGTCATCCGCCGTCTGATTAACACCTACGACAACATCCTCCGTACCAACGGCAAGGATGCCGCTATGGCCTACTTCGACAGGGAGGAGGTGTTTCACACTCCCGTACGTCCGCGCACAAAGCTGGATGACAAGGCTTGCAAGTATATCGAAGACTGCCTGGAACGCAACCGGCAGAAGATCGCAGAGGGCAACCGCAAGCAGTGTATGGACCTCACACGCGTCTGGCAGGTGCTCCGTGAGGACATGGGCTATGACATGTGCTATGCGACGGTGACGGCCTACGCCCGCGAGTATGCCGCAAGACAGAAACCATCCAAGAGTAAGGAGTGCTTCATCCGTCAGTATCACCCTGCCGGAGAGGAGTGCCAGTTCGACTGGGGCGACGTAAAGCTGAAGATACACGGGCGGAACTTAACGGTACGCATGGCCGTGTTCACACTGCCCCACAGTAACCACCGCACGGCTTATCTCTTTCTCCGGGAGAATACGCTGGCCTTCATGGAATCTCACCGCAACTACTTCCACGACATTGGCCGCATTCCTAAGAGGATGGTCTATGACAACATGAGGGTAGCAGTGAAAGTGAGACGGATGTGGACCACGGATGACAAGGAGCCGACGGACGCCCTGCTCTCCATGTCCAGTTTCTATGGCTTCGACTTCCGTTTCTGCAATGCGCGCAGCGGCAACGAGAAGGGCAATGTGGAGGAGTCAGTGAAGTTTGTACGCAAGTACGTATTCTCCGTACGCGACGAATTCGACTCACTCGGAGAGGCGCAGGACTACCTCAGCGCAGGATGCACCAAGCTCAACGCCCAAAGCAACAGCCCGGCAACAGCGGACATCGTCTCGCTCGCCAGAGAGGACTTTGACGCCATGAGCCCCTGGACGGACGACATATCCTGCTTCCAGAAGGTCGAGCGTGAGGTCACCAACTACGCGACTATCTCCTTAGACAGGGCGAACTACTCCGTACCCGACACCTTCACTCTCGGTACCGTCAGCGTGCGCGTCTACACCAACAAGATTGAGGTGCTTGACGCAAGCGGAAAGGTCGTCGCCGAGCACGGTAAGGTGGGACACGGCGAATGGAGCATCAAGCTTGAGCATTACCTTCATACCCTCCGCTACAAATCTGGGGCGTTGAAGAACGCCGAGGCGCTCCGTCAGGCCCCCGAGGGCATACGCAAGGTCTTCCGCGGAGCCTTCGCCGGTAATCCCAAGGACTTTGTGGAACTGCTTATCTTCGTCAAGGAAAGGAACATCGTCTACGGTGGCATTGTAGAGGCCTTCAACAACCTGAAAGAATCGCATGTGCACAATATCACGCTCCAGCTGATGAAAGACAAGCTGCAGCCCGGTAGTGCCCCTAAGGCGGCCTCTCTGCCCGGTATCCAGCAGGATGGAAAAGCTATCGAGGAGAATGCCGAGAATGGTCTGTGTGCCGTCGCACAACTCATGGACAACCCTGCAAACTTGATAGGCTATGCAGCAGGAAGATAAGATGCCGATGACTCTCGTGGAGCTTACCAGGGAGCTTCATCTCAGGGCAGTACGCAACAAATATGGTGAGCTGCTCCAAGTTGCCCAAAGAGAGAAATGGAGCTATGAGCGGTTCCTCTGCTCCTTTCTCGATGCCGAGTACCGCCAGAGACTGGAGAACAGCCAGGCCAAGCGGCTGCGTACGGCCGGATTCCCACAGTACAAGTATATCGAGGATCTCAAGCGTGACGAACTGCCAGAAGGCATAAGGTCCCTTCTGCCGGAGCTTGAGACGCTTGAGTTCGTACGTCAGGGACACAACGTCGTGCTCTACGGCAACCCGGGGACGGGCAAGACACACGTCGCCATAGCTCTCGGAATACTGGCCTGCAAGGAGCGCATGAGTGTCATGTTTACCTCCGTGCCACACCTCATCACACAAATCAAGGAATGCCGCTCACAGCGAACGCTGCACGCTCTGGAGACACGCTTCAAGCGATATGACCTTGTCATCTGTGATGAGTTCGGCTACATGGCCTGCGACAAGGAGGGTGGAGAGCTGCTCTTCAATCATCTCTCGCTCAGAACCGATACAAAGGCCACTATCATCACCACAAACCTGTCCTTCGACCGCTGGGGAGAGATCATAAAAGACAAGATCCTGGCCAATGCCTTGGTCGACAGGCTTACACACAACGCATACCTCATCAATATGAACGGCGTATCATACCGCCTAAAGGAAACGAAGGATTTTAATCAAAAAATACAGAAAACAGATGGAAAGTAAAATGAATTTTATATCTTTGCAAACGTGACCTGAAAGGGGGTCACGTTTAGATTAGCAAAGGGGTCACATCTCGACTCACGCAAGAAAAACAACATTATATTTGCAGAAATATATAACAAAACGTATAATCATTAATATTAGAATAAAAATGACAGAAAAAGAATTTTATGACTCACTGAATACGGCGGAAAGTACAGCCAACGGATTCAACAGATTAACCCGCAACCAGCAGCTTAACGCTGCATACCCTGTGCTGATGCGCAAGGTGTTTACATGGATGGCATTAGCTTTGGCTATAACGGGTGTAGTAGCATGGGGCGTGGCATCAAGTCCTGCTTTTGTAGCCACACTCTATCAAAGTTCAGGTCTGCTTATAGGCTTGTGCATAGCAGAAATAGCATTGGTATGGTATGTATCGGCAAGAATACAGAAGCTGTCGCTACAGACTGCAACCACATTATTTATAATATATTCTGTGCTGAACGGTGTTACGCTGTCATCGATATTTCTTGTCTACACGATGACCTCCATCACCAGCGTATTCTTCATCACCGCCGGCACATTTGCTGCCATGGCTTTATACGGCGCAACGACTAAAAAAGACCTTAGTAAGTTTGGCAGTCTGCTGTTCATGGCTCTGCTCGGTTTAATAATTGCCACAGTGGTAAACATGTTTGTCAGAAGCAGCGGATTCAGTCTAATAATAAGTTATGTTGGCGTATTGTTATTCGTAGGTCTAACGGCTTGGGATACCAATCAGATAAAAAACGCCCTTCAGAATTACGCTATGGACCTCAGCGAGGGCTCACAGAAGATTGCACTGCTCGGTGCCCTTAACCTCTACCTCGACTTTATCAACCTGTTTCTGTATCTTCTCCGCATATTCGGCAGGAGCGACAATTAAAGGCTTAAACGTCACATACATAAACAATAAAAGAAAACGTCCGTCAACTTCACCAGAGAAGTTGACGGACGTTTTTTTGTTCACAAATATGCATATAAAAGGATAAATATACTATAGAAATGTATAAAGAAACATAAAAAAGCAAGTTTAAATGAAACTTTTATGCAATTTATTTTGAATATACACCAATAATATGTAAATTTGCAATCGATAGTTGTATAAAAATTCACAGATGAAGGTAAAAAACAGCAGAATGGAAGCCTTGAAGCTACTGATTTCGTCTCAGGAGCTTGGCTCACAGGAAGAAGTTCTAAAAGCTCTGTCAAAAGAAGGCTTTAAGCTAACCCAGGCAACGCTAAGCCGCGACTTGAAACAGCTCAAAGTGGCAAAGGCTGCAAGCATGAACGGCAAATACGTTTACGTGCTTCCGAACGAGACAATGTATAAGCGTGCCTCCGGCGTACAGTCAACTGCCGAGATGCTGCAGACAACCGGTTTCGTATCAATAAGTTTTTCCGGAAACATGGCCGTAATAAAGACCCGTCCCGGCTATGCAAGCAGCATAGCATACAACATAGACAACAGCGATATACCCGAGATACTTGGTACGATAGCCGGCGACGACACCATATTCATAGTCAAGAAAGAAGATACGAATAAGGAAGACCTTATCAACAGTCTGTCAACAATTATTCCCAACATAGAAAACAAAGACTAAAAACATACACAGGCACGGTCAAGAAGCCATGCCGCAATGAATTTATTCGACAAGAGAAATGGAAGATATCAAAGTGATCGTGGCTGACGAGAGCCACATCAAGTATGTAGACACCATACTGCAGACTATTGCAGATGCAGCAAAGGTGCGCGGAACAGGAATAGCCAAGCGCTCACCGGAATATGTAGCGACAAAGATGCGTGAGGCAAAGGCTGTGATAGCTTTGCAGGGTGATAAGTTTGCCGGTTTCAGTTACATAGAAACATGGGGAAACAAAAAATACGTAACTACCTCCGGCCTTATCGTGCATCCCGATTTCCGTGGTCTCGGACTGGCAAAACGCATAAAGAACCTTACCTTCACGCTTGCGCGCGTGCGCTGGCCGAACGCAAAGATATTTTCTCTGACAAGCGGTTCTGCCGTTATGAAAATGAACACCCAGTTAGGCTACCATCCGGTTACCTTTGCCGACCTCACTGATGACGAGGCATTCTGGCGCAGCTGCGAGGGATGCATCAACAAAGACGTTCTGCACCGCACAAACCGCCGTTACTGCATATGCACGGCAATGCTCTTCGACCCAGAAGAACACCTGCCGGCACGCATTCCAGAAGACGTTATGGAGCGAATCAGAAAGATAGACAGCGGAGAATAACCAGTCATCAACCGTCACGCGACAGCGTATAGCCGCGGCGAAATAATCAGAAACAAAAAGAAAGGACATACAAACATGGCAAAAAAGAAAGTAGTGGTAGCCTTCAGCGGCGGCCTTGACACATCATACACCGTTATGAAGCTCAGCCAGGACGGCTGGGACGTATATGCAGCATGTGCCAACACCGGCGGCTTCAGCGCCGAGCAGCTCAAGAAAAATGAGGAAAACGCATATAAGCTTGGAGCTGTGAAATATATAACCCTTGACGTCACACAGGAATACTACGCAAAGTCATTGAAATACATGATTTTCGGTAACGTGTTGAGAAACAACTGCTACCCCATTTCCGTGTCGTCAGAGCGCATCTTCCAGGCCATAGCCATAGCCCGCTATGCCAACGAGATCAGCGCCGATGCCATTGCCCACGGCTCAACTGGTGCCGGCAACGACCAGATACGCTTCGACATGACCTTCCTTGTGATGTGCCCGAAGATGCAGATCATCACGCTGACCCGTGACCAAGCCCTCAGCCGCAAGGAAGAAGTTGACTATCTCAACGAGCACGGCTTCTATGCCGACTTCACGAAGTTGAAATACAGTTATAATGTCGGCATCTGGGGCACCAGTATCTGCGGCGGAGAGATACTCGATCCTGTCCAGGGACTGCCCGAAAGCGCATATCTGAAGCACGTCACAGCAAAGGAGCCGGAGGCAGAGCTCCGCATAACCTTCAAGGAAGGCGAGATAGACGCCGTAAACGGCGAGCACTATGACGACAAGATAAAGGCCATACAAAAGATAGAAGAAATCGGCGCCAGCTACGCCATAGGCCGCGACTGCAACGTCGGCGACACCATCATAGGCATAAAGGGACGCGTAGGCTTCGAGGCCGCCGCACCTAGGCTGATCATTGAGGCACACCGCCTGCTTGAGAAGAGCACGCTGAGCAAGTGGCAGCAATACTGGAAAGACCAGATTGGCAACTGGTATGGAATGTTCCTTCATGAGAGCCAGTATCTTGAGCCCGTGATGCCCGACATGGAAGCATTCCTGACAAGCACGCAGAGACATGTCAACGGAACGGCAATACTGAAGCTGCGCCCATACAGTTTCGAGACGGTGGGCATAGACTCACCTGACGACCTTACGAAATCGAAGCTCGGCGAATACGGAGAGATGAACCACGGCTGGACAGCCGAAGACGCCAAAGGCTTCATAAAGATAACCTCCACTCCGCTGCGTGTCTACTACGGCATACACAAAGACGAGAGACGGTAAGCTCCACACAGGAAGAATCACATTACATAAACAGCGCCGCCGCACGGGAATGCACTATGCCACAGCCGCACGGCGGCTTTTAACATACACCTCTCTCAATAAAATGATAAAGATAGGAATCTTAGGAGCTGCCGGATATACCGGCGGCGAGCTTATACGCCTTCTGGTAAACCATCCGGAAGCAGAAATTGTGTTTGCCAACAGCGCCAGCAACGCCGGCAACAAGATCAGTGACGTGCATGAAGGCCTCATTGGCGAGACTGACATGACCTTCACCGTCGAGCTGCCTTTCGATAAGGTCGACGTAGTTTTCTTCTGCTTCGGCCACGGCAAGAGCGAAGCATTCATGAAAGAGCATGACATTCCCGACAACGTGAGAATAATAGACCTTGCGCAGGATTTCCGGCTTGCTCCGGAACGACGTGTAAACACCATGCACCCCACAGCAGCAGAACATGACTTCGTCTACGGTCTGCCGGAGATAAACAAAGACAAGATAAGAAACGCCCGTCACATTGCCAATCCCGGTTGTTTTGCCACATGCATCCAGCTCGGTCTGCTGCCGGCTGCCGCCATGCACATCATCAACAGCGATGTCAGCGTAAATGCCATAACAGGTTCAACCGGCGCAGGCCAGAAGCCCGGAGCCACCACCCATTTCTCATGGCGCAACAACAACCTGAGCATCTACAAGGCTTTCCGGCATCAGCACGTGCCTGAGATAAAACAGAGCCTTAAACAGACACAAGGCTACCTTGACGCAAGCATCGACTTCATTCCCTACCGCGGCGACTTCGCGCGCGGCATCTTCGCTACGGAAGTGATACGCACAGATGCAAGCATCGACGAGATAACGGCAGGCTACAAAGATTTCTACAAAGATGCCAAGTTCACTTTCTACAGTGACAAGGCCATAGACCTGAAACAAGTTGTCAACACCAACAAGGCTCTTGTCCACTGCGACGTGATTGACGGCAAGCTGCTCGTGACATCATGCATCGACAACCTTCTGAAGGGAGCCGTCGGCCAGGCCGTCCAGAACATGAACATCATGTTCGGCATAGACGAGACGGCAGGCCTGCACCTTAAAGCAAGCGCATTCTGAATAAATTAGGAACAAAAGAAATAAAAATATATGAAACTATACGACGTATATCCGCTCTTTAACGTAAACATCGTAAAGGGCAAAGGCTGCAACGTATGGGATGACAAGGGACAGAAATATCTCGACCTGTACGGCGGACATGCTGTTATCAGCATCGGCCACTGCCACCCACACTATATAGAGATGCTCACCAGCCAGCTCAACAAGCTCGGTTTCTACAGCAACTCCGTCATCAACACCCTTCAGCAGAAGCTGGCTGAGCGTTTGGGCAAGATAAGCGGCTATGATGACTACCAGCTGTTCCTAATCAACTCCGGTGCCGAGGCAAACGAGAACGCCATGAAGCTGGCATCCTTCGGCAACGGCCGCAAGCGCATGCTTGCCATCAGCAAGTCATTCCACGGCCGCACGTCACTCGCCGTTGAGGTTACAAACAATCCAAAGATAACAGCGCCCATCAACGACAACGGCCACACCACCTTCCTGCCCATCAACGATCTGGCAGCATGGGAGAAAGAACTTGCCAAGGGTGATGTGTGCGCCTGCATTCTTGAATGCATACAGGGCGTAGGAGGCTGCAATGTAGTAAGCAAAGAGTTTGCACAGGGTCTCGCCAAGGCATGCAAGAAATACGGCACATACCTTATATGCGACGAGATACAATGCGGCTACGGCCGTACCGGAAAATTCTTTGCCCACCAGTGGCTCGGCATACGTCCTGACCTCATCACCGTGGCCAAAGGCATCGGCAACGGCTTCCCTATGGGCGGCGTACTCATCTCACCGGAGTTCAAGCCGGTGTACGGACAGCTCGGAACGACCTTCGGCGGCAACCACCTTGCATGCACGGCAGCACTGGCCGTGCTCGACGTGTTCGAGAAAGAAGGACTGATAGAAAACGCACATCTCGTAGGCGATTATCTTATGGACGAGCTGAAAGAACTGCAACAGCGCACGAAACACATTACCGATATTAGAGGAAAAGGTCTTATGATAGGTGTGGAAATGGATATTCCACAGAAAGACGTCCGCAGCAAACTTATTTACGAACAGCACTGCTTCACGGGATGCGCATCGACAAACATTCTGCGCATTCTGCCACCGCTGTGTCTGACAAGAGACAACGTCGACGAATTTATCATGAAGTTTGAAACAGTGCTCAACGAATTTTAAAAAAAGAAAAAAATAATGACAATAGCAGTTATAGGAGCCGGCGCCATGGGCGGAGCCTTTGCCGAGGGACTTATCAAAATCGGATACAAGGGCAGCTCACTGAGGGTGGCAGACCCGTCGAAAGAAAAACTGGATCATTTCAAAGAGCTCGGCGCACAGACCACACAGGACAACAAAGAGGCCGCCAACGACGCCGATGTCGTGGCTGTGGTGGTAAAGCCATGGCTCACCGAGAAAGTGCTGACAGAAATAAAGCCCGTGCTCAACTACGACAAGCAAAAGCTCATAATTATCGCTGCCGGCGTAAAGGCCGAAAGCATCAAGGAATGGATGGCAAAGGACGGCAAGACACCGCATTTCTTCCTCGTAATACCGAACATAGCGATAGCACAGCTGAAATCAATGACCTTCATCGTACCTATAGACGCAACGAAGGAAGAAACAGAGCAGGCAGAAGCATTATTCAACAAGATGGGCACATCATTGGTCACGGAGGAAAGACTGCTTGGTGCCGGCACCACACTGGCCTCATGCGGCATTGCCTACGCCATGCGTTACATACGTGCCAGCTCAGAGGGCGGTGTCGAGCTTGGCTTCAAGGCCGATGATGCCAAGAAGATAGTAATACAGACCGTAGAAGGTGCTGCCGAGCTGCTCAAGACAACAGGCCTGCACCCCGAGGCAGCCATTGATTTGGTCACAACGCCGGGCGGTGTAACCATAAAAGGCCTGAACGAGATGGAGCACAACGGCTTCACCAGCGCAGTGATAAAAGGTCTGAAAGCTGGTCTGTAAAACTTCTCTGCGCCATTGCGAGCAACAACGGCCGGCATGACTGAGAAAACAACAAAATGCTGCACAAACAACAAAGTAATGTGCAGCATTTTTAATATATTAACGTGGTTAAGAAATAAAAGGAAAGCAAAAATATGTATTTACGCAAACTTTGATTAATTTTGGTGCCGAAACAAACAATATAAAAAAATGGAAGAAGTAATAAAACAAATTGGCGAGCGTCTGAAAGGACTGCGCGACGTGCTTAACATTCCGGCACAAGAGGTTGCCGACCTTTGCGGCATTTCCTTAGAGCATTATCAAAAAATCGAAGCAGGAGAAGCTGACCCGTCTGTATACCGGCTCAGCAAAATCTCCAAGCGCTACGGCATAGACCTTGACGTGCTGCTCTTCGGCGAAGAGCCGCGCATGGGCAGCTATTACCTGACACGTTGCGGACAGGGTCCGGAAATAGACCGCGGCAATGATTATAAATACCAAAGTCTGGCCGGCGGCTTCCGCGGTCGAAAAGTTGACCCGTTTTTAACGCAGGTAGACCCGCTGCCAAACGGCAAGAGACATTCCATGGGCACTCACGACGGACAGGAATTTGACGTGGTGCTTGAAGGCGAGCTGGAAATCGTAATAGAAGAGAAAGTGCTCGTGCTGCACAAAGGCGACAGCATATATTTCGACAGCAAGCGTGAACATTGCTTCCAGGCCCTCGGCGGAAAACCGGCCAAATTCATTTGCATAATAATATAACAAGTCAACACTAAAGAAACCACATTAATATTAATATTAGTATTAGTCATGATAGAAAGATTTCTGACGCAGACCACCTTCACTTCAGAGGAGGACTTCAAGAAGAACCTGCATTTCAAGATACCCGACAATTTCAACTTCGCTTATGACGTCATGGACGAATGGGCCATAGAAAAGCCGGACAAGGTATGCCTGTTGTGGACAAGCGAGCGCGGTGAAGAAGTGTACACCACGTACAGGCAGTTCAAGGAGCAGACAGACCGTACGGCTGCATATTTCATGAGCCTCGGCATAGGCCACGGCGACAAGGTCATGCTGATTCTGAAACGCCATTACCAATGGTGGCTGAGCATGATGGGACTGTGCAAGATCGGAGCCATTGCAATTCCGGCCACTCACATGCTGACATCGCATGACATTGTGTACCGCAACAACAGAGCCGGCGTGAAGGCCATCATTTGCGTCAACGACGAATATGTGACAACACAAATAAAAGAGGCCATGCCGCAAAGTCCTACGGTAAAACACCTCATCGCTGTCAACTCAATGATAGAAGGTGACAAGCCCGTGCCGGAAGGTTTTCACAACTGGCATGAAGAATGGCCGAAGGCACCGGCATTCCATCGTCCCGACAGCGTGAACGAGAATGACGACACCATGCTGATGTACTTCACCAGCGGCACCAGCGGCGAGCCAAAGATGGTGGCTCATGACTATCTATACGCGCTCGGCCATCTCACAACCGGCGTCTACTGGCATAACCTGCACGAAAACAGCCTGCATCTTACCGTGGCCGACACCGGATGGGGAAAGGCCGTATGGGGAAAGCTATACGGACAATGGTTTGCCGGCGCTACGGTGTTCGTGTTCGACCATGAGAAGTTCACAGCAGAGAAGGTGCTGCGCGCAATGGAGAAATACCGTGTCACATCGTTCTGCGCACCGCCTACCATCTACCGTTTCATGATTCTCGAAGACTTCAGCAAGTACGACATCAGCAGCCTGCAATACTGCACCACGGCCGGCGAGGCCATGAACCCGTCAGTAGAACAGAAATTCTATGCGCTGACAGGAATTCATATCATGGAAGGCTTCGGACAGACAGAGACCACGATGACCCTCGGCACATTCCCATGGATAAAGCCAAGACCTGGAAGCATGGGGAAACCGAACCCGCAATATGACATTCATGTTCTTCGTCCTGACGGCACAGAATGCGAGGACGGCGAGAAAGGTGAGATATGCATCAACACATTAAAAGGAAAGCCAATAGGCCTTTTCAAAGGTTACTATCGCGATGAGGCAAAGACACGCGAGGCATGGCACGACGGTATTTACCACACCGGCGACATGGCATGGCGCGACGAAGACGGCTATTACTGGTTTGTGGGCCGCACCGATGATGTCATAAAGAGCTCAGGCTATCGCATTGGGCCGTTTGAGGTGGAAAATGCACTGATGACCCATCCGGCCGTCGTAGAGTGTGCCATTACAGGCGTGCCGGATCCGATAAGGGGCATGGTGGTTAAAGCCACGGTGGTGCTGTCGGAGGAATATAAGAAAAAGGCCGGCCCTGACCTCATAAAGGAACTGCAAAATCACGTGAAGCACGAGACCGCTCCGTACAAATATCCGCGCGTCATTGAGTTCGTTGATGAGCTGCCGAAGACTATTTCCGGAAAGATACGCCGTGTAGAGATACGCGAGAACGACGCAATAAAGAAGAAAAACGACTGCGGCAAGCAATAACAGCACATTCTGCGGCAGTCAAACACTTATACAGCAGGAAATATCCGCGTGGGCCGGCAAGACATCCACTCCGCACACAGCAGCTGATTCAGGCATAACAAGCTGATTCAGAGGCAATGCCAGGAACGCACAGCCGTCTCATCGCGGATATTTTTCATTATGCGCTCCTTATGATAACAAAAGCCGCTGCCTGACGTATCCAATCAACCAACAGACCCCATAAAATGCCGGCTGTTCCACAGGCAAAAAAACATATTTGAAAAAGATATTACGACATATATTCCGTTTAAGAGAGATTTTAAAAGACATAAAATAAAGACATGAAAAGAATAGTAGTAAAAGTAGGCAGCAACGTGCTTACAAGAGATGACGGCAAGCTTGACATTACACGCATGTCGTCACTGGTCGACCAGATAGTATGGCTACGGCAACACGACTATGAAGTGATACTTGTCTCATCCGGTTCCATAACATGCGGACGCGACGAAGTTACCATAGACCACAAACTCGACAGCGTGTCGCAGCGTCAGCTGTTCTCTGCGCTCGGCCAGGTGAAGCTAGTCGGCCTTTACTACGATTTGTTCAGGGAATACGGCGTGCACATCGGCCAGGTACTCACCATGAAAGAAAGCTTCTCGACACGCGGCGAATATCTCAACCAGCGTGCCTGCATGATGGTGATGCTCGAAAACGGCGTTCTGCCCATTGTCAACGAGAATGACACGATAAGCGTCACAGAGCTGATGTTCACCGACAACGACGAGCTTGCCGGCCTTATTGCCTCTATGCTCAATGCCGACACACTTGTCATCCTTACCAATGTTGACGGAATATACAACGGCAATCCTGCCGACAGCAACACACGTGTCATTCCGATGGTGAACTACGACCGCGACCTCGCAGAATACATACAGACCAGCAAGAGCGAGTTCGGCCGCGGCGGCATGATTACCAAGACCCACATAGCACGCAAGGTGGCTGAAGAAGGCATAAAGGTTATCATTGCCAACGGCAAGACCAACGACATACTGATAGATCTTGCCTCGAAGTCACAGGAGACCATGCACACCGAGTTCCGTCCCAACCCGCGTCCTACATCACAGGTCAAGAAGTGGATAGCCCACAGCGAGAGCTTCGCCAAGGGCGTGGTCACCATAAACGCCAAGGCCGAAGCAGCGCTCGAAAGCGACAAGGCCACGAGCCTGCTGCTCGTCGGCGTTACATCTATTGAAGGTGAGTTTGAAGCCGGCGACATTATCAGCGTAAAGGCTCCGGACGGAAAAATTATAGCAGTAGGCTGCAGCGGCTACAGCTCTGATGACGCAAGAAAGCAAATCGGTGTGCACGACATAAAGCCGCTTATTCACTACGATTATCTTTATATGGAATAATCTAACCAAAAACGAAATATGAACCTGCAAACTACTTTTGAACGCGTAAAGAAAGCATCGGTGAAGCTTCAGCTCCTTGCCGACGAGACACGCAATGAAATTCTTAATGCCGTAGCAAAAGCCATTGACGACAACAAAGCCGCCATTCTCGACGCAAACGCCAGGGACCTCGCGCGGATGGACGAAAACAATCCTATGTATGACCGTTTGCTGCTCGACAGCAAACGCATAGAAGGCATAGCCTCAGACATGCGCCACGTGGCCACACTGCCGTCGCCGCTCAACAAAACCCTTAAAGAGAAAACACTTGACAACGGTCTGCACCTGCGCCGTGTCAGCGTTCCGTTCGGAGTCATAGGAATGATATACGAAGCCCGGCCAAACGTTACCTTTGACGTGTTCTCGCTGTGCTTCAAAAGCGGAAACGCATGCATACTGAAAGGCGGTAAGGATGCCGACGACACTAACCGCGAGGAAGTAAAAATCATACATGATGTTCTGAAACAGCATGGCATAGATCAGTCAGCCGTTGAGCTTCTGCCGTCCACCCACGAGGCCACCGAGCAGATGCTCAACGCCGTGGGCTACATAGACCTGTGCATACCGCGCGGCAGCAAGCGCCTCATACAGCTCGTACGTGACAAGGCACACGTGCCCGTCATCGAGACCGGCGCCGGTGTCGTACATGTCTACTTCGATGAATACGGCGATGCATCCATCGGCAGCAGGATAATAGACAACTCAAAGACACGCCGCCCCAGCGTCTGCAATTCTCTCGACACCCTGCTCATTCACAGCCGCCGCCTTGCCGACCTGCCGCAGCTCGTCGCACCGATGGCAGCAAAGAAGGTGGTGCTGCACGCCGACAGCCGTGCCTTCAACACCCTTAAAGACCATTACCCCAACGCTCTGCTCACGCAGACTGACGGCAGCAACGGCATCTGGGACACGGAATGGCTCAGCCTGCAGATGGGCATCTGCACCGTCGGCAGCATCGACGAAGCCATTGATCACATAGCACAGCACGGCAGCGGACACAGTGAAAGCATAGTAACCGAGAACAGCGGCAACGCAAGGAAATTCCAGCAGATGGTTGATGCTGCCTGCGTGTATCTGAACACCCCGACAAGCTTCACCGACGGCGCGCAGTTCGGCCTCGGCGCTGAAATAGGCATCAGCACACAGAAGCTCGGCGCACGCGGACCAATGGCACTTGAAGAAATCTGCACATACAAATGGCTTATCGAAGGCCACGGACAGATAAGAAAATAAAATTATACTGTTAATAAAACACCGGCGTAAAATAAAAAATAGGAATAAATATTCCTCTGCTTAGGACCATAAATCATTAGAACCAAAACAACAAAACATAAAGAGATGAAGACATTTTTCAACGTAGAAGACATCGGCAACCTCAACGACGCACTTGCCGAAGCACAGGAGGTTAAGAAAAACCGTTTCGGCTATCAGCATCTGGGCAAGAACAAAACACTTCTGATGATATTCTTCAACAACAGCCTGCGCACGCGTCTGAGCACACAGAAGGCTGCCATGAACCTTGGCATGAACGTCATCGTGCTCGACGTCAATGCCGGCGCATGGAAACTGGAGACTGAGCGCGGTGTCATCATGGACGGCGACAAGAGCGAGCATCTGCTTGAAGCCATTCCCGTCATGGGCTGTTATTGCGACATCATCGGCGTACGTTCTTTCGCTGGCCTCAGCGACCGTGACTACGACTATGCCGAGACCATTGTCAACCAATTCGTAAAATACAGCGGCCGTCCTGTCTTTGCAATGGAGACAGCCACCGTACACCCACTGCAGGCCTTCGCCGACATTATCACCATTGAGGAGCACAAGAAGACAAGACGTCCGAAGGTGGTCATGAGCTGGGCACCTCACTGCCGTGCACTGCCGCAGGCCGTACCAGATTCATTTGCCCAGTGGATGAACGCTGCCGACGTTGACTTCGTCATCACACAGCCGGAAGGCTATGAACTCGACCCTAAGTTTACCGGCAACGCCCGCATAGAATACGATCAGAAGAAGGCTCTCGAAGGTGCCGACTTCGTCTATGCCAAGAACTGGAGCTGTCCGGGCGTTAAGAATAAGGCTGACTACGGAAAGATACTAAGCAAAGACATGAGCTGGACTATTGACAGCGAACACATGAGCTGGACCAACAACGGCTATTTCATGCACTGCCTGCCGGTAAGGCGCGGCCTCATCGTCACCGACGACGTTATTGAGAGCGACCACAGCCTGGTTATTCCGGAAGCTGCCAACCGAGAGATCTCTGCAGAAGTGGTTATCAAGCGCATTCTCGAAAGCCTGTAACACAGTTCGCACATAAGAACTACAGCTGCCAGAAACAGACTGAAAAAAGACATATAATAAGAAAGCCCGCAACAGAACAATAATCTGTTGCGGGCTTTCTTTTATAATTATTTCAGAAGCCATTTTATTTCCGTCCTTTCCTGCCGGCATTCATTCCGGCCTTAACTCCCTGAAGCATGTCACTGTCGGCCACCTTGCCGGTTTTCCTGTCAAAGAGAGCTATGCACGGCCGGGGGGTATAGCCTGTGTCCCATACGAAAGGCACAAGGCCGTTGGCAACAGCCTCAGCAACATTAAACTCATACCATCTGGCAAGACTCCTATCATGAAGCTGCTGACTGCCGCCTTGTGGCACAATGCGGTGATTGGCACCCATCTCACCTATGATAACCGGTATGCCGTGGTCAACGAATTTTTCTTTCAATGACACCATCGACTTTCTAATATCTTCTATTACCTTTTCAGTAACAGTTTGCGTCTCTGCACCGGCAGGCGCCAGGCCTGGCCAATAATACCAGACACGGCCCCAATCTTCATCCTTGTTCATGAGCGTAAACTGGTAAGGGTCGTAATGATGAATCTCGAGCATGATACGCCTGTCGGCCGTGTCGTGCAGCGTGGTCAGATCAAGATTGTTATATGTGTCATTGATATTGGCGTTAGGCCCCTGCACGACGAGCACGCGTCTGCTGTTCTTGCCGCCGGTTTTCCTGACGGCGTCTACAAACACTTGCTCATATTCAACTATTCTGCCGGCAAGAGCCTTTGTATCAATTTTCTTGCCATGGGCCAACGGCGACGCGCCACCCACGCCAGGTTCATTAAGTCCGGCAAAGACAAGGCGCTCGTCATAATCAGCAAAAGCAGTGGCAAGAGTCGTCCACAGAGCTGCAAAACGTTTTTTCTCTACATCAACGGCAGCAGAGTCAGTAAATCCGTCATATTCTATCCATCCGCCGTCCCAGTGGTCGTTGACAACTACAAACAATCCGCTTTCAAGGCTCCAGTCAATGATCTGCCTCACGCGCGCGAGCCATGCCCGGTCAACAGCCATCGTCTTGCTGTCGGCAAGATGTCCCATGACCCACGACACCGGAATGCGAATGCTTTTAAAACCATTTTTCGCTACACTCTTTATCAGTTCCTTGCTGACAGTATTCGGCTGCCATGCTGTTTCGGCCTTTAAGCCGGCATTGTCAGTGAACACGTTATTATTGTCGCCGGCCTCCATCGTGTTGCCAAGATTCCAACCGGGCGCCATGAACGACGCCAGCTCCGCTGCCGTATAGTCAAGATGCTGCAGGCGCTGTCTGTCCTGCGCGACAGCACCGCCACACACAACGGTGAGCAACATAAGCAATGCTGCGCGAAGGGAGAATAACGCACACATCACCTGACGCACGCGCACATTTAAATTCAGCTTACAAAATAAAATTGTCATACACTCACGTTGTTATCTGCTGTTATTTGCCCTTGGCAATAAGATAATTTCTCAGCGGATTGGCATACATCGTCAGCATACGCTCACGCAGGAAAGCCTCATCCTTGCCTTCAAGAGAGACCTTGGCAAGCTGTGCGCTGATATAAGCGTCAAACTTTTGTTTATCCTCAGTGGTATAATGTCCGTTGCCGGCGTTTTTCCCGTCGAGCTCGTCAAGTGCTATCCAGTTGTTTGGATAAATCATGTAGTTGGAATGAATTTCATGATCGATGTGCCTTGCCACAGTCTCAAGAACTTCCTTTCTCGGCATGGCCGCATCAAGTGTGCCGAGCCATTCGTCAAGGCACGGTGCAGCATGATAATGCACATGTCCCTTGAAGCCCATTATGCCGGTCTTCATGCTTATCACGTCATCGTCAGGTCCTTTCTTCCAACCTTCCACGTCACGTTTCTGCTGCATCTCCTTAGCTTTCAGATAATCGCATGGGTCATATTCATAGCTGATGGCAAGCGGCACAATGTGCAGGCTCTTCAGCCTGTCAACGACAGAGCCTGTGCCGCCCATTGTCATCATCTTCATTATGCCCTCCTGCGTACGGTCGTCGCTGTCCTTGGCCCTGCCCTCACGCTGCGCAATCCATATATTCTGTTTCTTTGTCTCAACAGAGTAATGAATATATTCAGACAAGCGCTTGCTTGACGCCAGCATCTGCCTCATGGGCAGTCCGCGCTCCACGATAAACGACTTGTTTATTCTTACGAGGTCTTTTATCCATGGGAATTTCAGCAGATTGTCGCCGAGGGCAATCTCACATGTCTGGCTGAACCCGTTTACAAGCAGAAGATAGTCGAGAAAAGCCGAATCAGTTACGATGTCACGGTGATTGCTGATAAACGTATAGTTGCGCGTGTTGTCAATAGCCGAGCTGTCAAACTCCATGCCTTTCGTAGCTTTCTCTTCAAGGCTTTTCACAAACGGATAGCAGAACGATTTCTGAAAGTCGAGGCTTGTCTTGCATGCATACAGTTTTTTCTTCAGCATGTCAACAGGCACATCGGGATACACCTGCTCAACGACAGACATAAACTGTCTGTCAGATGTCAGACGGTCATAAGCCGCAGTAAGCTCTTCCGGTTCCCACGGGCGTATAGCATCAAATTCACTTGGAATGTTCATAGGTCAGTCTTTGTTTTATAGGTTAAACATACATTATATATATAATAACAATATATAAGAAAAGGACAACACCGCCTTGCCGTCGCCCTCATTATGCAGGAAACGCCACGCCGTTGTTGTCCTTTTCTTATCAGTCAGCCATCAGCCTCCGTTCAGAACTGATTCTCAACGATGTCGCTGAGCACGTCCTTAATGTCAAGACCGGCAGCCTTCACCTGCTGCGGAATGAAACTTGTCGGTGTCATTCCCGGCGTGGTGTTTATCTCAAGCATGTTGATCTTGTCATTGCCGTCGGCATCCTTAGAGATGATATAGTCAATACGTATAATGCCGTTGGCATGAAGAATGTCGTAAATGCGACTTGTCTCCTCTGCCACGCGCTTTGCAGTGTCATCGCTGAGCCGTGCCGGAGTGATCTCTTTCACCTGGCCGTTGTACTTGGCGTTGTAATCGAAGAACTCATTCTCGCTAACCACCTCTGTTGCCGGCAGCACAACGCTTTTGTTTCTTGTTTTATACACGCCCTGTGAAATCTCCACGCCATCGAGAAACCCTTCTACCATCACCTCGTTGCTCTCCATGAACGCCACACGCAGAGCCGGTGCGAGCTGGTCGGCATTCTTCACCTTGCTGACACCGAAGCTGCTGCCGTCGGCAGCCGGCTTAACGAAACACGGCATGCCGATGCGCGCGGCAATCTTGTTCTCATCATACTTGTCACCGCGGCGCAGCAGTATGCTGTCGGCAACGTTAACGCCGAACCCGCGGAGATAGTTGTTGAGCACATACTTATCAAAGGTGATGGCCTCAACCAGCACACCGCTTGTAGAGTAAGGAATATGCAGCAAATCAAAATATCCCTGCATGACGCCATTCTCACCCGGCTGTCCGTGAATGGTTATGTATGCATAGTCGAAGAACACCGTCTTGCCGTCTTTCTTAAATGAGAAATTGCTCTTGTCAACATCGGCAACAGAGCCATCCTCGAAATCAACATGCCACTGCGTGCCTTTTATGTCGACAATATAAACATTATATTTCTGCTTGTCGAAAAAAGAATAAAGTCCTCTTCCGGAACTCATTGACACGTCATGCTCCGACGAATCACCGCCGCAGACAATGGCAACATTTCTTTTTGTTTCCATGATTTTTTATTGCGTTATTAAATCTTATTTCTTTTTAAATGCCGTCAGCTCATTCCTGCCTGCACAGTCACATATCAGCGTTGTTGCTGAAATATCTGCGCCACCTGTCTATCAGCGCTGCGAAGTCGGCCGGCCATTCACTGCTGAAACGCATCATCTCGCCCGTCTTCGGATGTCTGAATCCAAGCGTGCGGGCATGCAGGGCCTGCCGCGGACAAACCTTGAAACAGTTTTCTATGAACGCCTTGTATGACGACGAGCGCTGTCCGCGCAGTATTTCCATTCCGCCGTAGGTCTCGTCAGCAAAGAGCGGATGCCCTATATGCTTCATGTGTGCACGTATCTGATGCGTGCGGCCAGTCTCAAGCACACATTCCACGAGGGTGACATAGCCGAAGCGCTCAAGCACGTGATAATGTGTCACGGCCGTCTTCCCCACTCCGCTGTCGGGCGGGAACACCGTCATGCGAAGCCTGTTGCGGGGGTCACGCGATATGTTGCCTTCTATGCGCCCGTCATCTTCCAGAAAGTTGCCCCACACAAGTGCGTTGTATGACCGCTCTGTTGTCTTGTTGAAGAACTGCCTGCCGAGAGCCGTCTTGGCCTCCGGCGTCTTGGCCACGACGAGCAGTCCGCTGGTATCCTTGTCTATGCGGTGAACGAGTCCGACGTCGGGGTTGTTGGCATCAAAGCTTTCGAGGTCGCGCAGATGCCATGCCACGGCGTTGATGAGCGTTCCGGTGAAGTTGCCGGCACCGGGATGCACCACCATGCCCGCCGGTTTGTTAACCACCATCAGCTCGCTGTCCTCATATACCACATCAAGCGGAATATCCTCTGCAACAATGCTCGTGTCATGATGCGGATAATCAAGCATTAGCGTGATGACATCGCCGGGCCTTACCTTATAGCTGCTTTTCACGGCACTGCCGTTCACCTCTATGCAGCCGGCGTCGGCAGCCGTCTGTATGCGGTTGCGGCTCTGGTTCGGATTCTTATCAGCCAGGAACTTGTCAATCCTGACCGGCTTCTGCCCTTCGTCAACCGTTATGCGCCAATGCTCATAACGCTCTCCGGCATCGCCGTTTGTCATTTCATCGTCTGTCCTTGTCATTTCTCTTTTCTACGGGTCTCTGCCTCCGGCACTTCTTCAAACTCATCATTATCGCCGGCCGTACCGTCGTCTTCAATAATATCCATGCCGTCATCGCCCTGCTCCGGATCGACAAAGTCAACCGAGTCGGCAGCATCACGCTGTCCGTTGCCCACCTGTATGACGAGCACGTCGTCAACACTCACCTTGTCGCCGGCCGTCACGCTGTGACCGTTTACCGTTATCCCGTACACCCAGTCCTGCTCACCCGGCACAAACTGCGGCTGTCCGAGCCTGAAGCCCATTGCCGACAGCTTCGCCATCGCCTCGCGCAGCGAGCTGTTGTCAATCACGTCAGGTATGGTCAGCTTCGGCTTGCGCGGCGAGTTGATAATGACATATATCACATGTCCGTTTTTCACCGTCTCGCCGGGCGGCGGCGTCTGCTCCAATATGCAGTCGGGCGGCAGCGTACGCACGTATCCCGTGTCCGACACTTCTATGCGCAGCCCGAGGTTGTCGAGTATGTGCTGCGCGTCATTTATATTCTTATGAATCAAGTTCGGCACCGGAATGGCCTCGCCGTGACGGGTATAAATGTCGAGGCCCACCTTCAGCGAGAAGCCAAGCAAGGCCACCACGCCGAAAATAGCGGCGAGGTTAAACCACAGATATTTGCTTTTAAACTTGCTGATAAATTCCTTTGTCGTCATTTTCAATGGTCGTTGTTTCCGTAACGGCCGCGTTTTCTGATTTCTCGTCGGCTTACAGAAATACGCGATGAAAGTTCCATGCAAAAGTAAATAAAAAAAAGAAAGAAGCAAAGGAAACTCTTCACTTCTTTCTTTTTAATTGTCACTGTTGAAAAAGCTTTTTATTTGCCGTGATTTTCATCAGAAACAGTTAACTTCTTGCGACCGTGTGCACGGCGGCTTGCCAAAACGCGGCGACCGTTCTTTGTAGCCATACGCTCGCGGAAACCATGCTTGTTAACGCGGCGACGATTGTGCGGCTGGAATGTTCTTTTCATTTTCTATGTTGTTTTTACTTTGTTATATTTTTCTTCCTTACAGATAAAAATGTGTCATGCACGGCTTGCTGCATACATACAGAAATAAACAATGCGCATAAATGCCTGACACATTTTCGGACTGCAAAATTACTCATATTTTTCGAAACAGCAAAGTTTTCAGCTGATTTTAAGACGTTTATTATTGATTTTTCAAATATATCTTTGTTTTCTTGTGTTTTTAATGTAACTTTGCGGCGCGAAAGCTATGCACGCCTAACTGTTAGGCCGTTACGCGGCGCCATGCAGCTCAGGACGCGCAGTTTTCAGCATTCAGAAAGCCATAAAATTTTAATACAGCAAAAAAATATGATCAATTCACAGGAAATCAAGATCGGAACCTGCATCCGCATGGACGGAGGTATCTGGAGATGCATCGACTTTCAGCACAGAAAGCCGGGCAAGGGCAATACCGTCATGAACACAAAGCTGAAGAACGTTGCCGACGGCCGCGTTCTTGAGCGCACTTTCCAGGTAGGTTTCAAGCTCGACGACGTTCGCGTTGAACACCGTCCTTATCAGTATCTCTACGAGGATTCAACAGGTTACATCTTCATGAACCAGGAGACATACGAGCAGATTCCTATTACCAAGGAGCAGATAACCGGTGTTGAATTTATGAAGGAAGGCGATGTCGTTGACGTTGTCACTGACACATCTGACGGCACTATCCTCTCTGCCGAGATGCCGGTAAAGACCACTCTGAAAGTTATAAAGAGCGAGCCGGGCGTAAAGGGCAACACTGCCACAAACGCCACAAAGCCTGCTACTCTTGAGACTGGTGTCGAGGTTCGCGTTCCGCTGTTCATCAACGAGGGCGAGACCATTCAGGTTGACACACGCGACGGCAGCTACCTGGGCCGTGTCAACGACGCAAAATAAAATTTGCAAGACTATTTAAAAATAATACTGAAGGTGATGACGGCTCAGTGAAGAGCACTCATCACCTTTTCTTGTTTTGCAACATATCACCCGGCTTATTACACATTAATATAATATATATGCCGGCAAAAAAACTCTCAGCTTTCATATACTGCATGAAATATTCATTCATCATTCCTGTCTACAATCGTCCCGATGAGGTTAACGAACTGCTTTCCAGCCTTACCGTTCAGACAGAGCACGACTTCGAAGTGATTGTCGTTGAAGACGGCTCCGCAACACCGTGCCGGCACGTCTGCGAGAATTATGAAGGTCAGCTCGACATAAAATACTTCTTCAAGAAAAACTCCGGCCCTGCCGACAGCCGCAACTACGGCGCAGAACGTGCCTCCGGCGAATGGCTCATCATTCTCGACAGCGACGTCGTTCTGCCTGACGGCTATCTGAAGGCTGTCAGCGAAGAACTTCATCGTGAGCCGTGCGACGCCTTCGGCGGTCCAGACCGTGCACACAACTCATTCACGCCGACACAGAAAGCAATATCCTACTCCATGACCAGCTTCTTCACCACCGGCGGCATACGCGGAGGCAAGAAAAAACTCGACAAGTTCTATCCACGCTCGTTCAACATGGGCATACGCCGCGACGCATATCA
Organism: uncultured Prevotella sp.; assembly: GCA_900314195.1. Classification (GTDB taxonomy): domain Bacteria; phylum Bacteroidota; class Bacteroidia; order Bacteroidales; family Bacteroidaceae; genus Prevotella. Next base: position 22,616 of record OMUH01000145.1, read on the forward strand.
GAAGCTCGGCGGATTTTCCAATATGCGCTTCGGCGAAGACATCGACCTGTCCATACGCATCTTCAAGAACGGCTTTCGATGCCGTCTGTTCCCCGGGGCATGGGTATGGCACAAACGGCGTACAGACTTCCGCAAGTTCTGGCGGCAGGTCTATAACAGCGGCATAGCCCGAATAAACCTGTTCAAGAAATATCCCGAGAGCCTGAAAATCGTTCATCTGCTGCCGGCCTGCTTCACCATAGGCGAGCTCGCGCTTGTCGTTCTTGCCGCATGCCTCATGTCGTTGTGGCCGCTGCTGCCGCTGCTGCTCTACGCTCTGATAATATTCCTTGACAGCTCACGCCAGAACCACAGCGCAGCCATCGGCATAAAAAGTGTAGCTGCCGCTTACATACAGCTCAGCGGCTACGGCTGCGGTTTCATTGAGGCATGGTGGAAACGCTGTATCTGCCATAAAGACGAGTTCAGCGCCTTTGAAAAGACATTTTATAAATAGCCTTCATATAAATTACCTATATAAAAACACCTGATACAACAAAAAATGACAATTTATAACCATATGACTAAAAACGAAAAAAGCAACGCTGCGCCTTATGACACCACGCAACAGCGAAAGCTGTCAATAGCATCATGGGCCGAAGAAGACCGTCCGCGCGAGCGCCTCGAGATGAATGGTCCGGAAAGTCTCAGCAAAGCCGAGCTGCTGGCCATCATCATCGGCTCGGGCTCACAGGATGAAAGTGCTGTGAGCCTTATGCAGAAAGTGCTTACCGACTGTAACAACAACCTCAATACACTCGGAAAGATGAGCATACGCGAGCTGCAGCAGTACAAAGGCATCGGACCGGCTAAGGCTATTTCCATAATGGCCGCCTGTGAGCTGGGCAAACGACGGCAAATGGAAAAAGCCGAAGAGCGTGAAGTGATGAAAACATCTGCCGACATTTATTACTGCATGCACCCCATAATGCAGGACCTCGACACAGAGCAGTTCTGGGCATTGTATATGAACCAGAGTTTCAAACTGATAAAAAAAGAGCGCATATCAACAGGCGGAATAACTGAAACGGCGGTTGACATAAGGCTTATCATTAAAAGCGCACTGCTGTGCAATGCCACAGTAATAGCTGTCAGCCACAATCATCCGTCCGGCAACACGACACCGAGCCGGCCTGACGACAAGCTGACTGAGCACATCAGGAAAGCCTGCGACACAATGAGACTCTATCTGCTTGACCATGTAATCGTAACTGACGGAAGTTACTATTCCTACCGCGACCACGGACGGCTGTAACCCGACGGTCATTTGCAGCTGCTTTTAAACATGCGGAATCAAATACGCAGTTTCTCAATGAAGAACGTTGGGAGGAGCGTGCCCCGGCGGGGCACGCTCCTCCCACTGTATATTCGTACCCCAAATCTGCGGCCGTTACGCTTCCATTATATTAGAGTTGTCAATCAGGCAGCCATTCCCGGTCCGCAGCATAATAATTGATAATTTAAAACGAAAGGAGCTCATTTAATAAGCCACAGAAAGGGTCAGCTTGAGAGCAAGTCTTCTCCGGCTGGCCCTTCTGATTTCATTATATGAACACATGTGCTGCAATCATATGATTTTTGCGTTTTTCTGAAGTCTTTCAAAAACACGCCTGCCGGCAATTGCTTTTTCACTTTTTACTGCAATTATCTGAATAATTTTGTGTAAGTTTGCAAAGACAAGAAAGCTGTAAAAAGTAAACAAAGGAAAAAAATGACACAGGAAGAAAAGACGAAAATAGAAGAGCGCATCATCGACGTGCTGAAGACCGTTTATGACCCGGAGATACCGGTTGACATTTGGAACCTCGGCATGATATACAAGATAGATGTCAAGGACGACGGCAACGTGGACATTGACATGACCTTCACCGCACCAAGCTGCCCTGCCGCCGACTTCATTCTTGAGGACGTGCGCACAAAGGTCGAGGGCATAAAAGGCGTGAAAGCAGCCAACGTAAACCTCGTGTTCGAGCCGGCATGGGACCAGAGCATGATGTCTGACGAGGCACGCGTGGAACTTGGTTTCGACTAAAAAACATTGCCTAGCCTGAACACTGCCAGCTGCATGACAACGCAGCCTCAGCAACAGCCTCAACAATAAATAACCAGCAGATACATGAAAAAGATATATTTCCTTTCAGACGCGCATCTTGGCTCACTCGCCATTGAGCACCAGCGCACTCAGGAGCGCCGCCTCGTGCGCTTTCTCGACAGCATAAAGAACAAGGCAGAGGCCATATACCTTCTCGGCGACATGTTCGACTTCTGGAACGAATATAAATATGTAGTGCCGAAGGGCTATACCCGTTTTCTCGGCAAGCTGTCAGAGCTTACCGACATGGGCGTTGAGGTGCACTTCTTCACCGGCAACCACGACATCTGGACATATGGCTATCTGGAAAAGGAATGCGGACTGATCGTTCACCGCAAGCCAGTGACAACGGAAATTCTCGGAAAGACGTTTTTCCTTGCTCACGGCGACGGACTTGGCGACCCGGACAACAAGTTCAAACTGCTCAGAAAGATTTTCCACAACACCACCTGCCAGCATCTTTTCAATATGATACATCCGCGCTGGGGCATGGCGCTCGGACTTGAATGGGCACGGCGCAGCCGGTTGAAACGCGCCGACGGGAAAGAGCCGCCTTACATGGGAGAAGACAAGGAATATCTCGTGAGGTTCGCCAAAGACTACCTCGTCACGCATCCCGACATTGACTATTTCATTTTCGGTCACCGCCACATTGAGCTCAACCTCATGATAGCACGGAAGAAACAGCTTATCATTCTCGGCGACTGGATATGGCAGTTCACATACGCCGTATATGACGGTGAACACATGTTTCTTGAACAATACGTAGAAGGAGAGTCACAACCGTGACCCTCCTTCTTTTCTTTCTGTATTACACCTTCAGACAGTAAGCCTGCAGAACAGAATTACCGGCCTGTCATTTCTTCTTTTTTGCAACATAGCCTGGCTCACCGGGCATCGGCCAATATGGCGACGGATGATGCATGCGGTCCATGACGGCCTCCATCTCTTTTACCTTTTTGGGATTTTTTGCGGCAAGGTCGGTGGTCTCGTATGGGTCTTTGGAAATGTCATACAGTTCCGTCGGCTTTCCGCGCCCTATGCTCTCAGCTTTCCAGCGCCCATGGCGCAGGGCACGCTGCTTGCCCGGGAACTCCCAGTAGATGTCGCGGTTGTCGGTATCAACATCACCGCCGAAGAACAGTTTGCTTATGTCTATACCATCAATATCTTTCGGCAGATACTTCGTGCCTCCGGCAATAGCCGCAAACGTAGGCATGAAATCCGGGAAATAGACAATGTTGTTAACGCTTCGCTTCGGCACCCTGCCCGGCTGGCTTACTATGAGCGGCACACGTATGCCGCCCTCATAGAGCTGTCCCTTGTGGCCCTTCAGTCCGGCACCGCAGTTCAGCTCCTTCATTGGCGCCATGACGGCCGCACCGTTGTCGCTGGCGAAAATGACAAGAGTGTTCTCACGCAGTCCGAGCGCATCAAGAGCGCCGAGCACGCGTCCGATGTTATAGTCCATGTGCGTCACCAGAGCGGCATAGCGTTTCGTGTTGGCACTCCAGTCGCCGTTGTCGTCATACCATGACGTATCGTCAATGTTATAAGGCTCGTGCGGAGCGTCATAGGCAAGATATAGAAAGAACGGATGATCTTTCTCTCTGTTTATGAACGCGATGGCATCATCGGTAGAGATCTCTGTGTTATGCCGCACGTGTGCATCGTGACTGTTCTCGCTGATGTTAATGAGCGAGTCGCCGTGGAAGCGGTAATAAGGATAGTAATAATATGGTCCGTTGCTGACCGGCGTAGATATTGTCCAGCCATAGAACTCATCGAAGCCGCGGTGGTTTGGCGCAGCATTCTTGTCATAGCCGTCGAGATGCCATTTATTGACGAGACAGGTGCGATAGCCGGCAGCGGAGAGCACCGTGGCTATGGTGGTATCCTCGGGCAGCAGGTTGGCACGGCGTATGTAAGTTGTATCGCCGCGGGGACTTATCTTAATACCCTTCAGTCCGCCCACGGGACACTGGTTATCGCGAATGCGGCTCTTGCCGGTATTCTTGCCCGTCATGAGCGCACAGCGCGACGGCGATGAGATGCCGCTGCCGGCATAAGCCTGTTCGAAGCGTGTTCCGGCGGCAGCCAGACGGTCTATATTCGGCGTCTCAATATATTTATTGCCATAACAGTGCAGGTCGCCGTAACCCATGTCATCAGCAAGAATAAATACAATGTTAGGTCTCTCCGGTGTTGCCTTCTGAGCAGCGGCATTGGCAGCGGCAAGCAATCCGGCTGCCACGGCAAGCATTTTTCCGTTATCCATAAAAAAACTGTAAATTTGTTTTTAATTGTTTCCTTTAGTCTCCGGCAGTTGCTGACTGCGCTTCAGCTGTGTCTGTCGTCTTAAGGTCATGGTTGGTCATGGCGCACACACAACTGTCTGACCACACGTTCTCAGCTGTTTCTATCATATCCATAATGGTGTATATTGGCAGTATGATACCCATTATTCCTACCGGCGCGCCCATGCCGCTCATCAGCGAGAACGTCAGGAAGTAACACCCCATTGGTACGCCGGCATTGCCTACTGCCGCTATAACGGCTATGAACACCCACATCAGCATTACCGGCAGCGTGAGCGCCGTGCCGCCGTTCTGCATCACGAAGAGCGAGGTGACAAGCACGAAGGCCGCACAGCCGTTCATGTTGATTGTTGTGCAGATGGGCAGTACAAAACGCGCCACGCGCGGCGATGCCTTCAGCCTGTTCTCTGCCGATGCCATCGTCACGGGCAGCGTGGCCGCCGAGCTCTTAGTGAACAAGGCCATCATCACCGCAGGCAGCATAGCCCTTAGCACACGCAGCGGGTTCAGCCCGCGCGCCAGCAGAAACAACGGCAGCACCACAAAGAACTGCAGCAGATTGCCGGCAAGAATGACAGCCACGTAACGTCCTATGGAGTTCATCACCACGCCAGCCGACATCTGTGCCGTCAGCTGTGCCGAGAATGCAACGATGCCAACAGGCAGTGTCCAGATGAGAGCGTGAATGAGCATGTAGAGAAGGTCTTGAAAGCCAAGCAACACGTTCATCACTGCCGTTTTCCTTTCACTCTGCGGCATCTTTGCCAGAGCAATGCCCACAGCAAACGACAGCAGCAGAACAGCCAGCACGTTACCATCGAGCAACGGCCGTATTATGTTATTCGGAATGACCGACATGAAATAATCCATATAGCTGCCTGTGCCCACGCTGTCGGGCACGTCGGCCATGCCCTTTTCTATCAGTGCGTGCGTCATGTTGCCGGGTGAGACAGCTATGTAGAGCACCATGCCAAGCAGCGCAGCGGCAAAGGTGGTCAGCAGCGTATAGGTTACCGTGTGTCGCAGAATGCGGCCGGTCTCCTTCTGCTCACCGAAACGTGCCATGGTCGTTGTCAGCGCAAAGGCTATGGTGGGCACGGCAAGCAACTGAAACAGCCGCGTGTATACCGTTGCCACAAAGCCCATGACATCATTAAGCCACTCAATGCCGAGCAGGCCGAGCACGGCACCTGCGGCAAGAGCACCGAGCCAGACTATCATCTGACGGTTCTCGCCGCTCACGCTGACACCTTGCGTGTTTTCATTTTTCAACATATAGAAATAATCCTGTTATAAAAATAATGCCGGCGACCGCCCGTCATGGCAGCCGCCGGCTGTTAAGCAATAAAACATTAAACGGTCCGCCGCACAGCACGCGCCGGACCGGCAACAAAGCCATGATTCTGATTTGCAAAATTAAGAAAATTTAGTGCTCACGAGAGAAGAACTATCATTTTTTTTCATCCCGCTGACTTACATTTTGCTTTTCTCATCGGCCAGCCGCTTGTTATCAAGCGGCAGATAACCGGCCGAAAGATTAATTTTCTGCCCTTCCGACAGAACATATTCAAGGAATGCTCTCAGCACCTTGCCCTTTGGCTTGCCGTTTGACACGAGATAGAGGTTACGTGCCGGCGGCATCGGATACTTCCCGACCCTTATGGCCTCTATTAGCTTAAGGCGTGAGTCATAGAAGTCTTCGTCAGCGTCAATGCGTCCGTTGCCGTTAACGTCAATGGGCGCTATGGCAATGCCTGGCAGAAAACGGTTTGTCTTGTTGTCATACACATAACCAATGTTGTTCATGCCAATGCCAAGAGCATCTTTCTGTATCTGCTGTGCCACGGCAGGATCGCCGTAGACGCCCACGCCCTGAAGGTCTTCCTGTGTTCCCCCGAGCCATGACGCCCATGTCTCAGCCGCACCGCAGGCATCGCTGCGCGTATACAGATGAACAGGATATGCAATGTCTTTGCGGCCTACCACGCTGCCCCACGACAGCGACTCGCCGCCGAGCCACAGCCGGCGTGCCGTCTGAAGAGACAGGCCGTGACGGCGAAGATACTTATATGCCGGATTGCGCACGTTGACAGTGGGCACCACGGCATCCATGCCTACGGCGAAGGGCAGCGCGCCTTTCTCAGCCTCAGCGGGTTTCAGCTCACGGCTGACCATACCGAGGTCTACCTGTCCGGCCAGTGCGTCAGTGATGCCCTTGCCGGCACCGCCGGCACTGATGTCTACCGTCACGCCGGGATGCATGCGCTGGAACTCGGCGCCCCATCTGACGGCAAGCGGATAAAGCGCGAACGCACCAGACAGCGATATATGGCCTTTCAGTCCTGATGGATCGTTAACAGCCTGCACTTTCTTTCCGCCACACGACTGCATAACCAGCAACACTGAAAGAATTATAGAAACGGATAAAATATGTCTGCCCTTGCTCTTCATAACAAATATATTTTTTATATATGCACCTCTCTTACACATTGCTCTTACACATTGCTCTTGCACATTGCTCTTACACATTGCAAGTTTTTACAAAACACTGTCTGTTTGCGTGCCTCGGGAAGAGATGCTGTTCTGCTTTAAGCAATTGCAAAGGTAGAGGTTTTACACATTAAATATAATACCACATAATAGGGTAATGACATACCTATTATGTGGTATCATGATGACTGTTGCATCCTTATACAGGCTGAAAACAGCCGGGATTACTGTACTTTCAGAATGTTATCTGACAATAAACTTCTTGCCGGTCTGTATGTATATGCCCGCAGCCGGTCTGGTGTTTCTTGCAACGCGTGTGCCCGACAGACTGTAAACAGGTGCAACAGGAGCACAAGAAAAGAATATGGATATTAATTAACACGAATGGTTAATCCGCTTTTTCAGAAAAGAATCGAGTAGGAGGAAAACGAAGCAGTTTTCTTCCTACTTTCGTTTTCCGACCT
>OMUH01000144.1 GCA_900314195.1 uncultured Prevotella sp.
GAAGCTGAGCAATAATCATGCCATGTCAGTCAAAATTTAAATGAAAGAACCGTACCATGGTGCACCCCACAGTTGCCGGGCAACGTCATACGGAGTACCTCCGATGTCATCGCCAATCATAGCATATTGCTCATCACCATAGTATCTTTCCGATAAGTCTTTAATAATGTATTTGTAGACATAGTTCTTGGTCTTGTTCACAGCAACGGTGTCACCCCAGGCAAAGTAGTCACCAGGATCGGCGGATGTCGAGGCGCCAATGTTGCAAGTTGCCCATTTTACGCTTAGTCCCAGGTCGACGAAAGCATATCCGTTTATATAGTCGGTGGGAGCCATTGACCACATTGCTTCAGCATTCTTCACCTTACTATAAGATGCAGAGACCTTGTCAGCAAGGGCAGGATCACTGTTCACTAAGGCGCTGTCAGCCTTGCTGAGCTTTCCCATGGCATCCAAAATCCCGTCCAACTCATCAAAGTAAGGCGCCAGTTCCTCCAGTGTAATGTCATCGTCCGCTTCCACTTTTTCTGCCCAAGCTTTCAATGCTGCACGCACAGCCCGTGCATCCTTCCTCGTGCTCATCTGTGCGCTGACTGAGACAAACGGCCAAACCAGTAGCAACATAATGATAAATAATGACTGTTTCATACTAACAAATGTTTTCTGTTGTTTTTTGGTAACAATTGCTAAACATTACTCTCCAATGAATTTTCTGATCTGCTTCAGCGGAATGCCAAAGTTGAAGCTCTCGGTGCCGCTGAGCTTGGCGAAGTTCACGGCTACAAGTTTGCCATCGGCATCGACGACGGGGCTGCCGCTGCTGCCTTGCAAGGCAGGAATGCTGTAGAGCAGGCGGCTACCATCGGAAAGCTGGGTGACCTGGCCAGTGGTCATCTGCGCCTTGATGCCAGCCTTTGTCTCAGCCAATATAGGGCCGGCGTTGTAGCCGATGAGGGAGAGCTGGTCGCCGATGGTCAGCTCCTTACGCTTCTTGGTCATGCCGAGCGTTTCTTTCGCCCAGTCGACGACGCTCTGCTGCTTCATCTCTTCAATATAGCTGAAGACGTATGCATTCTCCGGAGTTTTCTTGTCTTTGAGTTGGATGAGTGCTAGGTCTACATCCTCATCTTTCGAGGCACGCACCAGCACACAGGGGTTCTTGTCGAGGAAGTCCTCTGGCTTCGTGGCAAAAGTGTTGTTGTAGGCGATGCCAATCTCGCTGACTGGAACGATACGAATGGCATTGACATCAATACCGTCTAAGCCGTTGATGGTTTCAGTCATCTCGTCATAACTGTCAGAGAGTTCCTGCTGCTTAGCCTCTACCTTGGCCATATCCTCCCGGTCAACCCATTGGTTGCCATAGTCATCGTACTCAATATAGTTGGACTTCTCGTTCTCCAGTTCCTGATACTGTTGCGCCAACTGTTGCTGTGCGTATTCCATGATTTGCCGGAGGCTACTCAGCACGCTCTTAGTACCCTGACGCAGCTGCTCGGGCGTCACCTGCGGACTGGCAACATGCCTGTTGGTGAGCAGTGCACCTTCCTTATTGATGAAGAATGCCGTACCCGTGAGCATCGACCGGTTCTTCTTTGCTTCATCCTCGTCAAGTGTAAGGTCCTTTAGGTCGCCGTCCTCATCTATGCCGGAGCAATACCACACCTTCCCTGTGGGTAGATGTATCTCGTAGTAGCATGCGTTCAGCACCAGGCACACCCCAGACTGCTCTTCAGCGAATATCTCTGCCGTCGTCTTCTGCTTCTGCTCACAAGAGGCGGTGAAGAGAAGAACGAATATCGCACACGCGTAACTGATGATCTTGAAAATTGTATTCATAATCACTTGCTTAACTCATTATAACGAACTACTTTTTACCAAACAGTAGATTGACTATCGTGGAGCCTATCTTTCGCTCCAGTCCTGCCTTTGATGTTGGTATGCCTGTCTCGCATGCGAACTGCTGCTTTGCTTGCGTGATTCCCAGCGCTCGCTTCCATGAGAAACTGAGGCCGGGAATAGGTGACCTCTTTGCCATAAGCTTCGATAAGATTAATCCGGAATCTTACAATAATCCTTTACGACCTCGTAAACAGCGACCTCATTCACGTTGACATCATCATCGACAACGATCATTTTTCTCATCAGATCAGCAAAGTATGCCTTCTGCTCCTGATTGAAATGGCTAATGTCGATCAATGCAAGTATGGAGATTTTGTCGCGGACGGCATGGCTAGCGTAATCATCAAGTTCAAACTCCGTCTTGAGATGATCAAACAAAGCCTTCTCGCGGATATCGATGCGCCCGTCAGCATTGATGATGTCGAGCAGAATGCGCATCATTGAAATCTTCTGTTGATAGTCAAACTTTTTCATCTATTTCTTCTATTACATTCTCTTCTCTATTTGCTTTTCCCAATTCTCTGCCTTGTGCGGCTTCTTTTTCACCTCTGCCATTTCTCGATTTATTGGAAAAGAGCGGAAAGTCTCCCTCAGGGCGGAATATTCTCAAATCAGCTATGTTATAATATGCATCGTATGTCTTGGCGTAACCGAGAATAGCTCCAAGCATATAGGCAGCCAAGCTGAAAGCGAATCCATATTGGAGTTTGTATTCCTGCGCCAGCGAGGCGAATGGTTTCCCATCAATCGCTTTTTCCATGTCTAAGCCATCATCTGCGAAGCAGCTGACCATCTGGCAATACAGCGGGGCCACGATATGAAACATATCGACAGTCTTATCTGCCTTCTGAACAAACCCTTCATGATTGTTTTCTACATACGCAATGATTTCCTGCAAGGTGTCACCTTTCCTTCTTACCAGGTCTTTGTACATAGGAGAGTTCTCAATAAACAAGTCAACCTCATCTACGTTGCCATTTTTCAAGTATGTCATAAACGCATACATGGCATCCAGCATGTAGCCGACCCCTCCATCAGGAAACATTTGATACCGATGATACAACATCACGTAGACCCAGGCGGTGGCATTGCCAAATGGCATTCCAAAGACTTGCTCACCATTGGTAGCGCTCTTCACCACTTCCATGATCATTTCGGGAGTGATGATTGTCTTGCAGCGTTCAAGCTCTTCATCGGTGAAATCGAAGATGTGCTTTACATTCTCGATTCCTCGACAAGTGGCATCCGCAAGGTTGCGGTACGTCAATTCTTTGGCCTTATCTGGCCACAGCGGCTGATTGATGACAATGCGCGGATCGCTTTTGGACATCAGGCTATTTCTTGCTCGATCATCCAAGGGGTAGATACCACAAACATCTTGAATGGATAAGATGGGATAGGCTGTACCCTTCTGAAAGTGGATAATAACATATTCAAAAGTAGCTTGAAAGTCGCACACTCCTGTCGTGAGGCGATCAAAGAATTCTGGATGACTTTTAATCTTCCGGAAGGAGGACCGCAACATTATCGCCCGACCACGGTCAATCTGCACCCGTCCATAGCGGAGCAGACTGTCGAAGTTGTCATAACTAAGTAAAGCTATATAGTCTTTCATAACGCTCATCCTTAGAAACCAAAATTACCGCCAGCACCTTTAGCTGGATTCAGATAATCGTCAACATTCACATTGCTGCAACTCCCAGCGAAATAAGACACATAAATATGGGGAGTACCGGAGTAACATACATACAACTCGTTCCTACACCGGGTCATAGCCACCATGAATGTTGCCTTCGCAATTTCTGGATCTGGTGCAATATAGAGTCGCTCATCAATGTCGGGCAGGAAAACATTATCGAAATCAAGCCCCTTTGAACTCTGATAGGTCATCAAGAATACACAGTTCTCATTGCTAAAGCTGCCACATCCGCTGCCGACATATTGCAAACGTATGTTGTTTGAAGATAGGTAACTATTGAGCGCGACGAAGTCAACCCCGTTATACTGATTCAACTGTCGTTGCCAACGCGCTACTTTCTCTAGGTCGCATACCATGTCAACAAAGTCTAACACTCTCGGTTTTGATGGGAACAGCACCGCCGAGGTTTTTCCAATGTTGGGCGCTTTGACGGCTTCCTTCCAGATATACTTCACCTCGTTGTCCCTTTCGCGAGAATGACACAACCGAATCTTATAGCTCTTGTCGGCAGGATTCCTAACATCGTGCAACTTTGCGAGCTCCGGCATGAACTTTTGCACGGCCTCTTGCACTGCAGGCGAGAGACGATGAACTACAGTTAGTTCATACTTGTCACCACCGACATAGCTTTTGATTTCTTCAGGAGTTAGCGTTGCTTCATGGAACCTCACGTCCTGCCGGTAAATAGATTGGTTCTCATCACCAGCCACTATGAGGTGATTACACTTCGCCTTCATGGCATCAATAATCCGGCGAGTCATGTCTTGCACTTCATCACAAAGGATATAGTCATAATGGTTGCCATCGTTAAGGATGTGATACATAGTCTTTAATGTTGCACCTTCTGCACCAATCTCTCTAAAAGCAGCCTTGTACATTTCCACAAGTGACTGGGTATATACAACAACGGCAACAGATGCTGACGGGTTATCGGCTTTTATCGATTTGATAGCGTGCGACAGGATGGTTGACTTACCTGATCCAGGGAAACCGCAGATCCAATGGCTCTTCCCATCGTTAAGGCACTTGTTAAGGAAGTTGATCTGATCCTTATCCAAGTGATCGTATTTTACTGACCAATTTGGCATGGCGTTATATTTTATAAAGTTCTCTACTATCTATGCGGCTGAGGTTTTCCTCTGAATATGCCTTGGAATGTTCTGCTTTAGGCTTAGCACGATCAACCTTATTGGCAATATCGTTATGCCCCATGCTTCGTGCAAGGGATGAAAGCCAATTGTAGTCCCAAGAATGCAACCTTCCATTGTTGAAACGGGATACGTATTCGTCGTAGGCTTGTTTGCGCAGCCGTTGCGCCTCTGCTTGATTGCCTTCCATCTGGCTAACTTCTGCCATTTGAATCACTCTGACCGGATCGCTGGAGTCAGCCTGATATGCCTTGCGAACATATTCCTTGTATTTCTCGCTGTCGAAATATTTGTACTCTATTGCCAGGTTGCTTAAGATGGTCGCATTGTTTGGTTCCTTCTCCAACGCTCGCTCATACGCCTTAATCGCTTTCTCCCTATTACCAGAGTTGCTATAGAAGATACCTACCTGGTTATAGCTTACGCTGCCTGGATAATACTCATCCATTTCTTCTGAAGCTTCAGCCGCCTGGAACAACATGTTTGCTCCCACGTAAGCATTAATCAGCTTGCGGAAAGCAGCTTTTGAAGGTGTGCCGCCATTCTCAGCTTGCGACTTGCTTAACTCGCGCTCTGCCCTTACCACTTCACGTTGCTCCGTACTGAGCTCAGTATTGGCAAAGGGATTCAACTGCTCAGGGGTGATTCGCTGGCCATTGCATTCTGCTTCGGTCTTCAGCAACTTGTCTACAGTGTATTCTACTGTCAGCTTGATGTGCTCGCCCTGATGGAACCCACGTCCCTGGGGCGATGGTATCTTGATGTTGAAGAGCATCTTGTCTTTGTTGCCGACGCATATTGGAAGTTCCACGGCCTCCTGGCCTTCGTGGTCAACGACAAGATCGGTAATTTCAACCTTACCGCTGGGTATCTCGGTAGATGCTGGTATCAATGTGCGCACTACTTCGTTCTTGGTTATCACGATGATACGTTCGCTTGTGATAGGTTGAATGATGTTCTTGCCAAAGCCATTGACTATCAAGCTGTGGATGGCGGCCCCCTTAGAGACATGTTTCTGCAGGTCTCGCGGTATCAGCAATTCCGACTGATCGAAATACGTGCTTAGCGCGTTTGCAATGTACGGATTTTTGGAACTGCCTCCGATAAAGAGCACATAGTCAAGCTCCTCATTTTTATTGAGGTGCGCTTTACGTAGTGCACTTTCCAGGGGATTGAAGATACTATTGTAAACCTTTTGATTATCCTCCTTTGTTGTTTTACTGCCCGATTGTTCCAGAAACACCTTCATCACTTCATTAAACTCTTTGAAGCTCAATGAGAACTTAGATGCCTTCAGGCTACCATGCTTCGTGTCAATGTCGGTGTTAATGTAAACCTCCTTTCGGTTGTCGCTGTTTATCAGTGCTGGCAACTTGAAGCTGTCGCCCATCAGCATGTTTAGGTCGTTGCAGATATTGATCTTCAACTGTTCTGCTATCTTCAATAAGTGGCTGACGATATATCTTTTGTCAGGAGTGCGATAATCGTCCATTGCCTTGCCATTCTCTTTCAGAAGCGTAGGTAAGAGATAGTTCCATGCAATATAACGGTCTATATCGTCTCCTCCGAGTTGTGTAAATTTGGAGATTGAAAGGTTCTTTGAGTAATATCCGTTATAGTTTTTCCCAATCTCAAGGATAGAAATATCACATGTGCCACCGCCAAAGTCGAAAACTAAGACCTTGGGGTTGTAGTCGTTTTGGACAATAATCTTACTCTCGTCCGCATTCGCGTTTTCCTGTAGATAGCTTAGAAATGCTGCATTGGGCTCATCGATAAGCGACTGTTTCCCGACCATGATGCCGTTCCGGCGAAGTGCTTCTATAAGGTCTTTTCGCTGGTTTGCCTCAAACGATGCGGGGATACTCACGGCATACTCTATGTCAGTGCTAATGCCATTAGCACTGCAATATTTTGCAATCTGTTGTTTCAGATACATGAAGAACACCGCTGTCGCATCCTGAGGACTTTCGATAGTGAATGGGCCTTTGTTTTTCAGGATACTATTATAGGGATGTTCTATAAATTAACTTGTTATTAATCAACGAATTATTTGCATAATTGCA
>OMUH01000150.1 GCA_900314195.1 uncultured Prevotella sp.
GGCTGCACGCCGGAGATATATCTCCGGCGTGCAGCCTTTTCTTTTTCCGTTTATGAGAATTTCTTTCATCTGTTTCCTGCTGCTTGCCGTCTTTCTTGTGTCTTCGTTTGTGCCGGCAGTATGTGCCGCCGGTCTTTATGACAGAAATTTGCCGGTAGAGCGCCGCCTGACTTACACGCCCAACGGAACTGCTTTCGTTTGTGTCAATGGCACCAACATGTTCTCACGTGCAATTTATGCCGGACATGACGACTGGCGGTTGGAAACAAGTGACCGTCCGGTGTTCGCTACATGGCGGAAAGGCGCACAGAGGAGCATCCGTTTTTTCATAAATACCGGTAATGCTGTTGTATGGCTCGATTCGGCAGATTATTGTGAGGCTCGTTATGACGGCGGCAGAAGATGCTACAGCCTGCGTGACAGACGGTGGAAAAATGGAGAGTTGAGATTATGTGTTGTAGGTGTTGCCGATACGGCAGCAGCTGTATTCCGTATTTCATCCATAGACATGCCGGCCGGGGCTACGGCGTCGGCGGTGGTATGCAACGTTAAGGGAAAGCGTTTCCGCCGCAACGGCGACATAGGCACCGTTGACAATCCGTCTGAAAACTTCCGGCCTCGTTGCGGCGAACAGCCTTTGCAGACGGTAACACATCGGCTGCGAAATCATACAGATACTTATTTCCTTGTCTCCGGCGAGACGGTCTCTGCCGATGCAGACAGACTGCCGATGTTGTATGCCATGGCTGAGTATACAAGAAGAAAAATTGCCGGTAGTGTGACCGTGACAACTCCCGATGCGTTTCTTAACACGCTTGGTGCGGCTCTTACCTTTGCTGCCGACGGAGCTTGGAACGGACAGGTGTGGCTGCACGGTGCCGTGGGATGGCGCGTGCCGCTGCCGGGTTGGCGTGGGGCTTATGCCGGTGATTACCTCGGTATGCCCGGCAGGCAGAGAAGTCATTTTGAAGCTTATGCCGCCAGTCAGGTGACGGGTGTGCCCGTCACGCTGCCGCATCTGATGGACACGGCAAACAATCTTGCGCGCGGCGCTTACCGGTGGGGCACGCCTGTGTACAGTAACGGATATATCTGCCGCAATCCTGGCAACAACAGGCAGTTTCATCATTATGACATGAATCTTATTTTCGTTGATGAGCTGCTCACGCATTTTCAGTTTGATGCTGACACGGCGTTCATGCGCCGCATGTGGCCGTTGATAAAGAGCCATCTGGAATGGGAGAAACGCACGTTTGACCCTGACGGTGACCATCTTTATGATGCCTACTGCTGTATCTGGGCCAGCGATGCTCTGCAGTATGAGAGTGGAGCCGTCACGCATTCATCAGCATATAACTATCGTGCAAACAGGCTTGCGGCACGCGTGGCAGAAATAATCGGCGAGGATGGTGAGCCTTACAGGCGCGAGGCCGAAAGTATTCTCAGGGCTATGAACGGCCGCCTTTGGATTGATGATAAAGACCACTGGGCAGAATATCAGAATTTTCTCGGACTGCGCCGCCGGCATGACGCGGCGGCACTGTGGTCTGTATATACGCCGGTAGACTGCGGGGCCTGCTCGCCGCGGCAGGCGTGGCGGGCCACACGTTATGTTGACAGAGTCATACCGCATTTATATTTCAGAGCCGGCGGCAAGACATACGAGACGCTGTCTACAACAAACTGGATGCCTTATGAATGGAGCATAAACAATGTGGCTATGGCCGAGGTGCTGCACACTGCATTGGCTTACTGGAAGGCAGGACGGCCGGCTGAGGCTCTCAGACTGTTCAAGGGCACGGTGATGGATTTTATGTATTGCGGCAGCAGTCCAGGCAACTTCGGACAGACGTCATCGCTCGATGTCAATGCCGGTGAGGCTTACCGTGATTTTGCCGACGTAACAGGCATTGCATCGCGCGCCGTCATTGAAGGACTTTTCGGAATTACGCCGGAAGCGCTCAGCGGACAATGTATTATCCGCCCCGGCTTCCCGGCAGACTGGGACAGCGCAAGCATACATACGCCGTATCTTGACTATTCATTCCGCCGTAACAAACAAGGCATGGAAGAATATCACGTCAGTCAGCACTTCAGTAAGCCGCTTAAAATAATTATCAGACAGAATATGTCAGGCGGAGGCTGGCGTGACACTGTACTCGGCACTGACAGCGTTATGAATGCCGTGCTCTCTCCTGCCGGTTTTAAAGACATAGCGGCTGATGACAGCTTCTTGTCATACTCAGACAGTATTTCAAGTGCAGAATGCTTGTTCGTAAAGAAAGGCTTTGCCGGCACTTCAGGCACAGATTTGGGCAATGTCCGGATGGAGCGCTGCCGCACAGTAGATATGCGGAAGCAGTTTAATGCTTGTGTTACAGACATATTCAAAAACAAATATCTCAGTCCGCGCTCACCTTACACCACGCTTGCTCTGCCCGTCCAGGGCATCGGTGACTGGTGCTCTACAAAGAAGACATTCTGTGTCAGTGACAGTGCGCTGCGCCGGCTTGCAGCTGAAGAGCCGGTCGTAATCAGCGGCATTCCTTTCCGCTCGCCGGCAACAGGCCGTAATACGGCTTTTGTCAGTCTTTGGGATAACTATCCTGACAGCATCACTGTTCCGCTGACAGGCAACGGACGTTGTCTTTATCTGCTCATGGCCGGTTCAACGAATGCCATGCAGAGTCGGTTTGAAAACGGCAGGCTGACAGTTCGGTATGCCGATGGCGGAACGGTCTGCCTGCCGCTTGTCAATCCATATAACTGGTGCCCGATAGAGCAGGATTATGACTGGCGCTCGCCAGCTTTCACCGTGCACGGGCCGCGTCCGCTGCGCTTTTGTCTGAAGACGGGAATGGTGAGCCGCAGTCCGGCTCGTGACAGATATGTTGATACCGATGAGATACCCGCGGCCGGTCCGGATGCAAGGGAAAACATCCTTTCCATTGACGGCGGCGCTGCAGTAGTACTGCGAATGCCGATTGACGACTGCCGAAGCCTGAGCTCAATCACCGTTACGGCCACGGCAAACGATGTGGTCATCGGCCTCATGGCCGTCACGGTTATGAAATAAATTGCATTTTCTGTCAAAAATGCAATTTTTTTATTAAATGTGTTTCATTTAAACTGTTATTTTGAAATAAAAATACTGTTTTTAGTTTTAAAATGTAATTTTCTTCTTTGAATTGCTTTTTTTGTGCTATTTTTGCAATAAAATAATAATTGAGATCGACAATTTATTTCAAATAACATAAGATGAATATAAAAAGTAGATTTTTTGCAGTAGTAGATTTGGGGCTCGTCATGTTCTTTAAAAACTTTTATAGATTCTTTAGGAGTAAAACAAAAATTTTTGTTGAGAGTTGTCAATATTCTTTGCAAAAAAAACAAGGTATAGATTTGCGGGATAAAAAAGTTCGGTATGGTTGCTGCTGGTAACGTAAATATGGAAAGCTTGTCAGCAGTTGTGTTTATATCTTCTGTTTTTCAGCGTTCCATGATTAAATATGGTGAACGGGGGTACCGTTTCATCTTACAGGAAGTTGGGTTCGTTGAACAGAACATGTCTCTTATTTGTCAGGATTTAGGCCTGTCATCCTGTATGCTTGGCGGTTATATAGATGATAGAATAAATAATTTTCTCGGACTCATACCGCCAATGGAAACAATTCAGGGTGTACTCATTTTGGGCAAGGCAGCAGATACGAAAGCTTCAGCCTGATTTAAAATAATAATTTATGGAATACATTAACGTAAAGAATTTAAAATACACGGCAGGTGGCAAATACATTCTAAACGGCGTGACGTTCTCCATTGAAGACCATGACAGGGTTGCGGTGTTAGGAAGTAATGGTGCCGGAAAAACAACTCTTTTTGAAAATATTCTTGGTGTTTCAAAACCGAATGATGGTGAGGTTATATTCAATAAGAACTTACGGAAATACAATCACATTGCCGCTATTTGGGACAGTTTTGACATTTTCCCTTATTTCAAGGCAAATGAAGTTGTGAAATATTTCTCATTGATGTATGGTTGTAAAGAACCGGATAAGGATATTATTTCATTATTGGGAATAGAACAGTTTGGCAATAAATACATGAAACTGTTATCAAAGGGTGAGAAAAAACGTGTTGCTATAGCTGCAACCATGCAGTCGCACCCGTTATTATTGTTCATGGATGAGCTTACATCAGAACTTGACAAACAGACACAGAATGACGTATGGGAGATGCTCATAAACAATGGTGTAACGGTAGTATTCATAACTCATAAATGGGATGAGGCAAAGAAATATGCCAATAAATATCTGTTACTATCTAATGGTACAAACCTGGCACCGGTAAATACTGCGGAAGAATTGATGTCACGCATGCCTTATGATAAGAAATTGATTACTGACAGCCGATTCGCCGGAACAGATATAAATGATGTGTTCAGCTATACCGAAGGAGACAAAACGACATATCTGTTTAGTTCTTCCATAGAAGATATGCTTTTTAAAACCATCAACACAAATAATTTTTCCATTATGCCGGCCGACATTTATGATGTCTATCGGTATCTTTCTATTCACCCTCAAAAATAAATGATATGAAAATATTTACCGCAATATTTTATGGAATGCTGTGTGAGATGAGATGTTTTATGAGAGTGAAGAAAGCTTTTTTCTTTTCTTTCATTTTCCCTATTTTTCTCTATTTGGTTTTCGTTCTGATATGGGGCAACGGAAGTCCGGAATACAGTTATTTTTTATTGACCGGTATTATAGCCATCACAACAGTAAGCAATTCCATGATGGCCATAGGTGACGTAATCGTCAAATATACAGAGAATGGCTTGCTTCGGGAGTTTAAGACAATGACATATAATTTCAATTATCATGTTGCGTCGTTGGTGATGAGCCGTTTAGTCATGCTACTGGCAGCAACAGCTGTTTTATTAGCTTTTGCAGTGCTATTTAATCATTTGTCGTTCACCATATCTGATTTGTGCAGAATCGTATGCGGCATATTTTTTGGAATGATTCTGTTTTCGCTTATTGGTGTTCTGTTAGGTGAATTCGTGGAATCAAAAAAATCAGACAACACAGTTATGAATTTTCTGTTCTATATATTCATTTTTGTCAGTGACGCATTCTATCCGGCATCAACTATGAATCCGGTATTAGGCTACATATTTGTATTTAATCCAATTACGCCCATGCTTAACATTATGCGTGGCATAGGTTTTTACTGGCCCGGCGTAATCTGGATTGTAGCACTTGCCATGGCTCAAATAATAGGATTCAAATATTTACGGTTAAAGAGATAAAACATTATGCAGAATGCATGTATAGTTATTTTATCAATGCTCGCCATATTGTCGTTTCATGAGTCAGGACATTATATCGCAGCCCGCCTGATGCATTGTAAAATTCAGGACAGTCAGATGGAACGCGCGTAAATCAAATTATCAATGAACTTAAGGAAAACTATTTCCTCAGCGATGTGTGGTATATTCATTTCATCACTTGGGGAATATTAATAGTTGTTGCCTGTAAACTTTTTAATATTTAAAAGCAATTATGAGAAGAAAAGAAGTTTATTGTCTTCTTTTAGCGTTTTTAATGTTCATGTTTCAGAGCGTGTACGCATCGAGCATGCAGCAAAAAGTAGACATTGCATACAGTCAGGCACAACGTTACGGTAATGTTGTGCCTTTAAGCAAATTATATAAGAAGGTGGCTTCGTGGAGAAAGATACCTTATAAGAAATATTGGCTTGCCTTTATTTGTTTTCGTCAGACAGTCGTTCAGATAAGCAAAAATGAAGACGCTCAAAGTTATCTGGACAAGGGTATAAATCTGCTTAATCACTGTAATGATTCTGAGAGTCTGGCTTTGCTTGCTCAGATGCAGTCTATGACACTGCCACAGAAAAAAGGTGTGGAGGCAGGTGCTTTGTACCGTATCTGCTTGAATAATGCCAAGGCATCAGCAAAGAAGAATCCGCGTAATGTTCGCAGCTGGTATGTGCTCGGCGTTCTTGATTACTATACTCCTGTTCAAATGGGTGGCAAGACGAAATGTGAAGAATATCTTAAGAAAGCTATTTCCGTAAGTGATAAAAGAAAACACGGATTCTGGCTGCCTGGATGGGGCTTGGAAGAAAGCTATGGGTTGCTGATAACTTATTATTTGGATAAGGGCTTGAAAAACAAGGCTCGCAATGCATATCGTCAAGCAAAAAAAGTATTTCCATCTTCGCAGTCACTCCGGCAGTTTGAAAAGATAGTGAATAGATAATAATCTTACTAAGTTAGAAAAAAATGAAAAAAATAATATATTATATAGTTTTCTTTATAGTACGCTCGGCATGAGCATTGTCTAACGGGTGGAAGTCCCGAGCAAGCC
>OMUH01000143.1 GCA_900314195.1 uncultured Prevotella sp.
CGCGTTGATTATATTCTTGCTTGTCATTAGGCGCATATACAATTATCTAAAAAATCAGCATGTTTTGTTGGCAAGATATTTCGCAACGTGTAGGGGCCGCGCCCCGTGCCGGCCCACAAAAACTGTCATAACCGCTGAAAATAATCGTATGCGTTTTGATGTTCCGGTTATAATGTTAAAATCAGTCGAACGTATTCACTGGCCGGAGCTTGACGAGGACATAAACCTTGAAGGAATGTTCTATGACAATCACCTGTGCAGTCTGACAGAGACGGAGGATTCTGTGGTTGTATCGTCCTTTATCTGAAGCACATGACTGCGTGGCGGATAAGCTTTTGAAGGACACCTTCAAATGACAATGGAGGAGGAAAAACAATTATCATGTTTATAAAAACTGCGTTCAAGCTTTTCGGAAAATAAATCGCTGAACGGTTGCCGCCGTGCTGAGTTTTGTTAAATGCGGTTATAAATATTGTGTTATTGCTTTTTTTTGTATCTTTGCGGCTGTAATAAGAAGAGGGCTGCTGCGCCGCATGATGAAATATGTGTGGGGCGGGGCAGCGCGTTAGGAATTTAATAACCAAAAAACAAAAAAATGAAAAAGTATTTTTTCATGGCAATGGCTGCTGCCGTCATGCTGCTTTCGGCATGTAACGATGACGACAGTTCATCATCATGGCACTATACTACCGAGCAGGAGCGTGCCATAATGAAACTTGCCGTAAGCGGGTCTTACAACGGTATCGTCAGATACGCAAAAGACAGCTTCACAAAGGTTGATTCCGTGCAGGCTGCGTGGAATGCCAATCCGAGTGATTCCATTAACGGCATGACCTACTACAACTTCCCGTTCAACATTCTGGCTCACAGTCTTTATAGAGACAATCAGAAAGCAGACTCTGCCATTGTGGCTTCTCTGGCTCCTGCAACGTTCCGTTCGTCGCTGTTCGTGCCGATGCTGGTGTTCAATGCCTATTATGAAAACGGCGTTTACTCTTACGGTTCCATACCGGCCAACAGACGCGTTGAGCTGACAACAAGCGATGACCACAACGTGACGTTTGTCTTCGCCGACCAGATGTTGCTCAGCGACAACTATACTTCCGTACAGTATTCGTCAATAATAAACGTATGGTCGAAGGAGCGTGTCTATCAGCAAAGGCTCCTCGTAGACAGCATATATGTTGACAACAACAAATGGCAGGTGCGTTTCCCGCTCGTGCTGTTCAGCAGAAGATAATCTGACAATAAATTAAATCAATTCAATTCGTTTTTATTCCGGCACGGCCTCCGCACGTTTCTTTGATATAAAAATCAACGTGAAGGGAGCTGTGCCTTGTTTTTGCAAACGGCAGTGGCGCAAGACTATGAGTTTGAATTGCGCGTCGGGCCGTACACACACACTTTGCTTATGAAATTTATATCCTGGAACGTAAACGGCCTGCGGGCATGTGCCGGCAAGGGCTTTGCCGATGCGTTCAACTCACTCAACGCCGACTTCTTCTGTCTGCAGGAAACGAAGATGCAGGCCGGCCAGCTCGATCTTAATTTCGACGGCTATGACAGTTACTGGAACTATGCTGACAAGAAAGGCTATTCTGGCACTGCCGTCTACACTCGCCTTAAGCCCTCAGGGGTTACATACGGCATGGGCATTGACGCTCACGACCACGAGGGACGTGTCATCACGCTCGAATATGACGTTTTTTTTCTCGTCACTGTCTACACACCGAATTCGCAGACGGAGCTCCGCCGCCTTGACTATCGCATGACATGGGAAGACGACTTCCGTGATTATCTGAAACGCCTCGACAGCAAGAAACCGGTAATAGTGTGCGGCGACATGAACGTGGCGCATGAGGAGATAGATATAAAAAATCCGAAGACTAACCGCCGCAATGCCGGCTTTACAGATGAGGAACGGCAGAAAATGAGCACGCTGCTCGGCAGCGGATTTACTGACAGCTTCCGCCTTCTGCATCCCGATGAGGTAAAATACAGCTGGTGGAGCTACCGTTTTCATGCCCGCGAGAAGAATGCCGGATGGAGAATAGACTATTTCCTCATCTCTGACAGGCTGCGCGACCGCGTCACCGCTGCCGACATTCACACAGAGATACTTGGCAGCGACCACTGTCCCGTTGAGCTCGACATTGATTTGTGATGCTGTGGCTGTTAGCGGCCGCAGCGCAGCCTGAATTTTTGCCGGTGCCAACCGTGCCTGGCGCGATTTCAAGCATGACAATCACAACGACGAGGGCACAAATACTATCGTGTTCAACCCTGCGGGCAAGAACAAGCTCGCCGGCTTTATAGTGTTCAGCGAGCGGCTTATCCAAAGACGTTGAGGCTACAGCGAGATGTCTCCGCGAGATGTCCGTGAAAGGTTATGCACGGTCACCGTGGTATGAGCCGGCTGAGTATGAGTATTGAGGTTAATATAGCACACGTTCATGTGCAGACAAAAAAAAGATTATCCGCAAAATACATATATAGCTGTATGATGCGGATAATCTTTTTTTGTTTCTACATGTTCGGACATGACTCTGACGAAGGAGCTATCTTCTCGTCTTCAGTAGTGACGCGGGCCGTGTAGCCGAATTTCGTGAAGCCCTTCTGCAGGTCTGCGGGAGTAGTCTTGTCGGCATCGTATGTAATGTAGACCTTCTGCTTGTCTACGCTGGTCTCTATTTTCTTTACTCCTTTGACGAATTTCATGTTGCCCTTGATTTTATTCTCACAGTTCTCGCAGTGCATCTGCGGGGTGGTGGTGAAGATAATTGTCTTCAAATCCTTTGCTGAGGCTGTCATGGCGGTAGCGAGAAGCATTGATAAAATAATCTTTCTCATAGTTTTATCTTTGTTTTTTTTATAATCTGTTTCCTAAGTTTATTCTTATGCTTGCGTAGCCCATTGCGCCTGTCAGCGGTGCGTATGTCTGCGTGGCGTCAAAGGCCGTGCTCCACGGCTCGGCGGCTGCAATGACTGGATTTTTCTGTCTGTAGTTGGTCAGGTTCTCGCCGCCCACGTAAATGTCGAAATGTCTGAACGACCGTTTCACCTGCATGTTCAGCGTCGGGTAGGCATGGAAAGACGTCTCTCTGCCGTCGGCTTGCGGCAGGCGTCCGCCGCCGTTGAGTGCGAAGGTCATGTCAAACTGCCACAGTCCGGGGTCTGGGCGCCAGCTCATGCTCATGAGCGCCTTATAGCGGCTTTGCAAGGGCTTCCACAGCAGCCGGCCGCCGTAGGTGGCCCTGACGATGTTGTAGCGGTATGCTGCGCTGAGGTCGAAGCCGCGGAACAGTTCGCAGGTGGCATCGGCCTGCAGAGTGTGGCTGTAGCTGCGGCCGTCGAGGTTGTGAATGCTGATGGTCATGGCATCTTCGTCATAGTCTACAAGCGCCTGCTCGGAGAACCGCGTGTAATAATATTCCGTGTTCAGTGTTACGGTGCGGCCGAAGAGCGGCAGGTGCATGTTGGCGGCTGCGCCGTAGTTCCACGCGCGTTCCTGCCTCAGCCGGTCTATTGCTATCCATTTGCCTGAGGCCAGAAGGTTGTTGTTCTCTGCAAGTGCGTGGGGCGTGCGGTAGCCCTTGCCGGCGCTGGCGCGCAGCGTCAGCCAGTCGCTGACAACCCATTTGATGTGTGCGCGCGGCGTCACGAACGTGCCGTATACATTGCTGTGGTCGACGCGCAGCCCTGCCATGCCTATGAACCTGCCGTTGTGATTGTATGTATATTGCAGATATGCGCCGGGCACGGTCTCACTGGTCCTTCCGCCGTCAAAAGTCGCATATGGCAGCAGCGTGCTGCCTTGCCGCCACACTATTCTCTCTCCGGCGGCGTGCTCGTGCAGAAAGTCGTAGTTCCAGCTCAGTCCGGCACTGATGTTATGCTCGCCTGGCGTGGTCTCGAACATAAGGCTGGCGTATGCGCTCTTCTCGTTGACGTCGTAGGTGCGGCGGCCGTAGGCGGCCTGCTGCTCGTGCATGGTGAAGTTGCCCATAAGCGCTATATTGCTGTTGGCACGGTCGCCGAACATATAGGCATGTTTCATGTAGGCCGTGTATCTCTGTGTGTCAACATATCCCTTCCACAGCTCGTCTGCCGCCGTTGCCGGCATGGTGCCGCCTGCGTGCATTGCCGTCTGCCCGAAGGCGCGGTGCTCGTTTATGAGCGACAGTCCGCCGTGGAACATATAATGTCCGGTGGTCCAGTACCAGCGGTTCATGAGGTTATACTGCCTGATGTTCGGAGCGTCCTGGAAGCCGTCGTCGTTGCCGTCGTGATTGCTCCAGTTGTTTTCGAAATGGCCGAGAATCTCTGTGCTAAGGTTCTTGCTGCCGCCTATGTGTATATTGCCTTCGGCATCGGCCTCAAGGCGTTCCATGGTGTTGCCGTATATGTTGACGGTGGCACCGGTCTCGTCTTCCGGCTTGAGGTATTCAACATTAATCTGTCCTGTCATGGCCTCATAGCCGTTTTTCACTGAAGAGTTGCCTTTCGACACCTGTATGCTTTTCATCCACGAGCCCGGCACGTAGCCGAGGCCGTAGGGCAGAGCGGCACCGCGAAAGTCGGGCAGGTTCTCCGTGAGCATCTGTACGTATGTGCCGGCAAGGCCGAGCAGCCTTATCTGTCGTGCACCGGTGGCGGCATCGGAGTAGTTGACGTCTACAGACGGGTTGTTGGTGAAGCTCTCGCCGAGGTTGCAGCAGGCAGCCTTGAACAGCTCTCCGCGGAACATCGACGTCAGGTTCTCGGCACCGCTGCCGCGCATTGTCGTGCGCCGTGCCGTCACGGTAACATTGCCCAGCGTGGCCTGTTTCTCTATGCCGGTGCTGTCCTGCGCCTGCGCGGCTGCCGGGACGGCAATCAGCATGATTGCCGTCCCAGCGGCCGCTGTGCGCCGTAATTGTTTTTTTGTGTTCATAACAAGTTATCTTATGTTTGCTTGCCGCAAAAATAATAATTAGATTATGTTCCGCCAAGCAAAACAATTTTTTTAATATTTTTTTGCTCAGCAGCGTGCTGCGGTAACTGTTTTAATTTTTTTTTGCTCAGCAGCGTGCTGCGGTAACTGCTCAGCGATTATTGCTTTTCATCAGTATTTTCTTACCGCTGCGCACCACAACGCCCTTGTATGAGTCAGACACCTTCCCTGAAAGCCGCACCGCTGAATTTTATTTCTTCGCAGGCCTTCTCGAAATATGTATATTAAGCAAGACATGACACAGCATTAAATCAAAACATTACATAAAATAAACGCAGTATTCCTGCAGGAATACTGTGTTGTCTCAACTAAAATACTACAGTATTCCTGCAGGAATACTGGCATGGAAATTAATAACGGCACGGCAAAACGGCCGCAATAGAAAATTATCAGGCATGTGATAATTTTCTTATTATTAGTTTAGTAAAACGCAAAAGATGACGGTTATTTTCGTAAAAAGCAAAAAATTTTGGAAATAATTAATTCGGATTTGCTAATTTTGCATTTTTAAACAGATATAAATAAAAACCATTAAAGCTATGTAGAAATATTTACTTATTTGAATTATTCTTCTTATCTTTGCGATATGAAGAGTGCTAAGGTGTTAAAGATATTGCATGTGTCGCGTCAAACGCTCGTGCAGTACGTGAAGAAAAAAGATATAAGAGTCGTAACGTTGCCAAACGGCACGTATGACTACAACGATGATGACGTATATCGCAAGGCCGGACTTGCTGCCGAAAGAATGAACGTGGTCTATTCGCGTGTATCTACGGCAAAACAAAAAACCGACCTTGATAATCAAGAAAAGACTTTGATTGACTATTGTAACAAGAATGGCGTT
>OMUH01000142.1 GCA_900314195.1 uncultured Prevotella sp.
ACTGAGTTCCAGAGGAGTCGCTTCCACTCAAAAATATGAATTAATAGAACCTCCCTTTTATTAATCGGTTGAAACATTACTTTGGGGCCGTAAGGCATGGCTCCTTCATGTGGACAATATCTTTCAGAATGTTGCGGAAGTTATTTTTTTAGCATTACTAAATCAGATATTTTGTTCTGCATAGCCTAAAATATTACTTATCTTTCTCTTGTGTTTTGATGATGCTGTAAGCATCATACAAGCCAAATTCTCCGGCTTTGCTAAGATCAGCTATACCGTTTTCTTTATCTCCTGACAGCAGTCTGACGATTCCTCTGTTGTAATAGGCTTCAGCAAGGTCGTTGTCTTTCTGTATTGCTGTGGTGTAGTCAGCTATAGCTTTTGTGTAGTCCTTTCTTGAAGCATACATGTTACCTCGGTTGTAATATAGATAAGCTTTGCCTGGTGACTTCGCAATGGCAATATTAAAATCGGCAAGTGTACCGGCTTGTTGCAGGCTTGTTACCACGCCCTGTGATGAGTTGAACGCATTGCGCATTGACTGGCACACGCCGCGCTGTGCGTTGGCAAGCAGCGATGTGGAGTCTATCTGCAAATATGTCGTCAGGTCGCTTATGGCCTCGTCGTAGTTGTTGAGAACGGAATAAGCAATTGCACGCCTGAAAATCAGTCTGCCCAATACAGCGGTATTCTTTTCCTTGTTGATTTCTGCTGTCAGGCTGTCAATGATATTGAAAAGTCTTACTGACTGCTCTTCTTCTATCTGTGATTTGCTGCATGTCACGTATAGCTTATTTGCCTTTTTATTTTTGTTTTCTTCTGTGTTTATTTTTTCCACGTCGCGGTCGAATACCTGTTCTGTAGTCAGATTGTCTGCCGGTGGGGCAATATAGGTTATGCTGAACATGGGCAACAGGTCCATGCCGACCTTTCTGTTTTGTACTTTTCCTCGGCTCTGGCTGGCATATTGCTCGTAGTGTTCCGGTGCGTCTTCAACAACATACTGGTTGTATTTGTCGAGATTGACCTCGGAACGTTTTCTGAGCTGATTGCGCTTAGCGCGTGTCCACCTCGGCTGAACACCATTGTGCTTGTTCATCTGAGCCTTGAATATTTTAAACTCGTCAAGCTCAGCCTTGGCTGTCATGCCAAGGCGCCGGTAGCATTGTGCGCGCAGTGCAAGGCCTGTCCAGAAATTCGGGAATACTTTTATAACTGCACTGTAATCTCGAATGGCAGCTTTCAGGTTTCCTGTCTTGTCGTTGAGAAGCGCACGGTTATAAAGCGCCATGACATTGTCGGGTTCTTTCGATATGATAAAGTCAAAATCGCTTATGGCCCTGTTGTCATCTCCGAGTTCTATTCTCATCAGAGCACGGTTGTAATGAGCAAGAAAGTTATCCGGCTCAATGGTGATAGCCATGTCATAATCGCTCATGGCACCTCGCAGGTTGTTGTAGTTTAGGCGTGCAAGAGCTCTGTTGACATAGTTGTTTGCTACGTTCGATTTTAAGTGGATGGATTTGGACAGAAATTTGTCAGCATCACGCCATTGTCTTTTCGACAGACTGATCTCGCCGCGCGTGGCCCATGCCTCAGCGTTATATGGATCTATTTCCAGACTTTTATCAAGCCATCCGGCGGCAGCAACGGTGTCTTTCTGATAGAGGCTTACTTCGGCTTTCAGCGTGTATGCCTGTGCGAACTTGTTCCATTTAGAAACAATGGTGTCAAGTTCCTTCTGTGCTTGGTCGTATTCTTTCAGGTTTACGCGGCAGATAGACTGATTGAACCAATAGTTTCTGTTTTGCGGAGCTATTATGATGGCGTGGTCATAGTCTGTTATAGCATCGGAATATTTCTTTTGTCTTATGCGGCATATTGCACGGAGGTCGTACATGTCGTCTATATATGGATTGAGCTTGATTGCCTGTGTTACATCTTTTTCAGCTCCTGTATAATCATCAAGGTTATATTTTGCCACGCTGCGATAGTACCACGGCTCATATAGATAAGGGCGTGCTGATATTGCCAAATTAAAATATTGAATGGACAAGACATAATCTTCATAGTAAAGAGCTGATCTTCCAACGGTTATCAACCTGTCTACTCTGTATTGTGCTTTGGCAATGAATGACGAGAAGAGAAGTAAAAAAAATACAAAACATTTTAGTGTTCTCATATCTGTTCCTGACGTTGAATATGATTAATATTTAGTTTTGTGTTTATACCGGCCTATAGCCGTTATATATGGGGGTAAGCTGTCAGTAAGTATTTCTTTTATTTAAAAAAATATACACGGTTCGATTTGCACTAAACAAATTTGTATTAGCTTTATAGAACCGTGTATATATTTTTGTGAATGAATATTCTGATGACTTCTGATTACAATTTCTGAAAAACTACTTACGGTAAACTTTTGTGCGGTAAGCACAGCGGAATTTACCTTTTATAATGTTTTTCAGTTTCGTGCTTATCATGTTTTTTCTGAGCGGTGAGATTCGGTCTATATACATAACACCTTCCAAATGATCGAATTCATGCTGCATGACCCTTGCTGCGTAGCCATCTACCCATTCGTCATGCTCGTTCCAGTTCTCATCCATGTATTTCACGTGCACTTTCTTAGGGCGCTTGACATTTTCTGACAGTCCTGGTATAGACAGGCATCCTTCTTCAAGTGTTTCTGTTTCGGCATTGTCTTCAAAGCCTAATATGTGTGCATTGATGAAAGCGTGACGGTAACCGGCATATTCAGGAAAATCGTCCTTGAGTACGTCGAGATCAATGATTACGACACGTATGGATTTACCTATTTGCGGTGCCGCAAGCCCGACACCGTTACTTGCAGTGTTGGTCTCGAACATATTCTCAATAAGCTGTTTCAGGTCTGGATAATCTGGTGTTATATCTTCGGCCACTTTTCTCAATATTGGTTGGCCATATACATAAATTGGTAAAATCATTTTTTTTAATCATTTGTGGGCTTGCAGCCAATCCTCAAGTATTATGACAGCCGAGATCTTGTCAACGAGTCCTTTGTCTTCACGTCTTTTCTTTTTTCCGATGCCTCCGGCAATTATTGCTTGATGTGCAAGTACAGACGTGAACCTCTCGTCATAATATTCGATAGGTATCTCCGGATGGGCATTCTTCCACCTGTTGAAGAATTGCTGCACTCTCTGCAGATTTTCGCTTGGCTGTCCGTTTGGCTGTGTGGGCTTGCCTATCACTATGCGCTCTACATTTTCTTTTTTTATATATTCCTCAATGAAAGCGAACAATTTGCTGGTTTCAACAGTTGCAAGTCCGCCAGCAATTAATTGTGACGGATCGGTAACGGCAAGCCCTGTTCTCTTCCTGCCGTAGTCAATAGCTAAAACCCTCATAGCGAATAGTTAGGTGTTGCCTGATGGTTATTGTGCTGCACCTTCTGTAGAGCCCTCGCTGTAGAGAAGCCATGCGTCAGGGTAGTTTTCAGAGCGGAGCTTGTTTCTGCTTTCAACGGCACTTTCCTTGTCATTGAATGTTGACGCAACTACACGATAAAGATTACGTCCCTCGTTAAACACAACCTGCGCATCATATCCGGCTGACTTTAATGTGCTCATAAGTCCTTCTGCATTAGCCTGGAGAGAGAATGACCCTACGACAACGCTGAAGTTCTTCAGTCCGGCGCCGTTTACCACTTTTACGTTTTCTTTACGGTATGTGGCGTTCGATGCATTTGATGATGTGTTATACTTGTTAGGCTTGCTGTAGTCGCGCGCAGCATCATATGTACGTATTGTCGTGACATGCTCCTGCTGCTGCGAAGATGAGCTCTGCTGTGTCTGCTGACCGCGGTCTACAGGAGTGACCACCGGACTCTCTGTATATATAGGTTCATCGGCAGCCTGCTTATTTTCCTGTGCCTTGGCCTTTTCGTAAGCCTGTCTGTAAGCGCTTTCGCTTGACTTGAATGCTCCGCAGCTTGACAGCACGACAGCTCCCGTCAGTGCTGCACACAACAAAATATGTTTCTTCATGTCTTTCAGTTAAAATCTTTATTAAATACAATATTTGCTACAAAGTTAAGATATTTTTCCAATAATCTTCTTTTCATTTGATAAAAAGTTTTTAAATTGTCCTATTATCAACTTTTTTTATCTTTAATTAAATGTTTTGACTAAAAATTCTTTGAAAAACAATTGTCAATTCAAATGAAATCGCTACTTTTGCGATAAATCATTTATTATTAATCTTTAAAGTTAAGAGTTATGAAGACATTAGGTTATATTGGCGCCTTCTTAGGCGGCGCAGTTGCAGGTGCAGCATTAGGCCTTATTTTCGCTCCGGAAAAGGGTGAAGACACGAGAAAGAAAATCAGCGACACTGTTGATGACTTTTGCAAAAAACATGACATAAAATTGTCACGTAAGGAAGTAGATGATTTGGTAGACGACATCAAGGATGCTTCGGCAGAAGGATAATAGGTAATGTTCTCTAACGATCAGAATATTGAGACTCTGGGGCAGCTTATAGAGGTGCTCCGTCACTATGTCGGGCTTCAAAAAGAATATACGAAGCTCGACATAGTTGACAAGGTTGTACGCATACTTACAGCTTCAGCTGTATTCCTTGTTGTAAGTCTTCTCGTTATTCTAATGCTCATATATTTGTCGTTTGCCGCAGCCTATGCGCTTGTGCCGCATTTTGGTGAGGTATCGGCATTTCTGATTGTCGCTTCGGTATATGTTGTTCTGCTTATTCTGATATGCGCCTTCAGACACAGGCTCATCGAACGACCGTTGGTAAAGTTTCTTGCTAGTCTGTTGTTGGAAAAATAAATGTCTTTTAATAATATATCGTTAGTAATATTATATGAATTATGGTAATAGACAATAATGAAGCTGCATATCGTACGCTTACAGATATTCGGGCCAGGAAAGAAGCATTGAAAAAAGATATAACAGAAGATGACGCAAAGATAAAGGCTTTATGGTCGTCTTTGTTTCATAAGCCTGACTATATGCGGCGAGACGCAACACCAAGTAAGAAACTGTCAGGACTGATGAATGTAGGAGCAGGAGTGCTTGACGGCATAATGCTCGGATGGAAATTATATCGAAAATTTAAACGGAGATAGTTGAGGACTGTCTCCGTTTTTTTTCTGTGTCGTAACAGATTAACTCTCCGTTTCTCCCAATGTTATAACTGATAAACTATTGAGTAAGCGGAAGTATTTTTCAAACATTACTGGTCTGCCGACTTTTAATAAAAAAAGATGCCTCGAAAAGGAAGCATCTTTTTTTATTTGATAATATTTTATGATTACAGAATAGTCTTAACAGCCTCAAGCATACCTTTCTCCTGAATGAGGTCAAGGTCTTTCTTGACAAGCTCTGTAAGACCTGGAACAGTCTTGTTCAGATCCTCATGCCATACATAGTCAAATGCAAGAACGCCTTCTGCAATCTTCTGTGTGTCATTGGTCTTCCACAGCTCTGCAAGCTTGTTGATAATCTTCGGATCATCATTTGGCTTAATCTCTGTGCCGTCAGCACGCTTGCCACCCTTATAGTATGTGATGATGGCTGCCAAGCCGAATACCAATCCCTGAGGAAGCTCGCCTTTACGTTTCAGATAAGTCTTTACGCCTGGCAGGTCACGAGTCTCGTATTTAGGGAAAGAGTTCAGCATAATGCTTGTAACCTGATGGTCAACGAACGGATTCTCGAAACGCTCAAGAACGTCTTTAGCGAACTTCTCAAGCTCTTCCATAGGCAGGTCAAGTGTCTGCATGAGCTCGTCAAACTGAACCTTGTGGATGTATTTGCCAATTACAGGATGCTCGCATGCGTCACGGACAATGTTTACGCCGCTGAGGAATGCAACCGGTGAAAGAACGGTGTGAGGGCCGTTAAGCAAGGTTACCTTACGTGCGTGATAAGGCTTCTCGTTGTCGGTGATGAGCACGTGCAAGCCAGCTTTTTCTGCCGGGAATTCTTCCTTCATCTGTTCGATGGTCATGTTCTCAGCTTTCTCGATTACCCAGAGGTGGAAGCTTTCTGCCTGAACAACGAGGTTGTCTTTGTAAGAAATCTTCTGCTGAATTTCCTTGATGGTGTTGCGTGGGAAGCCCGGAACAATACGGTCAACGAGTGTTGCGCAAACATAGCAGTGGTTTGTAAACCAGTCTTTAAATCCTTCGTAGTCAGCGCCAAGGTCGTTCTTCCAAAGCTCAATGTACTGATAGATGCACTCTTTCAGATGATGGCCGTTCAGGAAGATAAGCTCGCAAGGCATGAGAATCATACCTTTTGTAGGATCACCGTTGAAATATTTGTAACGGTGGAAGAGAAGCTGTACGAGCTTGCCAGGATATGATGAAGCAGGTGCGTCAGTGAATTTGCAGCTGTCGTCAAATGTGATGCCGGCCTCTGTGGTGTTTGAAATAATGAAACGCATCTCCGGCTGCTCGGCAAGAGCCATGAAAGCCTGGTTCTGTGTGTATGGGTTAAGGGCACGGCTGATAACGTCAATACGTGTCAGTGTGTTGACAGGCTGTCCGTTTTCCTTGCCCTGAAGGTTTACATGATAAAGACAGTCCTGACCGTTCAGCCAGTCAACCATACCGCGCTCGATAGGCTGTACGACAACAACAGAAGAGTTGAAGTCGGTCTTCTGATCCATATTGTAGATTATCCAGTCAACAAAAGCACGCAGGAAGTTTCCCTCACCAAACTGAATAATTCTCTCAGGCATCACGCTCTTAGGAGCTGTACGCTTGTTTAAAGATTTTAATTCTGACATAGTTTGTTTTTATTTATTTATAAGTTTAAATCTTTTTCTGATTGCATTGCAAAGATAAGAAAAATATCGATAAGATTGCAGCATAAATGTAAAAAAAAAGCGTAAACCTTTGCGCTTTACAAAGGCATACGCTTTCTTTTTATTATTCTTATGTTTCTTTCTGTTTCAGAAACATAAATGCATGTTTTTTTATACTACTTTTACATTGCAAAGATATTGAAGCCGCCATCAACCACCGCTACAGTACCGGTGACAAAGCTTGCTGCATCACTCATCAGATACTGTATTGTGCCGCACAGTTCTTCCGGTTTTCCCATACGTCCGAAAGGTGTTTGACGAATAACGTCTTTTCCTCGTTCCGTATAGCTGCCGTCCGGATTCGTCAGCAAAGCTCTGTTTTGATTGGTTATGAAAAAGCCAGGAGCAATAGCGTTTACACGAATGTGCTCGCCGAATTTTCTTGCGGTCTCATGTGCCATATAGGCTGTGAAGTTGCTGATGCCGGCCTTTGCGGCTGCATATCCGCAAACGCGGGTCATCGGGCGGAACGCAGCCATTGATGAAAAGTTGATGATGCTGCCTTTTCCTTGCTTAACCATAGGGTGCAGAAATACCTGTGTCGGGATAACAGTGCCGGTCAGGTTAAGGTTCAGCACTTTCTGGAACTGCTCTGGATCAAGATCGAAAATGGTCTGGTCAGGTCCAATGGTGGCGCCTGGCTGATTGCCGCCGGCAGCGTTAAGCAGCGTGTCGACACGGCCGAAGTCTATGAGAATGTCTTTGCAGTTTTGCTCGACAATATCCTTGTTCATTACATCACATTTGTAAAATTTTGCGATGCCGCCATTAGAT
The DNA here is from genome assembly GCA_900314195.1 of uncultured Prevotella sp. Classification (GTDB taxonomy): domain Bacteria; phylum Bacteroidota; class Bacteroidia; order Bacteroidales; family Bacteroidaceae; genus Prevotella. Next base: position 7,648 of record OMUH01000142.1, read on the forward strand.
TTTATTTCTTCTACAATTTTCTTGCCTTCTTCTTCGCGGCGTCCTAAAATACATATCTTTGCGCCTTGTGTCGCAAGATATTTACCGATTGTCTGTCCTAATACTCCTGTTCCGCCTGTTATTACGACAACATAATTGTCTACAGAAAATAATTCGTTCATGATTTATCTTTTTTAGTTATCGATTAGAGTATGATAATTACCTTGTATTATGCCTCAGTCAAAGAACCCCGGTTGATGATAGCTGATGCCGAGTTCTCTGTCTACAGCTGCAAGAATGCCTTGCACTTGTCCCATAGCGAACATTCGGCCCAAGAAACTGTAGCCTGCATTATAGCCTTTGTTCTCATCACCAAGCATAGTCATTCCATGATCTACGCGCATTGGCAGTCTTGCTGTTATTGGATTGTCTTTTCTTGTTTGTTCTTCTTTCTCGAAGATATGAGCAAGCGACACAATATCTGCTCGACCGCCGAGATGACTTGCCTCTGTGAAGTCGCCGTTGGGAAATACGTGGCAGCTGCGAAGATGTACGAACCACGTGCGTGAGGCATATTTACTGGCCATCTCAACAACATTGTTTTGCGCGCCGGCCGAAAGGCTACCGGCGCAGAATGTAATACCGTTGTGCTTGTCGGGAACGGCGTTAAGCATCCATGCCATGTCATCATCGCAGGTCATTATGCGTGGCAGGCCAAGAATCTGGAATGGTGGATCGTCAGGATGAATGCACATATACATTTCGCATTCTTTGCATACCGGCATTATTGCATTCAGAAAATAAGCAAGATTTTTGCGCAGCTGTTTCCTGTCTATTCCCTCATATTTTGCGAGCAGTTGTCTGAACAGTTCTATTGGATGCTCATCGCCTTCTTTAAAGTTGCCGCTGACAAATCCCTGTGTCTTTATAACTATGTTCTCAACAAGGGCATGCTCGCGCTCAGGCGTCATTTCTTTTCTCAGAATGTCAACTTCTTTCAGCACATCTCTTTGATTAGGCTTTCCGTCAGGCCCGAGCACTACGAATTTGGCCCAGTCTTCGCGTGCGTTGCTGCGTTTCAGTATATAGATGTCGAAGTATGCGAATTCTGGAATGCTGAAGTAAAGATTGCTTGAGCCGTTCGGGTTCGGGTGCAGCAAGTCTGTACGTGCCCAGTCAAGCACAGGCATAAAATTATAGCAAATAGTGTGTATGCCTTCTGCTGCAAGATTACGAAGGCTTTCGCAGTAGATTGCTATTTGCTCGTCGCGGTCATGACCGCCATACTTTATCGTTTCCGTTACAGGCAAAGACTCTACCACACTCCATCTCATGCCATAGCTTTCGATGTATGCTTTTAAGTCATGTATGGCTTCTCTTGTCCAGACTCGACCGAGTGGCACGTCATGCAAGGCCGTGACAATACCTTCCACACCAATCTGTTTAAGCATGGCAAGCGTTATTTTATCATTCTTGCCAAACCATCTCCATGTTCGTTCCATAATATTTTTTTTAGTCATTTAAAAAGCAAGATAAGAGGTGGAACTCTGCGATCTTGCTGTATGTTGGTTATGATTATCCGCAATAATTCAACTATATAATATCTGTGTGTTATTCAAAAAATAACTTTTGCTGTTTAAAATTGCTGGCGGCCACAAGTTTGTGCCATTCAATGTGACAAATAGATGTCAGATATTTGTTTGGATGATTGCGGATATTTATATTTTTTGCTCAGTAATGAAAGTTCTATAGTTCTATTTAATAGTTTCGAGCTTGACAGTTTGTGTCTTAAAGCCGTCTCCGTTAACAGACAAAGTTATTTTCGACGGTTTCTTTCCGGCGCGCAGAATGACAAGAGCAGTTCCTTGATAAAGGCTCCGTTTGTTTCCTGTTTGCGGCTCATTCGACGTAAGGTCGCCGTTGTCGACAGCGACAATACTGGCGTCTCCACTGACGTTGAATGTAAGAGGTGTATAAGTCTGCCAGTTTCGTCTGCCCTTATTGTCAACAGCTGTTACGCGTATATGCATTAGGTCCTGTCCGTCGCTCTTCCATTGTTCTTTGTCAGCCGTAAGCAGCAGGCGGGTAGGGGATGATGCCGTTTCGATGCGGTGGCGTGCTGCCACTTTACCGTTGTTAAAGCCTATAGCCTCTATATAGCCAGGTTCGTATGTGACGTTAAATCTCGGCTGATCACGGAATTTAGTATCTGACGGATTTCTCGTAGCACCTGCAATCTTGCCGTTTACACGCAGCTGAACGCTGTCGCAGTTTGTGAATACGCGCACTTGATATGTCGAGCCTTCTTTTCTGTTCCAGTTCTCGCTCATGCCGTCATTGCTGAATACAATGCCGTTCCATTCAGTCTTGTCTGCTTTTGAATCGACAATGCCGATATGAACAACGGGAGTCTCCGGTTTGAACATGGCTTTAAGCAGATAGGCGTTTGGCTTTGGCTGCAGAGAAATGTCGAAGACACCATCTTTCCAGCCTTTCAGCGGCCATCCGCGGCTTTCGCCAAGATAATCAATCATGCCCCAATAGGCCAATCCGAGCACACTGTTCAAGTTCATGTCGAAGAAGTTTGGCCCCATCATAGTAGTATTGGCCTCGCTCTGATAGAAGATCATGTTCGGCCATCGTCTGTGGTCGCCGGGGAAGTACATATACCGGTAGTTATATGCGGCAATGTCTGTTTCAAAAACGAGTGGTGCCGGCACGGAATCTGTTTCAAGGCTTCTGCCACGAGGATGCATGGCTACTGTTATCGGGCGTGTATTGTCGTATCGAAGCAATACCGGTTTCATCATTCTGTAAGGTGTTACACCCCAGTCGTTGAAAGGCAGGTTAGGATATGTCTGCAGCTCGTTGCCGAGGCTCCACACGACAACACTCGGATGATTTCTGTCTCGTTTTATCCATTCCGGCAGGTCGTATGGCCAGATACTTGTCCAATTTGCGCGTCCTCCGGAGAACTGTTTCAGCCATTTGTCATATAGTTCGTCAACGACCACGATGCCGAGAGAATCACAAAGGTCAAGAAAACTCTCGCTGTAAGGGTTGTGAGAAGTGCGTACATGGTTGAAGCCAAATTCCTTAAGCATTTTAAGTCTTTTCTCCATGGCCCGCGGGTAAGCTGCGGCACCAAGCGCGCCAAGCGTATGATGATTGGCTATGCCTTTTAGCAGTAATTTCTTTCCATTAAGTCGCATGCCGTATTCCGGAGAAAATTCTATTGTTCTAATACCGAACTTAGATTTAACCTTGTCTACTGCAACACCATGCTCATCGAATAAAGTTACTTCAGCTGTATACAGGTAAGGATTGTCACAGTCCCACAGATGTGCATTGGCTATTTTGATTGGTGAAAGCTTGATTTCGTTCGTCCTCATCTTACGGTTGAATTTCTCAGCCTTTTTGTTTGAATAAACCTCATTGTTGTTGGCATCGAGTATTCGTGTAAGCATAGTGACGTTGTTTGCACGTGTGTAATTGGCAACTTCAACCTGTATGTCTACCTCGTCGTTGTTCTTCGTCGTTATATAAAACGGATGTCGTGCAAAATACAGTTTAGGGTCTGTAATGACTATTGTAACATCACGGAACAGTCCGCCGCCGGTATACCATCGTGATGACGTGGCAGTACTGGTGCTTGCCCTTACAGCTATTTGGTTGTCTTGTCCATAACGAAGCTTGTTTGTGATTTCAATCTCAAAGCCTACGTAGCCATAATCAGTTCCGCCAATGCGCTCGCCGTTCAGATAGACATCGCCGACATACATTATGCCCTGGAAATCAATCAGTATTCTTTTGCCTTTCAGCGAATCGGCAGGATGGAAATTCTTCACATACCATCCTTCTCCCATCTCTTTAAAACCGCGGGCGGAAAGACGGCTTTTGAAGTTGCTAGCTTGGTCACTGTTGTCGGATTTCTCATTTTTTGCCGGTGACGTCCACGGTTCTTCAATCTGAAAGTCGTGCGGAACGTCAACAGTACGCCAGCCGGCAGTAGCGCCCTGTGCTGTTATTGTCTTGGCATCATTTTTTCCAAGATGGAATTTCCATCCAAAATTAAAGTTGATTACCTGCCGGGGCAAGGCTTGAGCTTTCACAGTGAATATCATCGCAAAAGCAGTCAATAAAAGAAAATTCTTCATTGTCAAGTAAATATAGTTTTTTGGTTTAACCGGTTGTTTATGGTTTAATTGTTACTTGCTGATAGCCTGTCAGCCTGTCGGTACGGTCTCCGTTTCCCCTGAAATAGACCAGCATCTGATATTTGTTTGCCGTTTGATAGAAATTACCTTCCGTTGATACGGGATGTGCCGTTCCGTCACTGAACAGTGTTACATACTGGAAAGAATAGTAGCCTTGTTTTAGGAATAAGGCTGTTTCATATATTTTCTTTTCGTCATTCCAAGACATTTTATATTTATCATCAAACCTGTCGTATGTCCAGTCGCCGTTTACATAAACATCACCAGGCTGCCGCGGTGCTTTCAGTCTCAGATGCAGCCATACATAATCAGTCTGCACGTCATTATCGTCGTTATCGGAGTTTCTGATGTAGAAAGCGCCTTGTGCGCTCTCGTCATATACATAATTCGGACGCGGTTCATCAGTCCATTTCCAAACATGATAATTACTTCCGTCCCAGTTTATGTTTTCTACTCCCATTGTCGGATGTGTAACACTCAGCATATCTATTTTACGGTATATGTTTCCGGCATTGAAAATAAAACTATTGCAATGTGTCCATTTCAGCATCTCATTGTTTCTCTGCTGTGGTCTGGTGTCGCGGCGTGCGTTGTCCCACCGGCCGTTTTGCATGACGACAGTTTTTATTTGTCTTTCAGGGTCAGTAACATTGTAATTGCCGAAACGCACCTCAGCCTCTACCTGCTGGTGGCTGCCGTTTATGTCAATATCCGTGCTTGTTGTTACCCCGAGCTTTACAGGCATAGTCTGTTCAGACAGCATGAAACAAGCTTCAAGAACAGGCTTCATATTATTGTTCTCGTCATATACGGTAAGCTTGTAATTGCCGCTCATCGTCAAGGAACATCTGTCGTTTGGAATTGTCAGCCTGTAGTGGGTATACTGTGTGTTGACATTTTCAGATTCGCCGTATGGGTCAATAGTGTTTCCATATTCAAATCCGCTGATATAGTCAGATGAGAACAAATCCCGCGACGGTGTCCAATCTGCTTCCATGTGCTCTATGCGGTATGTATAGCGGCGGTACTCATGTGTCATGCCGTCGAAACTTATTACTATAGGTCTGTCACCAAGCGTTGCAACAGGCATAGACTGCCAGTCGTTGCCGGCAGTAACCTGCAGTGTGGTCACATCATCAGTCAGTAGTCTGCTTCTCTGTGCCGAAGCCGGCATCTGCTGCAATAATGATGCCAGGAAGATGCCGGCATACAGTTTTATTCCTTGTACATCCATGCCAGTATCTTATTGAATAAACGTATGCTTATTCTGAACCATCTGTATGTTCCTACAGGCTTCCCTCCGAATGACAGAATGAAATCTCTGTAAACGCTGCGTTTGAACGGCAACCCGACGTCCATAAATATAATATGTGCGTAATTATGCTTATATGCATAGTCAATGGCATTCCAGACGGTAACCATAGAAGGGTGCAGAAATGGATATGTCTTTCTTTTTGATGCTTGGAACCACAGATAAGCGTTTCCTTCGTTGTATACGCAAATGCTGCCGCCAATGACCTTCTCCTTATATACAGTGACAAAAATCTTTACGGCAGCGAGTTCACTCATCCTTTCTATTTGCTTGCGCGACGGCAGATGATGCCGTAAGTTCATTCTGTAATGTGCCTTTAAAATATCATAGAATCTGTCAATTTCTTCTTTTGAAGAAGCCTCGCGTGTAGTCACGCCGTTTTCCTTTGCACGTTGTATTCGTTGAATACGTTTTGACGTAATCCTGTCTTTCGGTGATTTGTTGTGCAGGGAGTTGTGTACTTCCTGCCATTGCATTGGGAAATAGCTGCATTGGCGGAAGAAACGGTAAGCAAACATTTTTTTTGGTAGTCCTGATACTTCAATGTACAGGCAAGGATAACGCCGAAGTTTACGTGTCAGATGATGGAGCATAAGTCCGAAAATCTGCTCTTTCTCATTTTGGTATTCCTGCTCATAATCACCTTCGCCGTAAATGCGGCATTCGGAATATATATAAGGAGGAAGCCATGATCTGCGGTTGTAGATCATGGCCATCAAGTGTCCTGCAACGTTTCCGTCAGAGGTAAAGGCCACAGCCATGCAGGCTGATTCGCCGGAAGTCTCTTTCATCACGTTGAACAAGGTAGCACTGTGAAAGAAATTGCGGGATGTCATTTTCGGCAACTCCTCACCACTGGTATATGTCTTTATATGATATTCCATAGGCTCTATAGAAAGTCTTATAGAGATAGTGGCTTCAGGCCTTAGAGGCTTTCATCGTCAGGTCTTTGTACTTTCCTTTTAATTTTTGGCATGTGTTTCTTGTTTCTTAGCCATGCCTGTTTCCGCACTTCGTAGTCTTGCCGGTGCCGCTCAAGAAAATTATCGGCCATAAGAAAAATGTATTATTGGTTATACCGACTGTATATCACAGACAATTCAATGCGGTCTCTTTTGTTATTCTCACCGCCAACAAGTCTTGTACTTAATGGCTCAAAAGAACGGCTGACATTGGTAATAGCCTGTGTCGAGCTGTTTATAGTCATATCGATAGGTACTATAACAACTTTATTCCAATCTTCATCGCCGGCCTTTCTACGTGCCTGTAAATTTGATATCAACTTGCTTATGTTAGAGAATGTATAACCGTTAGTGGTGCTGTTATATGTAGCATAATAAGATGTAGTGCTGTTAGGCAGCTGCTTGTTCTCAAAGAAGCTGTTCAAGCTGTCCTTTGCTACCATCAGCACGTACGTAGGCGCTTTGAAAGTGTATTTGCTGCTGACAGTGTTATTGATTCTCTTCAGTGTCAGGCGTGCACTGTTGAGTGAGTCTTTTTCATGTCCCTGCCGCAACTCTTCTATAGGAAGCGTGACTTCTGTCAGAATACCTGTCGGAGTCTTTAAATATGTGCATGTCTGGTCATTGACAAGCTCTTGTGTCTTTCCGTTGCCAGAGATATGAGTATGCTGTGTCACTTCAGGAGAACTGCCGAAAAGAATGTTTCTCAGCTCCTGTGTAGTATATGTTGTATTCTGAGATGCAAAGCGTTTGGAGTGCGTAACGGTGTATTTTACGTTTACCGGGAAATAAATGTTCATATAAACGGCCATTATCCGTGCTATGGCTCCTATACCGTTGGTATGTTTAAGATATATTCCAGGCAGTACGTTCTTCGCAAACAGATAGTCGTTCTGTACATCATTAGGACTGGTTGCGTATTTCTCAAGAATATAAGAACCAATGTTATTGTAAGTCTTTCCTTGTTTTGAAGTGTATTCTCCGTTTAAAGGAATATATATAGAAGGAACATAACCAGACGATGTGCGCATGCTGTCGCTGACCACAAGATCACGCAGTGTGTATGACTTGACAGCCTTAAGTCCGTTCTGTCTTATGTAACCTTCTTTAAGAGGGTCAAAGTTGCTGGTGTAAACCTTGTTTTCGTCAAGCGTACGTTCCATCTCGTATGCCGTGACTTTCATTGGCGCAAGAGAATCACCATAGAAAGAGGTATAGAAGACATTCAGACTTGTCTGACTTGCTCTTATTATAGAGCCTCGTGCAGGCGCAGTATATACCCTGCGTGTAGTTATAGTGTCATATACTGTAGAGTCGCTGCCGCTTGAAGTCGTTATGGTATGCGTCTTATAGGTTGTTGTCTTTGACGGCTCATACGTTGAGACGTTCGGGTCTATCTCATAAAAAGAGTAAGGGGTCAGCGTGCTCAGTGTGTGAAACTTAACAGAAAAGTCTGCTGTCACGGCGTCACCCGTTTCCGGATCAATAATCTTTCCGAGGTATCCGTACATGTCAGTTCCTGGCATCGTGTCGCAAAGAATGGATTTTGTACTGACATCAAAAGTGTCAGTGCTAATATTCAACAAATCAGCATTACTGGTAGTGGAACCACCTATAATGTCAGTATTGTCATCGCATGCCGCAAGGACGGCCACGGCCATGGCTGCCACGGCCAGGTTCTTAATTCCCATTATTGTTTATTCCTGATTGTTTTCTGTAATCTTATTGAAGAAGTTGATGTACGCTTCAGCGTAATCATCGCCGGGGTAATCCATGAACGGCTTGCCGCTTGCCTTCGCATAGTCAAGAAGAGCTTTGTTAGCATTGTTGCCAGCCTCTATCACACCATCGCTGTAGTCAATGGCAAGCTTGCCTAATTCGTCAAAGTCAAAATCGTCTTTGTATTTTTTCAGCAACGATGCCTTTGCATCATGGTATTCCACACATTTCTTAAAGTTGTCTCCGAGGGTTGTCGAAAGCTTATTCTCAAAAATAGAAGTAATGACTTTCGCATTGGCAAACGAGGGCTCTTCGTTATATGCTTTTTTTATGTAAAAAGGAACCACTGCGCCCATCCATCCCTGGCAAACAATAATATCTGGTGTCCAGCGCAGTTTTTTTACGGTCTCAAGCACGCCTCGCGCAAAGAATATGGCACGCTCGCCGTTGTCAGCATATTCTATGCCTTGCTCGTCAGTTCCCATTTGACGTTTCTGAAAGTAATCATCATTATCAATGAAATAAATTTGCAGGCGTGATGACGGCAGCGATGCCACTTTTATGATAAGCGGATGGTCGTTGTCGTTAATTATCAAGTTCATTCCCGAGAGTCGTATCACCTCGTGTAGCTGGCCGCGCCGTTCGTTGATGTTTCCCCATTTTGGCATGAATGTACGCACGTCAAAGCCGTTTTCATGCATTTTCTGCGGAAGGTCACGTCCTAATACAGACATATGCGTTTCCGGCACATACGGGGTTATCTCCTGATTGATGAATAATACTTTCTTTGTCATTGGATACATCTTTTAGCTGATGCAAAGTTACGAAAAAATCTTTATAAACAATTACAAAAAATCGTGTTTTGATATATTCTGTGTGGTTTTATTGTAATATTTTTAGATTATTTTTTTATTATTCAAGAAAAAAGTTGTTATTTTGCAACGCATTTATAGCAGACAGCCCGAAAGTATCTGAAAAACTTTAAAAAAATCAAAGAATTTCATGTTTACAGACGGTTGTTTTTGCTGTGTACGCTTAAATATTTTCATAGACATGAAGGTAATTAAAAAAATTGTAGACCTTCAGAACGAGCTTTTTTACGCCCGCAAGGAAGGAAAGACAGTAGGACTTGTTCCTACTATGGGAGCACTTCATGAGGGACATGCCTCATTGGTAAAACGCAGCGTAGCTGACAATGACATTACGGTAGTATCAGTATTTCTGAATCCCACGCAGTTTAATGACAAGGGTGACCTTGAACGCTATCCTCGTAACCTCGATGCCGATTGCAAACTGCTTGAGGCTTGCGGAGCTGATTATTGTTTTGCTCCGTCTGTGGATGAAATGTATCCGACACCGGATACCCGTCATTTTGATTTCCCGCCCGTTACTACAGTAATGGAGGGCGCCCGTCGTCCCGGTCATTTTAACGGAGTTTGTCAGGTTGTCAGCCGGTTGTTTTATATTGTGCGCCCTGATCGTGCTTATTTCGGCGAAAAAGACTGGCAGCAGATAGCTGTGGTAAAGGCTCTTGTCAAATATATTGGCATGGATAAGACACTGAAGATTGTTGAGTGTCCGATAGTACGTGACGCCGACGGTCTTGCCAAGAGCAGCCGCAACAGCCTGTTGTCTGAAGACGAGCGTGCTATTGCTCCGAATATTTATAAGGCACTTAAAGGCAGTATAGAATATTCAAAGACACACACCGTAAAGGAGACTCATGATAAGGTGGTGGCTGATGTCAATGCTGTTGACGGCCTTGACGTTGAATACTTTGAGATTGTCGACGGCAACACACTTCTTCCTGTAGCCAATTGGGACGACAGTCCATACGTTGTCGGCTGCATCACAGTAAACTGCGGAAAGACGCCAATACGTCTTATAGACCATATAAAATATAAAGAATAAAACCGTTTTCAAACAAGTATTTTTAATCAAATATTGTTATCAAAAATGCAGATAGAAGTTCTTAAAAGCAAAATTCATTGTGCAACGGTCACAGAAGCCAATCTTCACTATATGGGCTCAATAACCATCGATGAAGATTTGCTCGATGCCGCAAATATGATTGCCGGTGAGAAAGTGCAGATAGTAGATAATGAAAATGGTGAGCGTTTCGAGACATATATAATAAAAGGTGAGCGGGGCAGCGGTTGCATTTGTCTCAACGGAGCAGCAGCACGCAAAGTCCTTGTCGGTGATACCGTTATTATAATATCTTATGCGCTTATGGATTTTGAGGAAGCCAAGACCTTCCATCCTACGGTTATCTTCCCTAAGGAAGGAAATAAGCTATAAATTATATTGAATTTTGCGGTTACGGAATAATATTAGAAAGCCCTGTGAACTTGTTTGTTCACAGGGCTTTTTTTATTAATTATTAATTCAATAATTATTCGATAACAATCAGCGGGTCGTCTTCAAGAACAGCCTGGCCAACCTTTACGCATACAGCGGCAACTTTTCCATCGCTTTCAGCTTCAATGTTATTTGCCATTTTCATAGCCTCGAGCACGAGCAGAGTGTCGCCGGCCTTAACTTCCTGGCCCACTTCTACGTTTATAGCGGTAATAGTGCCTGGCAGCGGAGCCTTGACAGCGTTGTTCGTGTTAACGTTGGCAGCTGGTGCAGCCTCGGCAGGAGCTGATTCAACTACTTTTGCTGGTGCTGTTTTTTCAGCAACTTTCTTGTTCTTTTTCTCCGGAAGTTGCACGGCAAACTCCTCACCGTTTACGACGACCTTAGCATTGTTGTCGCCCGTTTCTTCAATGGCAACATTATATTCTTTGCCATCAATTGTATATTTAAATTCTTTCATTTTTTGTAATTCATTTGTTGTTATGGCTTCTTTGTAAAGCACAGAGGCTTGGCATTCCACAATGTATGACGTCTTTTGATGGTTATAATCCCCGGTTCAACGTCATGTATGCATTCTTGCTCGTCAAGCATGAGTCTTATGCCGGCAGTCAGCTTATGCAAATCCTTGTCATTATTGTTGCTTTCGTCATAATCGTCAAGCAGCTTTTTTATGTCATTGACAAGCTGTTCGCTTTTCGTACCGCAGTTGCCGCTGTACTCATAAAGAGCCATGGCTATTGCCGCATATATATTCTTATCCATAAATTAAAATCCTTTTACATTGGCATGCATGCATGTTTCTTTGCAGGCAGTGTCTGACGTTTTGTAGCAAGCTGTGCCAGTCCGCGGCATATACGGAAACGTGTGTTGCGCGGCTCAATGACATCATCGATATAACCATATTGAGCAGCCTGATAGGGGTTGGCAAACTTCTCTGTATATTCATCTTCCTTTTCAGCGAGGAACTGCTTAATCTCCTCGGCACTCTTGCCCTCGGCTTTCATGTTCTTGACATCTTTTCCGCAGAGAATAGCCACAGCACCGCTTGCGCCCATAACGGCAATCTCTGATGACGGCCATGCAAAGTTCAAGTCAGCGCGAAGCTGTTTGCAGCCCATTACGATATGGCTGCCTCCGTAGCTCTTGCGCAGCGTGATTGTAATCTTTGGAACCGTAGCCTCACCGTAAGCGTAAAGCAGCTGTGCTCCGTGCTGGATAACGGCATTATATTCCTGGCCTGTTCCCGGCAGGAATCCCGGAACGTCAACAAGGCTTACGATAGGGATGTTAAACGCATCACAGAAACGTACGAAGCGTGCGGCCTTGCGGCTTGCGTTAACGTCAAGCACACCGGCGTAGGCAGCAGGCTGGTTGGCAACGACGCCAACGCTCTGTCCGTTGAAACGTGCAAATCCGGTAATGATATTCTTTGCAAACTTTGGCTGAACCTCAAAGAACTCACCGTTGTCGGTAACGGCAGCAATAACCTTATACATGTCGTAAGCCTGGTTCGGGTCGTCAGGTATGATTTCGTTCAGACTGTCGTCCATGCGGTCTATAGGGTCGTTGCACTCAACGCGCGGAGCCTCTTCGGTGTTGTTTGAAGGCAGGTAAGACAGCAGCTTTCTAATCAGCTCGAAAACTTCTTCTTCTGTCTTCGCTGTGAACTGCGTAACTCCACTCTTTGAGGCGTGCACACTTGCGCCGCCCAGGTGCTCAGCGTCAATATCCTCACCGGTAACAGTTTTGACAACCTTAGGACCGGTCAGGAACATATAGCTTGTTCCTTCTTTCATTATAATGAAGTCGGTGAGGGCAGGAGAGTATACAGCTCCACCGGCACAAGGACCGAGAATAGCCGAAATCTGTGGAACGACACCAGAGGCAAGAATATTGCGTTCGAAAATCTCGCCGTAGCCGGCCAGTGCTGAGATACCTTCCTGAATACGTGCGCCGCCAGAGTCATTCATGCAAATAACAGGCGCTCCCATCTTCATGGCCATGTCCATCACCTTGCATATTTTCTGTGCCATGGTCTCAGAGAGTGAGCCTCCGTTGACGGTGAAGTCCTGTGCGTACACATACACCAGGCGTCCGTCAATTGTTGCAGAGCCTGCCACTACGCCGTCGCCGTAGAACTGTTTTTTCTCCATTCCGAAGTTGTGGCAACGGTGCAGTTTAAACATGTCGTATTCTTCAAAGCTGCCTTTGTCGACAAGCATGTCAATACGTTCGCGCGCGGTATATTTTCCACGTGCATGCTGTTTGTCAATGGCTTTTTCGCCGCCACCCAGGCGAGCCTGTTTGCGCTTGGCTACCAGCTCTTTGATTTTTTCTACTTGTTTACTCATTATTTTATTATAGTTGTTTTAACTTCTCTTGTTTAATGATATTTTTTTAAGCGGTTGTGAATTGCTTTTGCCCGAAACAATACAAGTGCACAAAACATTGCAAAATTAATAAAAAAAATGAACGAAATGAATTTTATGTTCTAAAATATATTTTCATGGTTCTGCAACAGCCAGCATTATCCATACGTTGCCGGCAAATAAAACATGCAAATCGTGATTGACTGACCTCTGCCTCAGTATGGAGAAAAATTAAAAATCAAACAGGATCCTTGCATTTATTCTTCGGCCGGTAAGGTAGTTAGGAACGGCATATTGATTGTTCTCTATGTCGCTTATCCAATAGTAGCTGTTCACATTACTTATTCCGAACAGGTTCAGACAGTCTATTCCAAGCCATATATCCTTGAAAAAGTTTTTCTTCTCACTTCTCTTTCTGTTGAACAGCTCATAGCTCATGCCTATGTCGACACGCTTGTATGCCGGGGCCCTGAAAGAGTTCGTTTCCAGCTCACGGTGCGGGGTTGAGAACGGCAGTCCGTCAATGAATGCCATCTTAAGACTCATCTTCCATCTGTCCGTGCCGGGGAAATAATCAGTGAAGAACATGTTTATTCCGTATCGCTGGTCTGTTGGCAGCGTAACGGAACGCCCGTTAAGGTTCATCTTAGTGTCCATCAACGACAGTGACACCCATGAGTCAGTTCCCGGCACGAACTCACCGTACAGCTTCAGGTCTATGCCGGCAGAATGTCCTGTTGCAAGGTTGTCGCCGTAGTATACTATCTTGACGTTGTTTACAGAGTAGGGCACAAGGTTGCTGAGAGCCTTGTAGTAAGCTTCTGCCGAGAACATGAAATTTCGTTTTGACATTTTAAAACGGTAGTCGTAAGCCGCAATGAAGTGCAGGCTTCGCTGGCTTTTAATCTTTCTGTTCAGTGAGGCGTAGGTAGTGCCGTCAATGGTGGTAGTGTCACGAAGCTCTCTGAACAGCGGACTCTGATAATATAGTCCTGCTGCCAGTCTTATGGTTACGTTCTCATTGAATGCCGGAATGATGCCAAGGCTTGCCCTCGGACTTACTATCGTTTCCTTGTTGAAGTTCCAGTGGCTTAGTCTTATACCGTAGTTAAGCGTGTAGTGGGTGTTTCCGCTTGCTGAGGCAAACCTGTATGTGTCTTGCAGGTATGTCTCTGAGCGGTTGCCGTCGAGGGTGTTGCTGGCCCGCAGAGTGTACATCATGTTCAGGTCACGTCCGGTGTGCGGCACGCTGTAGCCGGCAGAATCACGCATTTCATATTCTCCCGATTGCTCGGCCACATGCTCTTTCTTCAGTGTAATGCCTGCCTCAATATTGTGGCTGCGTGTTTTCCTCTTAAACACCAGCTTGGCGGTCAAAGCTCTTACATCAAGATAGTTTCTCGCATGTTGGAAGAATGTGCCTACTCCGAGGTTTTCCGTGTTGCCTGTTTCGTTCAGCCAATATTGTCCCTGAATATCATATCGTTCGCGCTCGTGTGATTTAAATCCGCTTCCTATAAGACTCAGAGAAGTGTTTTTGTTAAACTGTCTTGTGAAGGTTATAGCACCGAAATAGGTCAGGAAGCGGTCTTTCTCGTGTCCGTCAAAATAAACCCTGAAGTTCTTAACGTCCTGCAGGGTTCCAAAACTCGTTTCCCTGTCTTTCGGCGTAAATCTGTAGATATTGTCGGAAATGTTGCCGATAATGTCTACGGCCCATCTTTCATCGGGCTTATAGCTCAGATAAGTCTGATAATCGAGAAAACGTGGGTTATATTCACCGCTTGTCTCCAGTGAGCCAAGAAGATATTTGTTGGTTTTGTATCGCAGGCTGTTCAGCCAGGAGAATTTCTTTCCGCCGTAGCCTACGTAAAGGTCTCCGCCGAGCATGCTTGCAGCAAGTGAGCCTTCCCATACGGCTCGCCTTCCGTTGGCGGGCTTAAGCTGTTTGTATGTAATGTCGAGCGCCGATGCCATCTTGTCGCCGTATTTTGCTTCGAAGCCACCGGTAGAGAATGCGATCTTGTCAACCATGTAAGGATTTATTATCGACAGTCCTTCCTGTTGCCCGCTTCTGGCCAGGAAAGGCCTGTACACTTCAATCTGATTAATGTAAACTGAGTTCTCGTTGAAGGAGCCTCCCCTCACGTTGTATTGTGACGACAGTTCGCTGTGGGTAGACACGCCGGCCTGCGTCTGCAGCAGGTCCTCCACGGCATTTCCCGATGCAGAGGGCGAGTTCTTCATGTCCTTGACACGCAGTTCCTGCGACTGTCCGCTTTGTATCTTCTGTCCCGTAACTTTCACTTCCTGCAATGCGTTCTCAGCATGCATGACAACCTGCAAAGTCTGTTTGCCTCTCGGCCGGCGCAGAATGCGTGTCTTGCTTTTATAGCCGACCATGGAGAATCTGACAGCCACGGTATCGGCCGACAGCAGGTCGAGCTTGAATTCACCTTTTGTCGAGGTCATGGTAATCTTTCCCTGACTGGCCACGTCAACACTGGCAAACTCTATAGGGTTCATGTCCTGGTCAACCACTTTTCCTACAAGCGTGAATTTCTGTGCAAAAGAAATGACAGGCTGCGTGAGCAGCAGTATTATAATAAGTAAAACGTTTTTCCTTTTAGTGCTCATATATATGAAAACGTTTTTTGCGCATTGTTATTGCAATTTTTCTTTGCAAAATCGTAATAACAATTTTACAAAGTAAAAAAACGGCTTCCGCTACTTTTATATAACTATTCAGGTCTCCCATTTGGCTAATTATGTCTGACATTTTTAACTATTACTTTTGTGCTGGAACACTTTGTAAGTGTTACTAATAATCAGCGAATCAGCCAATTTTTATCAGTTAATTATATGTAATAAAAAATACTTTATTTTCATCTGGGACGAAT
>OMUH01000141.1 GCA_900314195.1 uncultured Prevotella sp.
AGGACATCAGTGCCTGGTCAACCGAGCACCTGCCCAAGAATTGGGTTACAGAACGAACCAAGACGCTCAGAAAAGTGAGCTAAAATTGGCACAACGAACTGGACACCCTAACAAATAATTCCTGCAACAGTAATGAAAACACTCGCTGCATATAATCCCAAGAGACTCTTCTTAGTCAAGACAAAAAAGTTGGATTCTATTTTAGAAAACGGATCTTCCATTATTTTTTGCGGAGTAGATTAGCAAGTACAAAATTACAAAGTTCTTTTAACAACGCCATAATCCCTTGTGATAAATTTCACTTTTCTATTGTGATTAAGTTAAATTTCCATTGTATCAACATATTTTTACTCAGACTTACACACCATAATCACATGGATTGTTATCATTTTAAAAATTCTTCATTATTTTATTTCAATTCTCATTTATTTTTTTGTAAGTTTGCTACAAAAAGCTAAACGATATGTACGACGACAACAATTTCATCCGTTTTGACTGGGCGGCAAAACGCATGCTGCGCGACAAAGCCAACTTTGGCGTGTTTGAGGGATTGATTACCGTTCTGCTCAATGAGCCAGTTCACATCATCGAGATTCTGGAAAGCGAGAGCAACCAGAATGAGGCCGATGACAAGTTCAACCGCGTGGATATCAAGGCGCGCGACAACAAGGGCGAGATTATTCTCGTAGAAATACAGCAAGCACGCGAGCTATATTACCTTGAGCGTGTGCTCTACGGTGTGGCAAAGACCATCACTGAGCACATATCATTGGGCGACAAATATGATAAGGTAAAGAAAGTGTACTCTATTAGCATTCTCTATTTCGACTTGGGGCAGGGAGCCGACTATCTGTACCATGGTCAGACATCGCTTATTGGCGTGCACACCAAGGACAAACTAAAGATAAACAGCCGCGACAAGGGAATAATAACGATCAAAACTCCAGAGGAAATATTCCCCGAATATTTCATTATCCGCGTCAATGAATTCAACAAGGTAGCCAAGACTCCGTTAGAAGAATGGATCGACTATCTCAAGAGTGGTCATATCAAGAAAGATACCAAAGCCCCAGGACTCCAGGAAGCCCGCGAAAAACTCCAATACCTTAAGATGAGCAAGGCCGAGCGTAAAGCCTACGACCGCCATATTGATAACATCATGGTGCAGAACGACGTCCTCGACACTGCCAAGATGGAAGGACGTGAGGAAGGACGTGAGGAAGGACGCAAGGAAGGACGTGAGGAAGGACGTGAGGAAGGACGCAAGGAAGCCGCAAGAGAAACGGCCAAGAACCTTAAGGCGATGGGGCTTGATGTAGAAACCATTGCCAAGGCAACAGGACTCAGTACAGAAGAAATAGCCAAGCTATAGTTTCTGTACGGGAGCATGGATCCGAGCGGGCGATAATTCTGAAATATCTTTACAGCATTTCAATACCTAACATTATAGACTTCAAAAAAGGCCGTTTCAGCTTGCAAAACCTATCCTTTTGCAAGCTGAAACGGCCCTTTTTGCAATGCAAAACAGTATCTATTGCTAAGTCGCATGCTATCAGTTGGTTACAAAGCCCATTCAAACAACAACAATGTTTGAATATTTTTTACAACTAACATAGTGCTTATCCACTCCTAATGAGCTGTAGGAACAATACCCAAACCGCAATTATTATAATGTTGCCGGAAAGGTGCACCATCTATTCAGAATGTCACCTAACGATAGTAACATTAAGTCGCATGACGTGTGGTTCCGACGTATCGACAGTGTATTTCTTCAACACTCCCGGTCCGCAGGAGCTGTTGCCCAATCCCATCACAGCCGCGTCGATGTGCAGATCAACAGCCGCTGACGGCTTGAGATCATAGTCGTGGCGTGCCGCCCTAATATCCTCGACACTGTAGGGGAGCGCACTGAAGCTGAAAGGCTTGCCGTCGGCAGTTGCAAAGGTCAAGCTCTGCCCGGCGGCAGTAGCCAACCGGACATAGGAGCAGTCCTCATGGTTGCCGCAATCCTGCGGACGCGGATAGTGGGTGTATTCCTCAGCCACGGTCGATGTGTATCTGCCCACGAGGGCACTGGTCTTTCTGTCCGGATAGTTATCCCACGGTCCGCGGCCATAATACTCCACTTTAGAAAATTTCCGAGGCATACTCAGTCTGATACCGAGCCTGGGCAGCGGTGGCAGTGTACCTCGGCACTTGATGGCAACGGTCAGACTGTGCGTCGTCGTCCACGCGTTCTTGCTCACGGCCGGTCCTTTGGTCACGGTCAGGACGATGCTGCCATCTGCGAAATCGTATCGCGTCGAATCAGTTTCGGAGCCGTCGGCATTCGTCACGGCACCCAAGGGTGTCACCCTCGGCGAGTAAAGGCTGTCGTTGGTCCATTCCTTTGCGAGCCAGTTGCCGAATCCCTTATCATTGTCGGTGGCCGCGCGTGAGCACGACAGGGAAACTGTTAGCAGACTGACGGGGACCGACGACCGGCTACGGACGGGGTTGTCCTTTGGTCCGACAAACATCAGCACACTGCTGGAGGCATTGACCTGCTGGGTCACCACAGTGTCGCCGGCGGGTGTGATGGCCGTGAGATTAATACGGGTATCCTTGTCGGAGAGTCCCTTCCTACAGTCCTTCAGTGCCATCAGCGGCTGACGGTGACCGGGAAGGACGCCGCCGAGAGTCAGCTCCTTGCGGTCTTTCATGCAGCCGTCGGCAAATCTCTCCACTATCACCTTGTAACCGTTCAGTGAGACATGCGAGTTGCGGTTGACAACTATCACCGAGTCGGCTGCCGTCTGGAACTGTACCGGCGACAGGACACTGCGCACCTCCCAGAATTTTGGTGTCAGCGATCTGTCGGCCATAACTATTCCATTGATACAGAAGGCTCCCGAATTAGGCTTGTCGCCATAGTCACCGCCGAAATGATAGTGCACAGTTGCCGACGGCTTACGCCCCTTACCGGTAGCATCGCTACCAACTTTCTCGCCAATGGCCTGGTCTACCCAGTCCCAGATGAATCCTCCGGCAAGACGGCGATGGGCATAGAACTCATTCCAATAGTCCTTGAAGTTGCCCAAGGCGTTGCCCATGCAGTGGGCATACTCGGCTGCGACGATGGGACGGTCGTCGTTTTGTCGGTTTGCAAGGTCGAAGAGATGCTCCCACCGGGCATTCTCAGGCCGTTCCTCGCCCCCAACGCCCTTCACGCCAAAGTTCAGATATTCCTGCTCTACACGCGGATAGAAACGCTCCATAATATCCACGCAGGCCGGATCGGTGTAGGGGAAGTGGTTCTCATCAGTCCCGTCGGCGTCCCTGACATAAGGAGTCTGAGCACCCTCATAGGCCACGGGGCGAGTAGGATCGAATGTATGAAGCCATCCGGCCATAGCCCCGTGACTCGCACCGTAACCGCTCTCGTTGCCCAAGCTCCAGAATATCACCGCCGGATGGTTCTTATGGCGCTCGGCCATGCGCTGCGTGCGCTCCAGGAACGCCGCCGTCCAGTCAGGCCATGTGGCGATAGTGCCGCGCAGACCGTGAGTCTCGGCGTTCGTCTCGTCCATAACATATATGCCGGCCGAGTCGCAGAGGTCGTACCATCGCGGACAATTGGGGTAGTGGCTCGTCCGCACAGCATTGATATTGGCCTTTTTCATCAGTCGGATGTCCTGCTGCATGCGACTCTCTGTCATCACACGGCCAGTCAGAGGGTCGAACTCATTGCGGTTGACACCACGGATCTTTATCGGTTTACCATTTATGAGGATTTGTCCTCCGTTGATTTTTATCCATCTGAAACCCACGTGCTGCTGAGTCTGACAGACGGTGCGGCCCGTAGAGTCGGCAACGGCCATGCGGAGGGTATATAGGTAAGGCGTCTCGGCGGTCCACTCATGAGGCGACGCAACGTTCATGACTATGCGTCCAAACTTCGTTATCCCGCGCTGAGGATACCACTCGTTCATATTCCGAGCCTTGTGGTTGAGGTCGAGAATGGCGGCGCCATCGGCCGTGGCTGTGGCTACCTGCCGTCCGTCGGCGTCGAGGAGAGTGGCTCTGACGGTACAGCCGTCGCCGTTCTCGCGCCCATAGACGCGCAGCTGAGGGTTTATGAGTAGCCTGTAGTCGGGCGATTCCATCGTCATCGACACCGGTTCCGTGCGTATGGCAATGTCCGAAAGGGTGATGTCGGGGGTGTGGAAGAGGGTCACATCGCGCTGTATGCCACCGAAGCGCCAGAAGTCCTGGTCCTCGAGATAGCTGCCGTCGCTGTATTTATACACCTCAACAGCTACAAGATTGGCACCCGGTTTTAGATAAGGAGTGATATTGAATTCGGCTGCATCAAACGAACTCTGACTGTAGCCAACAGCCTGACCGTTGACCCAGACGTGGAATGCCGACATCACGCCGTCGAAACGTATGAATGTCTGGCCTGTGGTCCACACGCCGGGCATGGTGAACCACCGGCGGTACTGGCCCGTCGGCGACCGCTCGATGAATGTCGTCCAGTCGTGTTTGGGCTCTGATGTTACCCGCGGCGGGTCAATCCGGAACGGGTATCCGGCAGAAATATATAATGGTGTTCCGCAGCCGTTTACCTCCCAGTTGGCTGGAACGGGGAAATCTTTCCACCGCCGGTCGTCGAAAGTCGTGGTGTAGAAATCGGGCACCCGCTCCTCAAAGGTCTTTGTCCACGAGAACTTCCACTGTCCGTCGAGGGTCATCTGACTGTCGCCGGGGTGCGCCGTGAAGGTAAAAAAATCACTGCGTGCCGGTTCACGGTTGATGCAAAGGACATGCTCGTCCTCCCAGTCTCTATGCTCGGCGACGGTATTAGCCATGGTCTGACCGTTAAGACGTGAGTCCGACTGCCCACCCGCGAGAGTCACGAGCGGCAACAGCGAAAAGGCTGATATAAAGAGAATCTTCTTCATTCTGTATTGTTGTCGATTCCGCTGCCGGCGGCTGCATGAGGCAAAACAACTGTCGGCGGCGAAACAAATGGGTTTTATTGAACTTCGAGATAGTCAAAAACGACACCTGACGCACCTCTGACAGTCACTTTGTAATGACCGGCGTTAATCTGCGTGGCGGTCGTGGTGGCCACCGTCTTGAACTTATTCGGCGTCGGCGGGAACGTGATGTCACGGTCGACGACGAGCGTTCCTTTGCTGTCAGCTACCTGCAGCCGTCCGGTAATGGCCGCAGCGGTAGTGTTCTTATAGCGGAACCGCAGCGCATATTCACGGCCCACACCGGGCGTGATGGTCCATAGCGCAGGACCGACAGACAGGTATTTCACAGCGGGGAAGGCCTCACTGTCTTTCGGCAGCAAGGCTTTGGGATAGCGCGAAAGGGTATCGGCATCGAGATTCCGCCAATAATTGGCTGGCAGAGACGACAACGGCAGAGTGGCGGGAACAGCACAGCGACCCGCACGGGCTATAGCGATGGCACTTATGACGGCCTCACCGGCTTTCGTCTCCGGAAACCGTATGTCGATGGTTCGGTTGCGTCCCCTGACCATAAAGGTCTTCTTCAGGGCGCCGGCCCATCCCGACTCGGCCCAAATATCGAGGTCGCCGACGACCACACTGTCGTTGACAGCCACGGAGAACAGACGCTCTCCCTCACAATCGTCGCCGGAAAGATTGCCACGGCCTAGCCACGGCTCAGTGAAATAGAGCTCCACACGGTACAGACTGTCGTCGTCGACAGGAAACGAATAACTCAGCCGGTCGCGACCCCAACGGAAATAACGGAACAAGTCATGGTCGGTAGTGCCGTGGATATTGTCGCTGATGTGGCCCTGCGAGGCCGCAAACGGACTTATCATCGTGGTTGTGGTATCAGCGCTCCCGCGGTCGGCGAAGGGCTCTGCCCACGAGTGCGACCACTTGCGGGAGTCCTGCGCCCACACATTTCCGTACTTGTCATGGTATGCGTCGCCCCCGCAGTTAACACGATATAGATAGGTGTATCCGGCAGCGGGCTCCGTCGATACCGGGTTTATGTCGGCGGCAGTCCTCAGGAGCGTGTCTCCGCCGTTGCCATTGTGGTCGGAAGAGGGTCCGCAGAGGCGCTGGTACATATAGAATCCTTCCGTAGGCTGTTCCCACGGCGACAGAAGACCTTTATAGTTGAAAGGCCCCACCTTGTCAATTCTGCGCAAAGCCTCATCGGGTTGCACACGACCTGGATTGTCGTGAGATACGAATATCCACTGGAAATGGCCGCAGACACTGTCGCGGGAGGCGTAAGCCAACGTTGCTTTCTTATGCAGCAGTGACGCAAAGGCGTCCTCGGAATACTTGGGAGCGGCGGCTGTGGAGGTTCCACAAGCACCGTCAGCTGTTGCAGTCCGCAGCCCCAACGTGCGCCAAGCGCCATATTCACCATTCAGCAGCTGGTCGTCGTGTTTCAGCTCCCGTCCGTAGTTGTCGGCCGACCCGCCGTAGGTGCCGCTCCAGTTCTGTACAACGTTCCAGTCGGTGCCATCTCCTCCGTTGCATGTCGTCACCATACGCTGGTCGCGCGATGTAGGATCGAGGTCGCGGATTATGGCAGTACACTCCTCGGCAAAGTACTTAGGCAGCACGCTCTCGTTCTGCAATCCCCATAGAATGACGCTCGGCGAGTTACGGCGTTCCTTTATCCACTGTCGCAGGAAGGTCTTGAAATTCTCACGAAACTGGGGAGTATCATACCAGATATGGGCCGAGAACTGACTCCAGAAGAGCATTCCTTGTTCGTCTAGAAGTCGCTGATAATAAAGGTTATGGGGCTGATGGGCTTCTCTGAAGGCATTGAATCCGGCCTTGCGCATCATTTTTACGCGTGCCGCTACCTGCTCGTGACTCCACGAATGGCTATTGCCGAAGAGATGCTCGTAGTCACATGTGCCGTTGATGAAGACTGGATGACCGTTAAGGAGAAACTGGCCGTGGTGGTCGAAGGGTGACCGCCGCGCAGGCCAGGAGATGCTTCGGTAGCCAAATTCGGTTTCGGCAGCATCGGTGGTCCTGCCGTCACGCTTAATCAACGAGGCCAAGGTGTATAGGTAAGGGTCGCCGATGTCCCAACGGTGGGCAGCGGACGTTGCCGCCGCCTGGCGGATGGTGATGGACCGTCCGGCCCCGACAAGGGTGTCGACGGGCAGACGGAAGAAGGTCTTTCCGTCGCTTTGGTTCATCTTACTGACAAGTTGTATATGTGCATCCGAGGTGCCATAATTATGTATTTCGGTCTCTATGAAGGTACTGTCGCAGGCGGCATTGCTCCACACGTGGACGCCAAAGGGCTCTATTCTGACCTCGTCTGTCTCGACAAATGTTACAGGACGGAAGATGCCAAAGGGCTGGCTGCCCTCTGAGAAGCCCCATTCTGATGAGCATCCACCGCACACCCACGGCATGTCGGTAATCATCTCGGGATGCTCGACAGTGATTTTCAGCTTGTTTTCTGTTTTCAGATAGGGTGTAATATCGAGAGTCAGCGTCGTCCGCCCCACCCCACGACGGTCGAAGGTGTGGCCGTTGACAGTCACGGTGGCATAGGTTCCGATGCCTTCGAAGTTCAAGAAATAGCGTTTCCCGGCCTTTGGCGCGGTAATGAAACTCCTCTCGTACTCAGCCGTACCGTGCAAATTGCCGTGGCGCAGTTGCCGGTAGCCATAGTAACTGTCGAAGTTATGCGGCACGGTCACGTCGTGCCATTGGTCCTCGTGGTACGCAAGTGGCTGATTGGAGGCCGTCACCCGTGCTCTCCAGCCCTTGCTGAAGTCGGTCATCAGGCGCGGGCCATGGTTTTCCAAGGGCGGGAAAGCAACGCTGCTGCGTCCCATAGGCTCACTCGTAGCTACGGCTATGCCGCGCTGACCGCCATTGTCGACGGCGCAATAGAAATGATATACGACCCCATTATGCTTTAGAACGTAACTTTTGTGGGCAAACATGTCGTCGTAAGATTTCCCCGGGACGATGAGGTCGGGACCGTTCCAGTCCTGCCAGTGGACGAGATCGCGGCTGACAGCGAAGGTATTATAGGCGTTGTAGGGTCGGGCGGGATTGTAAGCGGCAAAGTAGAACATCACGTACAAGGTGCTGCCGGAAGTTGAACTGCTCAATTTAGCGGTGTTCATCCTCACTATCTGCGCATCGCCGGTAATCATTCCGGGCTGCTCGTGGCTGTAGACGGGATTACCGCCGAAACGGTGCCAGTGTCGCATATCGGAACTAAGGGCGATGCCTATGCGCTCGGCCTTGAGATGATTCCGCGGGTTTACACCTCCGGCATTGTAGAACATGACAAACGGTGAGCCGAGAGTCAGCAGGCTGTCGTAGTATACTGTACTCTTGTATTGGGTCAATGTTTCCCACCACTGGGCCTTTTTGTCATTATAGGAGAGTACTGGCCACGGCAGAGTTTGCCATTCGTGGGCTTTCGTCAGGTCGCTGTCAGTAGATGCCATGCCTATACTAAGCGGCTCACGCACAGCTTCATAGCCGGTACCGGCACCTCCGAAGTACGACATCCAATGCTTTTCTTTGTATTGTTTCATCGAGTAGGAGCCGTCCCACGCCCAGTCTATGAGAGCCGGATAGCCCGCCCGCTGGTTCCGGTCCCATCCGCCGGTCTTATACGACAGCACCCTTCCAAGTGTCGTCCAGTGCAGGAGGTCGGTCGATGTGGCCAGCCACGTCTCGTAGCCACGGCCGTTGAGTCCGTCGCTGCCGTTGTAAACGACGTAGGTCATAAACCATTTGCCGTTCTCGTTGAACACCATCGGACAGTCGATCTTGTGGTTGTTGTCGGTGGGGGCGACCACAAGACCGTATTTAAACGGCGTTTTGACCTCGTTGTATATTGCATTCATGACCGTGTCGGGCACACTGGCAAGCAGCCGGCAGGCCGTAAACAACAGACAAAATATTATCGTTTCTCTCTTCATCGTCTTCTTGTTGCTGTTCCACATAGTTGGCTCCGTCATTTTCCGCCGCCCGTTTTTGACAACTGACAGCGCCAAACCATCTTTCGATATTGTCTCTTCCGCATATAGAAATAACACCCGTCGGACTGTTAAATTGCCCCGCAAGCGCATTTTGACGGCTGTTTTAACGTTTCCAAATGGCACACTTGGTGTCTGCAAATGATGCATTCAGCGCACTCAAACGGCACACTCAGCATCCTAAGAGTGTCGTCCTCCCTACTTACCGCACTGGCATTAGTGGAACAACCAGTCTATTGACTTATCCGACCCCGACAGTCCGCAGTCGCGTTGAGCGGGCTCGCTGTCGGCAAAACCGAGGATAAGGAGTATTCCTTTGGGCAGCGAGAGAGTGTGATGTCCGGCTCCGAAGTGATAGGGATGGACATTCACCTGCGGCATACCGTCAACCTGGATTGCCGATGTGAGCACAGCCTCAGCCTGACCATAGTCGTTAGCCGACGCATCGGTTTCCAATTTTGGGGCCGGAGCATACTTTATCTGGTCGTCGCGGAAGTATCCCACGAGCATGGTAACGGGCTTTTTAGCCGTGAAATCAATCACGGTGGCCTCTTTTTTCATATCCCAATATGACAGCGGTATGGCCTTCATACCCTCCAACTCAGGGGCTACGGCAGTGACAATGCTGTCAATATCGGTGAACAGACGGGTACCCTTGGTTATCTGCCGGAGCTCGGCATAAGTTCTCTTCGGTGCCGCAGAAGCGTTATTACCGTCGGGTCGGGCGACAAGAACGACATTCTGTACACCGGCATTACGCAGTGGTTTTATCTCTTCGGCAGTTTCCTTGTACGTGCCGGCAGCCTTTGCCTTAAGCATGGAGATATTCTTCTTCAAGTTCTGAAGCTCCTTTTCATACTCTGGGAGCAATTCCGCCCACGTCTTCATCTTTCCGTTGTCACCACCGATAGGTATGCGTCTCTGCGCCGTCTGCATACTATTGGCGTAGAGATAGTTATCCTTCGTGAGGCCGACGAGACACCGGTAGTTGTCCAGACTCTTCTCGAGCAGAGGTACAGCAGCATCGAGTTCGCCGATGTCCTTGCTCCATTTGTAGTTCAAGACGTGCCGGGCAGCCCTGACCTTCAGTCCGAACGAGTAAGCGAACTCGCGATAACAGTGCATGTCGTTGCGCAGACGAGCGAACTCCCCGGTATTCTTTGTGACGCAGGTCGACGCTGAATCGATGGCAGCAACGGCCTCCTCGCTGTGTGCAATGGTCTGATTCACAATATCAAGGGGAAGTTCTCCCTTGTGACTTTGGTGTTTCCACTCCTTCTCTACATACTCTATCAGCTTCTCGCCCTCCGGTCCGCAACTCTCATAAAAGCCCGGATAGATAGTATATTTATAAGGATTGACGAGCTGGCTCATAAACATTCCGAGTAGCAAAGTCTGCCTGTTTCCCTCCGTAATACCGAATCTGCGCAGCAGTTTTGGTGCTATCTCTCCACTTTCGTCGAGGGCTTTGCGTATAAGATCAGCCCCACGGGCATCATCACGACCATCGATTCCGTAGAAATCGGCAAGCCTTCCATCCCAGTAGCGGGCCTCACCGACGCTGTCGCGACGGCAGTTCCATGCGTATCTTCCCCACACAGCATACCACATCCAGTCGCGGTCAAGCTGATATTCGCGGCCGCCTCCGGGCAGTTTATCGGCACTGTAAGGCCAGTCCCAGTACGAAGCCTGCGGATAAAGATGCAGGGCGTTGGCATGATGGACGTCGTGCATAGCCTGCACCGCTTTCTCGGTGAACCTCGGCGATGCCCACCGCCATGGTTCCAAATTGGCCAGGATATGTACATTTTCGATATGTGTTGTACCGAGAGAGGCCAGTTTTCGGTGTATTTCCGCCCACGGGCCACGCGGCTGATAGGTCGTCAGCGACTCACCATTATACTTATGCATGGTGTACAAATTCTTATAAATGGGCAGCGCCGCCTTCATAACTCTCTCGCAGTCAGTGTCGTGAGCACGTAGAAGGATAGGCGGCTCATCGGTCCTGCCGAGCGCTTTGAGACCATCCTTTACTCCCGGGATGATTGTTTTAGTGAACCACTCCGCATCATCATCGTATGTATCCATGGCCTCCCCGAGACACACCAAGAGTCCCACATTGGGATATTTCTTGATGAAAGCGGCTATCGACTTCCGCGTATAGTCGCTTATCAGCGGACTGATGGGACGGTGGCGGTCCTGCGTCTTTATCCCGTAGTGGTCGGCAAAAGGCTTGCTGACGATTATATTGTAGAACATCTGGATGACATATATTCCCCTTCGTGCCGCCTCCTTGGTGAGAAAGGAGAACATCGCCTCGTTTTTTGCGAAAGTGGCACTGTCGACTTCAACGGCGAAAGGATAGTCCTTCAACCGCACTAACGACGCAAACGGATGTCCGTTCCACAGATACAGCGAGTTCATTCTGTTGTCGACGAGCATGTCGAGATACCTTATCCACAGCTCCTTGTCATAAAACCACGGGAAATTCTCGGGCGTATAAGGATACTCATAGACCCCGTGTCCGGGCAGATAGGTTGTCTTCTGTAGTCCCACACAAGCCCCACGAAGCACCATTTCCGGTGCGTCGCTGACCACGGATGGCATCTTCAGGCTACCCGTCCGGCGCGCCCTGTCGGCAATTTCGTTGCAAGCGTAAATCACGCCGCTGCCGTCGTTGCCCGTAACGCGTATTGTCTTGCCGTGGCTTCTGATGGTAAACCCCTCGCGTTTCAGTCCCGTTGTGTCCTTTGCCTGGACCAGCGAGATACGGTAATCGGCACCCCTCCCGACTATCGTATAGCCCAGAGCGGCAAGCTTTTTATGCAGATATTCAGCTGCAAAGAGTTCCCTCTCCGATGCGTTCTGCTCCGTCGCGATACTCACTTTCTGCGCACCGGCAGTGAGATTGGCGAGGAACAATATCAGAATAAGTATTGTCTTGATTGTCTTGATTTTCTTCATCATTTCAATTTTATTTCCTTATAGGCTATCCGCAGTCGCCGCCACGTGTAAACGACATGCAGATTACCGTCACTTCCCTGTATTACGGCGGGGTAAGAATACTGGTCTACAGGACTGTCCTCGAGCGTGACATAAGGTCTGAAGTGCTCCCCATCGTCGCTGACGGCAATGCAGAGCGGTGTCCGCGGTCCTTTCTTCGTGCCCATGACAGTCTCAAAATCATTGTAAACGAGCACATGACGGCCGTCCTTCAGCGTCACCGCATCGGTGCCGCTCTGATTGTTGGGGATGCTGGTGAGCGTCACCGCCGACCACGTGTCGCCATTGTCACTGCTGTACGACGTTGCCAGCTTGCCGTTATGGGTGCGCATGAGCACCTTCAGCCTACCATCGCCGAGTCGGAGAATGCTTGGCTGAATACACTTTATGGGGTGCATATTGCCGTCGTCGGTGAGCAGGGCCGAATCGGCCGGCACCGGTCCGACATACTTCCACTGCTTCGTCTTCACGTCGTAAATCTCCACATGGAATGTCCACCACTTTCCCTCCGTGCTCGACGGACAAATCAGTCTGTCGCCGATAAGCTCCGGTTTGTTCTTCACCGGACCGATAAATCCTTTCGGCAGCATCTCCTTGCGGGTCCAAGTCTTTCCGTTGTCGTACGACTTTACGACCCATCCCTGCCAGTCGGGGACATCCTTTCCTATCTTGAAGAAGAGTAGCACCTCACCGTCGGGCATGGTGAAGAGCACCGGATTCCAGCAAGCCTTGCGCTCTGCGGCCCCTCCTTTCGGTCCGTCGGCAGTGCCGGAGAGCACTCCGTCGGCCACTTTCACGGGCGCATCCCAGTGGTCGGAGCCTTTTTTCCGTCGGCTGATCCATATTGAGCAGTCAGAATTCCGCTCCCACGTACCCCCGAAATAGGCCGCAAGGAGGTCGCCGTTCTTCAGTTCGGTGATGGTAGAAGCATGCGCCGAATAGAACGGAGCATACTCATAGAGGAACTCATCCCTCAAGATCTTAGCATCCTTATGTGGTATCGGGCAGTCGAAAGTGTATTTTCCGCTTCCAATATTCTTCACTTTTCCGTCGGGCAGCCACACCTCCGCCGTTGTGTTTGCGGGTATCTCCACCTCCCAGTGGAGCCGTTCTAGGGTCTTGTGCCACCGGCTTTTGACCATTCCATAGGGAGTCTCGTAGCTTGCATCGATACTGAAACAGTCCTCAATCTCAAACGACGGTCTCAGGACGATATGCTTATAAGCCGTACTTCCGGCCGCCTGCCTTATTCCGGCAAGGTATTGATAGCACCATGTAAGGAGGTCGCCGAGCAGCATGACATGGTTTCCGGAGTTCATCGACGGGTTTGCCTTATCGCCGTTCCACAGCTCCCATATCGTTGTGGCACCATTCTCGGTCATGTATCCCCACGAAGGATACTTGCGCTGAGTGGCCAACATGTAGGCCACATCGGCAAAGCCATTGTCGCTCAGTCCCCTCATGAGCCAGCTGATGCCTATCACTCCGCATGTCACATGACCGTTTCCGGTAACTATAATATTACGTACGACATTCCTGACGACATCATCTTTCACCGAGTCGGGGACGATTCCGAAGGCCAGTGGCAGCAGATTTGCCGTTGCCGTATTATTGCCGTAGAACACGCTGTCGGGGTACAGCACATGTCCCGGGCGCACCGACGTGCCCCGTTTCACGGTCAGGAAGCGCCGGTTGAAGGCCTCAGTCATAACCTTTTGTCGCTCAGTGTATTCGGCCATATCGGCCTTCAGGGCCACCTCCTCGGCCGCATTGCCGTCACGGAGCTTTATCTCCGCAAACTTCTTCATGAGCTGCAGCACCCTTATGGCATACGCCGTCGAGATGAGACTACCGTCGGTCTGCCTCGCGGGGTCGTTAGAGTGGATCATCGTCAGCTTCTCCGGCGGCACACACCAGTCGCCGTATTTATCCTTGGTCATGATTCCGTCGTGCTCATATTCGGTAATCATGTGATTCAGCCACTTCCTCATTGCCCCGTAGCAGTCGACTATCGGCTGGCTGTTGCCGTACTGCTCGTAGAGCATATCGCATGCGAAGGGGAACACGGCCGGCCACGTCATATTATCCTCATAGTAGTTCCAGAACGCCGGTGTGACGTTGGAGATTGCCCCATCCGACCTCACCCCCTCAGCAATGTCGCGCATCCACTTGGCGTAGAGACGCTCGTTGTCGAATAGGAACGACTCTCCGAGGCATCCCACGGTGCGGTCGCCGAGCCACGGCTGGCGCTCGTTGCGCTGCGGACAGTCGACGGGCATGCCCTTATAGTTGCTCAAAATGCCCCACCGGGCGTTGTGCAGCACCTTGTTAAGGATACTATCGGCGGTGGCGATATGGCCCGTAGTCCGCATTCTGTCGGCTACGACGCAAGGCACGAAATCGTCGACGGAGGCATTGCGCAGACCCGTGACGTAGACGTATCTGAACCCGTGGTAGACGAACGAGGGGAACCACTCGCGGCTCTTTCCGTTGCAGATATAGACATCCTCAGCCTGGGCGTTGCGCAGATTTGCCGTGTAGAGGCCACCGGCAGAGTCGAGTTTCTCGGCATATTTGATGCGGATTGTATCGCCGGCATTGCCGCGGACACTCGTCAGCACCCATCCTGCCATATTCTGTCCGAAGTCGACAATCACCCCATTGCCCCACTTCCGCATCGACTGTTTGTCCACCGGGCCATAGCCGACAACCATGTTAGGCGTCATCTGAGCGCGCAGAGTGCCCTCCGGAATGGCCGCTCTCTGAGCCTGATACCATCCGCTGTCGTCGAAGCCCACATCGTTCCAGCCGTCGTGTTCAAGTCGAGAGTCATACACCTCACCGTCGTATTCGTTGGCCGAGAGGACCGGTCCGTCGGTCGAGATTTTCCATTTCTCATCGGTAGCCCATGTCTCCCGCCTACCGTTGGCGTACTCCACGATAACGTTGATGCGGCACTTCGGCAGTCCGAAGTAGGGTGTCTTGTACGGTTTTTCCTGCCTTGGCGGAAACACCCTGCCAGCCTCGAGGACGATGGCAATGGCATTCTTCTCCCCCGGCCTCAGCTCCTCCGTAATGTCATAAGTGTTGTAATATACCGTCTTACGGAAATCCGAGGGCACCGGCCGCAGCACCTCATGCTCGCCGATGGTCAGTCCGTTGACATAGAACTCATAAAGTCCGAACCCGGCGACATAGGCTGTAGCCCTCACTATGGAGTCGCGGGCTGTGAACTCCCGCCGCAAGTATCTCGCCTTCAACCGCGTATGCAGGCCCACAGCGTCGCCGTCGACAAGACTCTCAAGTCCTATCCACCGTCCCTTCCAGTGGGTCTCGCCCCGCAGGCCTATGCCGAAGGTCTGAACGTCGCTCCAGTCCGACCTCCCCTTATTTGTTGTTATGCGCACCTTCCACCACACCCGCTGGTTGTCGGAGAAGCCTGCGCCACCGTAGGGAATCCACAACTGGGCATCCGACGCTACCAGTCCGGAGTTCCACAGGTCGCCCTCGCCGGCATCGAGTTTTTCCTTTGTCGACGCCACGAGAATCTCGTAACCCGTCTGAATGGTGTTATCCCGGTCCGATTTTATCTTCCACGAGAATCTCGGAGTGGCGACATCAATGCCTAACGGGCACGTAAGTCCCTCAACCCTAAGGTCGTAGAGCGATATTCCGCCGGCCAAGGCCCGCAGCGGAAGAATCATCAGAAGTAAGATGATAAGATTCTTTTTCATACTGACAGTCGTTATCTTATGGCAGCAGCCGTTGCCACCGGTCATTCCTCAAGGTTCCTTTCGTGCCCGCTTCCGGTCCTCACGGCAATCGTTTTCTGCTCCTTACTGATATAGTCCTTGTCGGCGTCGACAGCGATGAGCACCCCGTCGTTGGGCGTTCCCCTATGTGGATTCTGCTGGAAGAACGTCTTCGTACCGTTGCCGAAGGTACCTATGAACGTCAGCGCGCCCGTAGCGGCATCCATCCACCACACATTTTTCTTCGCCCCGCTGATCTTCCTCATATCTATGGGCATCGGAACGCTGTTGTAGTTGTACACCATCAAATAGTCGTTGCCCCTCGTAGCGATGAGCCGGTCGTACCGTCTGCCGTTGCGTCCGGCAATGATCGTCTGGTCGGGGACGCGCTCAAAATAGGGGAACGAGAGCATAAGGTCCTTCACGAACCGCATCTGATTGTAGCCCGGATCGTTGAGAGCGGCATACCACGACTTCTCCATTCCGTCGCTGCCGTAACCGGTTATATAGCCGGGCTTGAGCATCTGCATGATGGCGTTGTGGCCATAGGTGTGACCAAAGCTGCCAGCAAAGACACTCCAGTAGGCATAACGGCGCACGTCGTAGTCCTGCCAGCGCTGCTCGTTGGGGTCGTGGAGTCCCTTCGGTATGTCCTCATAGCTCGGCTCGTCGTCGATGACGGGCTTCACGGGACCATGCGCCCATGTCGAGTCGACATACATCCAGTTGTCCTCCTCGGTGCTGTCGGGGATGGGATAGTCGGCATTGCCCATGCGCTGGCCGTACTTACGGTGGCCGCTCTGGAACATGTGGAAGTCTATCCACGGTGCCTTACTCCACCACCGCGCCGACGTATAGCGACCGCGGGGGTGGTAGCTCATGAGATGGTTGCGGTCGACGGACTTGATGGCCGTGGCCATAGCGTTCCACACCTCCGGGTGGATGTCGCCCTTGATGTCGCCACCCATAATCCAGATGATGTTCGGACAGTCCTTGTATCTCTTGGCGAGGAACTGCCCATAGGCCTTAGCCTGAGCCGAGTTGATGCGCCCCTCCTGCACCTGTGTGCCCCAGATGGCCACCATCCCGACGTATATTCCATTGTCGGCCGCGGTCTTGACGATGAAGTCGAGGTGATCCCAATAGGAATAGACGCCATCGGGATCGGCTTTCGTCATATCCCATCCATGTGGATTAGACATCTGTCCGTAGAGGTTTATCGAGGGCACATCGTTGAGCACCTGGACCTGAACCATATTATATCCGGCATCGCGGCACTTCCTGAGATAGTAGGCCACCTCATTGCGGTCTAGGCGCTGCGGCAGCAGCCAGCCCGTATCGCCGAGCCAGAAGAACGGCTTTCCGTTGGCAAACTGGAGGAAACGGTGATTCGACGACACCATCAGCCGGCCGTTGTCCCATGGTTTAGGACAGCCGGCAATGGCCGTTGTCGTGATTGCGGCAGCGGCCATTGCCGACAGAAAGACTTTTCTGAATATCTTATTTTTCATCATAATTTATCTTTGTCTTAACAGATTTATCGTATAGTTTGTTGCATCAGAGTATGCGGAGTGTCTGTCCCGGCGCCGTCGGAATGTCGTAAGTCCACGACCGTGGGACACTGACCTTCTCAAGACTGATCTCGGAATGACTGACGACAGCCTTCGGCTGCGGGAGGGCGAAGAACGCATTGGGATTGTCGCCGTGGGCGCGACGGTAGCCTTTCAAGGTCTGGGGCAGGCGCAGCCGCAGGTTGCCGCCGAGGGCCGACCGGACCGTCAGCGCCGTTATCCTGCCGTTGGTCCACTTCATGTCGACGATTTCGAAACCGCCGCGGGCCTTCAATCCCTTCACCTCACCGGTGGCTTTCCATGCGTCGGGGAGCGCCGGCAGGACACTCACGCACCCATCGTGGCTCTGGAGGAGCATCTCGCTGATGCCCGCCGTACACCCGAAGTTGCCGTCAATCTGGAATGGCGGGTGGGCATCGAAGAGGTTACGGTAGGTGCCGCCCCTCTTCTTGTTCGTGCCGTAGGCCACAAAGCGGTCATCGGTGAGCGTCAGCTGGTCGTGGATGAGCTTATAAGCGTGGTTGCCGTCGAGGAGGCGTGCCCACAGGCAGACCTTCCAACCCATCGACCATCCCGTGCTGGCATCGCCGCGATGGACGAGCGACGTGCGGGCAGCCGAGCAGAGCTGGGTGGTGCGGTAGGGCGAGATCTGACTGCCGGGGAACAGTCCGTAGAGATGACTGACATGACGGTGATGGTCGGCAGGGGCGTCCCAGTCGTCGAGCCACTCCTGGAGCTGTCCCCAACGGCCTATCTGCATCGGCGGCATAAGGGCGAGACGCTGCGCGAGGTGGGTGCGGAGCGTATCGTCGACACCGAGGATCCTGCTTGCCGCAGCGACGTTGTTGAACAGCTCGTAGATAAGTTCGTTGTCCATCGTCGTACCATAGCTGAGCGGCACCTTGCCCTCGGGCGAGGGATGGGTGTTCTCCGGCGACACCGACGGCGATATGACAAGCCATCCGTTGGCGGGCTCCCTGATGAGCATCTCGTCGAGAAAGCGGGCCGCGCCCTTCATTATCGGGTAGGCACGGGCCAGGAAATCGCGGTCGCCGGTGAAGAGATAATGTTGCCAGAGGTGGGCCGAGAGCCACGCTCCACCGGTCATCCACATTCCGCTCGCGGCGTGGTCGATACCTCCCGTGACCCTCCAGATGTCGGTGTTGTGATGGAGCACCCATCCATCCTTGCCGTACATCGTGCGCGCCGTGGCGGTTCCCGTCGTACTGACCTCCCGGATAAGCCGGAACAGGGGCTCGTTGAGAGCGCTGAGATTCGTCGGCTCGGAGGGCCAGTAGTTCATCTCTAAGTTGATATTCGTGGTATATTTCGAATCCCAAGAGGGAAACATCTTGTCGTTCCATATACCCTGCAGGTTGGCGGCCTGACCGCCGGGCTGCGACGAGCAGATAAGTAGGTAGCGGCCGAAGGTGAAATAGGTGGCGCAGAGCCAGTTGTCGTCGGCATCGCGGAAGGCGGCGAGGCGCTCGTCGGTGGCCATCGACGGATGGCTGTCGGCACCGAGGAAGAGCGACGCCCGCGTAAGCATCGACCGGTAGATGGCCACATGCCGGCGACGGGCGTCGGCGTAGTCGTGGGTCATGGCCGTGCGCAGCTGGTGCTCACTGCGTGCTTTTTCGTCGGCACTGATGTCCTTATAGTTCACGAAGTTGGTGGCAATAGCTATGTATATCGTGGCCTCGTCGGCACCCGTCACTGTCAGGATGCCGTCGCGGGACGACAGCTGTCCGCCCTTCGTGACGGCCGTCATGCGACCCATGAACCGCACTTTTCCCTTGCAGTTCTCAAGTTTCGAGGTCACACCCTCGAGCGTCACCTCGTCGCCGTCGCTGCTGATGATGACGTCGTCATGGGGCGACGCAAAGTTGGCGTTGAACGTTATCCGCCCCGGCTGGCTCGCCGTGAGGTGAACAGTGACGACACTGTCAGCAAACGAGGTGATGACCTCACGCTCGTAGTCGACGCCGCCGGCGGTATAACGGGTCAGAGTCCGCGCCGAGTCGAGGCTGAGCTCGCGGTAGTAGCGTGAGTAGTTGGCGGCACCGGGCGTAGAGATAAAAACGTCGCCAAAGGTCTGGTAGGCCATGCCCCAGTTCGTTGCCGACATCACCTTGGCCGACGCCATCTTCTCGGCCTCACGGTAACGTCCATCAAAGAGAAGCCGCTGGATGACGGGGATGGCCTCGCGGGCCTCGCCGTTGGCGTTGTCATTGGGTTGTCCGGTCCATATACTCTCCTCGTTGAGACCAATCCTCTCTGTGGCCGGAATGCCGTAGACCATTGCTCCAAGGCGGCCGTTGCCCAGGGGAAGGGCATCGGTCCACACCTGCGCCGGCGATTTGTACCATAGTTTGTACTGTGCCGCCGACGGCAGTGATGTGATGAGTATGATGATAAAGGCTGTAAGGGCCGCGATAGATTTCTTCATAGGTTGCGTTTAATACTAAGACGAACGAGAAGGGGTTCCGTCGTCGGTCGTGGCGGGATATTTTCGTGGCACGCGTCAGATTGTTTTTCAGCCGCTCACGGGCGATTGGGCTTATCCGTTCCGGCAGAATCCTGCGACGGTGGGACAGCAACCGGACATCAGCCGGCGGCCTGCGGCAGTGGATATCCTGCCGTTTGCTGTTCGCCACTAACTGAGGTCGCCGCAGCATGGCTGGCATTATACGCTGCGGGACCGCCACGAAGTGAGTGATTGCCGCACATTAGCGCATAGACGTCTAACACGGACGACTTGTTGCATTGAAGGCAAATGGACGGTGACAGACCGAGTCTGGGAGAGCGCCAAGGCTATTGCAAAACGTAAAGATTATTCAAACAAAATCTCGAGAGCGATCATTCTTGTTACTCACTGATACTCATCAACATACAGAAAAATATCGTTTGGGCTTGCAAAACGGACCGTTTTAGCTTGCAAAACGGTATGTATTGGAATGCAGTAAAGATTTTTCGTATAAGCCACTCGTCTGTTCTTGCGATGAAACGAGGATGAAGGCAGGGACTGATTTGTGCCATGACATGTTTGTCGTCCGACGGGAAAAGGCATTGAGCAGGCAGCATGAGAACACAAAAAAGGTTCCGCAGAAAATCCACGGAACCTTTTTCATTATTGTATTTAACTATTATTCTCACTGCCCCGGGGGCAGACCGTCAATCGGCTAACGGGT
>OMUH01000140.1 GCA_900314195.1 uncultured Prevotella sp.
ATGTAAAGACGCCTGAGGCGAGCAAACTAATTACCCACGTTACTTATCCTGTCAACTATTCAACTGGCGCTGTTGACATTTCCATTCCGCTCTTCACTGTGGAATGTGGTTCCTTAAAATTACCAATTTCTTTATCCTATAACACTACCGGCTTGAAGGTAGATGAGCCTTCCGGCTGGGTCGGTGAAGGATGGACGCTTCATGCCGAGCCTGCAATTGTCAGAAATGTTAAGGCCAAAGTTGATGACCATTTCAAGTTTAAATTGGCTAAGGATCTGATAAATAGTTCTTTCTATAATGGTTATGACTATGTTTCCGGTGCTATGGATTACACTAATCCATATTGCAACGATACGCAACCTGACCAATATTACTATACGCTTGCAGATACTAAAGGCATGTTTTTATATGCACAGAAGCCGGATAGTAGCTATGATTACATTAGTTATCCTTTTAATGATGTAAAGGTGAGAGTTGAAAGTAATGTAAATGATGGCGGAAGTCATTTGGTCCTTACAGATAATAAAGGAACAACTTACTATTTTGATGGAAGTAGAGATCTTAACGGGACTATAGAGGTTGGCTGGAAGGCATCAAAAATGGTTTCGGCTGATGGCTTAGACTGTATTTCGTTTGACTATTTGAAATCTCCAAGCAATTATAATGTGCCTCTTAATATAAGTTATATTAATGTCTTGGATAATTTTTCATTGGATATTGGTCCGTCTGACAGTATCGATTGTAGTTATGTTAGTGCTGCGACTAGATCAGAGAATAACGGAGAAGGAATTGGTGCACCATACGGCTTTTCATATCATCCTGAAGAATATCTAAAAAGGCCTGTCATCGTTTTCCATGAAAATGATAAAGTAATTTATGGTAGATTGGAAGGAGCTAACCAAAAATTAATTTTGGATGATAAAGTTAATTCAGAAGATCCCAAAGAGTTGTATTATTACAGCCATTGCAGTCCTTGCACAAACAGACTATCAAGTATTAATTTCAAGGGGAATACTATAAAGTTTATATCTAATCATAATGAGAAAAAATACGACAGACTAGAGAAAATTATAATTTCAAATTCTTTAGGAGAGACAGTCAAGGAAATACATCTTCATTATTTAAAATTAAACAAATGGGATGAAAGTGAGAATCAATTTCTGTCAAGTGTTAGCTTTGTAACAGGTAAGGACAGCGTTTCATACCAATTTTCGTATTACAAGCCTACCTTATTCCCATGGCCTGGTGATCCTGCTAAAGATTTTTGGGGCTACCATAATAATGGCTACAATACAGACAGTTATGTTAGCAATGGACAGATAAGGCCAATGGTCCCCCAAATGAAGATGAATGTTTACTGTAATAATTATGACAGTATAACCATTGGTTCCAAAGATATGTTCAATAGAGCTGCAGATGAGGAATTCATGAAGCGAGGCTCTTTGTCTTCTATTGATTATCCAACCGGCGTGAGAGATTCCTTTATCTTTGAGGCTAATCAGGTTTATCTTGATCCTCCAGGCAGTAGATGTTATGATGAGGACTTTCATTTATCTGACCATCTACATCAAGTTAAAGGGAAAAAGAATATCTATTATGCTGGTGGACTGAGAGTTAAGCAAATCTTCTCTTTTACAAGAGATGGAAAAGAAAATGTCCGTACGTTCAAATATAACGAAGATGGGAGTGGAATCTCTCCTATAAATAATGATTTCAATTATTTTTCTCTGAACCGATTAAAATGGTATGAGAACTCAGAAACAGAAAATTTTATGACTCTTTACTTTATTGACATGGCTCGTTGCCGGACATTTAGTAGCTCTCCCATTATCCCTATTGAATATAATAACGGTGCTAATGTGTTATATCAAAAAGTAACAGAGTATCAAGGTACAGAGAAAGATAATAATGGATATACTGTCTACGAATATGATATGCCTGACTACATCCAAGGCAATAGTGCGAGAAGTGCTCAAGAATTCTCTGCATGGTATAATGGTGATTCAGGTGGTGATTACAACATGGATGAGAATGTTTATACGCCTAAAGGATATGGAAATTTGATAAGGAAAACGATTCATCAAAAAAATGGTATTATTTCGGAGCAAGATATTTATCATTATTCCAACGATGGTCAAGGAAGTAATAAAATCGGCAGCTTTGAATTTGCGCAATTC
This sequence comes from uncultured Prevotella sp., assembly GCA_900314195.1. Taxonomy (GTDB): domain Bacteria; phylum Bacteroidota; class Bacteroidia; order Bacteroidales; family Bacteroidaceae; genus Prevotella. The sequence continues at coordinate 2,178 of OMUH01000140.1, forward strand.
TATTTGAAGAACATACCTTTATTTGACATTAATAAGCCATATATAAAGATTTCGGGATCTTTACTATACATTACACCTGGAGAAATATTCTACCAAGGCAATCACACCACCAAAATAACCACTGTCAACATTCCCAAGCATTACATGACAGGAATGACACAGACGTTATATTATAACGGTAAGCCGGGCGTAACCACCGAGATGACGAATATCTGCGGTCATCTGCTCTCGATGTTGCCGACAAAGCATGTAATCAGCCGGAAGACAGAAGATCCAGAGAGTACTGACGAGGAGTATGCTGTTACAACATACAAATATCCGATGGATTACAATTGTGAGCCGTACACAAGTATGACAAAGAAGAATATCCTCTCTCCTGTGGTGAAGACGACAAGTCATACAAAGAATACCACATCCGGAGAAAATGTCAACTCGGTTGAGAATACTTATTCAAATATAGGAACATCAGCTGCCGGTCTTCCCATATACCGCCCGACAAAGGCAATATATACTTATGATGACAGTCAGCCGCTGAACAGTATTGATTATAAATATGATGTTAATACTGGCAAGCTGATACAAGCATCGAAGGACGGAGGCAGTCAGATTGCGACTTATCTGTACGGATATAATGCCCAGTATCCCATTGCAGCGATTTACAATGCGTCGTATGATGAGGTGTGTGATGCGCTTTCCATGACGGATAATAAAGTGCGTACTTTGTTTACATACAGTCAGCCTGAGGCTTATTGGTACAACCTCTATAAACTTGGAAATAGTCTGCCTCATGCCATTGTCCATTTGTATAAGTACAAGCCGCTTATCGGCGTGTCACAGCAAGTGAACGAGGATGGCTCTGTCGTGAACTATTCATACGACGGCTTCGGCCGTCTGTCAGGTACGAGCTATCAGTCTTCCAATAAAGCTACGCCTGAACCCAAAATGTCAATAGGCTATCATTATCAGAATAACGAATAAGTGCTGTCAATATTATGAAGAAAATAATAGAAGATATAGTCTTGTGCTGCACAATGCTTCTGCTCCCATCAGCAGAGGCCATGGCGCAATATCACACGCCAAGAAGTGGGGATGTTCTTTCCGTTGAGGAGTGCACCTTCCAGATGGACAGTACGACCGGTGACAGCTCGAGAGTATGGAGCGTTAGTGATATTACGTTTGGAAAGAGAAAGAGTAAGTTCCATTATTGGAATGAAGCCGATACCGTCATGAACAGCAGTCTTTCTTGTCTGTTCCATGGCCAGAAATTTCAATATAGCGAGTCATCTGACGGCTTATGGCTGAAGGGCGCGAGAAACCACACAGCCAACTACAGATACCTTGCTCCTGTACTTGTCGTCCCGAAAGATTTTCATTCAGATGTCCATTATCAGGGAAACTTCGTCTGCATAGGCAACTTTACAAACGGGCGTGACCTTGAAGAATGCGGCACATGGACGAATGAGATTGGAAAGCCCGGCAAACTCGTGATTGATGATGGCGACACCATCAAAGATGTCATCATGCAGAGAATCTTTGCCAGGGTAAGCATAAAAGATGCTGACTTGAAGGGAGTGACCGACAGTGTACTTCTTGCAAAATGGAATGATAAGAACATCATTGCCGCACTTGCTAGCGATGATAAAAAAGTCTGTTTTGAGACGCTTCGCTGGTACGCGTCCGGCTATCGCTACCCAATATTGGAAGAGAAAAAGGTAATCAATGATCAGGGTAAAGCCATTCTTACACGAGCCTATTACATCTCGCCATCTGAACAGAATCTCCTTGTTGATAATGATAACGAAGAAATACGTTCTGCTTCATCTGGAGCCAGTGGAACAAATATAGGCGGCAGGAATGGCAGCGAAAGCAAATATTACGTTGAAGGTGACGGATATGCCCTGAAGCTGAGCAACGACGGGCAACTTGTGTTCTCATACAGAGTGAACGGTAAGACCAATGAGAGAAACAGTAAGTCAAAAGTCTACTGTGGAGTCTGGTCCCTTGCCGGAATAAATGTGTGCCGTAGTAAGCAGTGTGAGCGTAAGCCCGGCCTATGGAGCGAGACCTTCAGCCTCCAGACGCAGCCGCATGGCGTTTATTTATTGCAGTATGCTATCGACGACAAGAAGTCATCCGTAAAATTTGAATGGTAAAATAAGAAACCAAGATTATCAATGAAATTAATTCATATACCGTCATCGCTCAGCCATACATCGCTTACGCTGCTTCTGATTGCCAGTCTGGCAATAAAAGGAGCGGTCAGGCTCAGCGCTCAGACACAATCAGAAAACTATATAATTACAAAGACATGGCTGAACGCAGACAGCTCGGCCAGTCTTGACAATATTGATTATTATGACCAGCTGGGCCGGCTGGAGGAGACTGTTCAGAAGGGTGCCTCTCCCAACGGCAGCGATATAGCAACGCTGAAGCAGTACGACCCTTACAGCCGTCTTACAAACGAGTGGTTGCCAGCCGTCACCGCATCAGCCGAAGGAGAGTATGTCGCTCCCGATGCATTCACCTCTCAAGCCGTAAGCACCAATTCAGATGAATCGCCGTTCACCGCTCATACATACGAGACGTCACCTCTCAGTCGTCAGACATTTGTTCTGGGTCCTGGCTCTGCGTGGAAAAATAACAACAAAGGCGTCAGGACAGAGTACGGCACGAACGACCTTCAAAGCAACAAGGTGATGCTCTTCACGCTTGACGCTAAAAAGTGGAACAATGGCAATTGTGTGTTCACAAATAAAGGCTATTATCTTCCCGGTCAACTTGACAAAGTGACGACAACCGATGAGGACGGCCATAAAACAACTGTCTTCACCGACGTACTGGGTCATAAGATACTTGAAAGAAGATATAACGACGGTGAGAACATCGACACCTATTATATATACGCATCAAACGGCAGTCTGTTGCTGGTCCTTCCTCCGCTTGCCATCGACAAGGTAAG
>OMUH01000139.1 GCA_900314195.1 uncultured Prevotella sp.
ACTCAATAAATGTTTTCCCATTGTTTTCCCGTTTCAGATTTCTGACGGATTTGCGTCTGTCGTGATGGGACACGATACTTGGTGGTTTTGTGGGACGGAAGAAAATAAGGGTGATAGAAAGTGGCGTATCATGCTGTTTTCAAATGAGTTGTGTTTTCCCATTGTTTTCCCGGTAAAAGAAAAAGGAGTTACGAAATCTTCGTAACTCCTTTTAATGTAGCGGGGGTGGGACCCGAACCCACGACCTCCGGATTATGAATCCGACATGAAAATATTTAACGATATTTAGCTGATTTTTATTTGGTTAATTTTCAAATAGTTAGTATCTTTGTGATCGTTAAAGATACGCCAAAATACCCTATAACCAAAGCCTCGTGTGTTCGCGACGTGTTCGCGAAATTCAACTTCGTGACTTTCGGATAGCAATAAATGAGGTCTGTTTATAGAGGTTTGGCGTGTTCGCAAGTGTTCGCAAACTAAATTGAAAATTAACGATAGAAGATATGGCTGTAAAACTGACTACATCATTCGGCAATCAGATTGAGCGCAACTGCACAATGGCAATTACGTTGGATAAGCGCACAAACAAAAAGGACAGGGTGAAGTTCCCGTTGTCCTTGCGCTTCAACATTAATCGCCAGCGCTATTATCATCATCTGGGTGGAAATTTCAGCGAGGTAGAATTCTCTGAGATTTGCAACATCCGTCAGAGTAAGTCTGAGAAATACGCTGAGAAAAAGAAGTGGTTGTCAGCATTGGAGCAATATAGCAACTTGCTCCGGGGAATTGGCAATGGTCGTCCATTGTCCCTGGAGATGATCAGGTCTGCCATCACTGGTGTCAGCGATGAGCCAGATGAATCGTTTATCTCTGTTTGGCAGCAGACGATAGATGACCTCAAAGCCCATGACCGCTTCACAACAGGAGAGAGCTATGAGTGTGCTCTGAAGTCCTTCAAGAAGATTCTTGGCGAAAACAAAGTGGTCGGTTTCCAGATTGACAAGGCTTTACTGGAAGAATGGAATGAAGGCATGAAGAACGGCGTCAAGGATCGCAACGGGCAGATCGTCGGTAAGATTGGTGACACCACGCGTGGCATCTACCTTCGCTCATGCCGGGTCATCTGGAATGAATGTGCCCGACGCGGCCTGCTTGCCAATGCAGAATATCCGTTCTCCAACCGCAGGGATAATGACCTCGTTGTTATCCCGAAAGGGAATACAAGAAAGGCAGAATTCTTGGATGTAGATAAGATGACCGAGTTGTATAAGGTGTTCATGGAGAAACGCTACCCAGCCAAATGGCCGAAAGACTTCACTGCCAATGTAAACTTCTCGTTAGGGCTCTTCCTTGTGCAATATCTCTGCAACGGTTTCAACCTTGCCGACGAGGGTGAACTCACCTATGACGATTATTACTTCGCCACTAACGGTCGTGCCTTCCGTTTCAATCGTCAGAAGACAGCCGGGCGAAGCGAGAATGGTGCTGAGGTGATCATCCCCATCATCGAGCCGCTGAAGAACATCCTTGATGAGATTGCTGCTGAACCAAAGAAAGGCAAGCGGGTCTTTCCTGAGATTCTGAAAGAAGCAGTAACCGATGAAGAAAAACGTCAGCGTACTCGCATGGAGAACCAAAATGTGCGGAAACGCTTGCAGATACTCTGCAAAGAGGTGCTGGGATGGGAGGAAGCTGTATCTGGTACTTGGGCTCGCCACTCTTTCGCCACCAACCTTCGCAATGCAGGCGTTGAAATGCAGTATATCTCAGAATGCATGGGCCACTCCACGCAGAAGTCGGTCACCGCGCTTTACCTCGCTTCTTTCCCACTTGACAAGCAGTTTGAGTATAACAGCAAGTTACTCAATCTGGGCGACAGCAGTCAGGAGGAGTCGGTTAAGAAGGAGGACATACAGAACATGTCGAAAGAAGAAATGCAGGCGCTTTTAATGAAATTGCTGAAATAAGCCGCTCATCTGAAAGAAAAGTGTTACATTTGCGCATAGAAATAATGTGAGACTATGACATTCGAAGAGTTGCAAGACATCGTAGTTGGCGACGAGACAAAAACTGTTGAGTTCAAAAAAACTACCGGAGAGCTGAAGGACGGCATGCATTCTGCGTGCGCGTTCCTCAATACTAATGGTGGTTGGCTTTTCTTCGGCGTAGCGCCCAAATCTCTGAAAATATTGGGGCAAGTTGTTACCGACAACACTCAACGTGAGATATCCCAGGCCTTGAGCGGATTAGAACCGGCCATAGAAGTTCCCATTGAGTATATCGATGTTCCTGATCGACCTGGACAGAAAGTCATCGCCATGCACTTCGATGGATTCGTGTGGGGCAATGAACCCTATACATATAATGGGAGTCCCTATTATCGAGTAGAGAGTACGACCAAGCTCATGCCTCGCGAACTCTTCGACGAGCGCATTCGTGCTCATCGTCCCCAATATTTTGCTTGGGAGCGTCAGAAGGCCGAGGGTTATACCATTGCGGATCTTGACGAAAGTCGTATCCGTGGTGCGTTGCGTCTTGGTGCAGAGAGCGGACGTGTTCCATCTACTGCATTGACAGAGCCTATAGACAAGGTGCTGGATAAACTTGAGTTGCTGACTGATGGTCAACCAAACAACGCCGCTGTCATGCTATTCGGCACCAGAACTACAGGTTATACACAGTTCATGATCCGCATGGCTCGCTTCTATGGCAACGACAAGATGGAGTTTATCGATAATCAACAGGCTGAGGGCAACTTCTTCAACCTGCTGGACGCCGGCATGGCATTCTTCTTCAAACATCTGTCACTGAGTGGCAAGATTACGGGCATTATGCGAGAAGAGCATCTGGAGGTTCCTGTTGCTGCCTTGCGTGAAGGTCTTATCAATGCCCTCTGCCATCGCCAATATGAGAAATACAACCTAACCATTGGCATTGCCATCTACGATGACCGCATAGAGATAGAGAGCCCTGGCAAGTTTCCACCACAGATTACTCCTGAAAACATCAAGAAGCCACACCGATCTTATCCGTACAACCCGGTTATCGCCAATGTACTCTTCAAAACAACGTTCCTGGAGAGTTGGGGATCTGGAGCCAGAAGAATCATAACCGTTTGTAAGGAACAAAATGTAGCGGAGCCAGTATGGTCAGATGACGGAGGATTTGTTGTCATAAACTTTAAGCGTCCGAGTTATAGTGCCACAAATGATACTATAAATGATACTATAAATGGCACTTTAAGTGGCACTTTAAATTCCTTATTGTTAGAATTGGAGAAGAAGCCGAATTCCACCTACGAGGAATTAATCTCGGCCCTTGGTATTTCCAGACGCTCCATAGCCCGTTGCATAAAGGAGGCCGTTGAATCTGAATATCTTATTAGAGAGGGATCTAAGAAAAACGGTATCTGGAAGATCACAGAATTGGGAAGACAGAAAATTCGCAAATAACGACGATGGACACAAAAGAAATCACCCGAGAGCTACAAGCCTGGATAGACCAGATGCAAAAGAGCGGCAAGCATGTCGACCTCAACGTCATCAACGCCCACTTATCAGAGATGATGAGCAGAAGAAATGCTGCCCCACGGCAAGATTTCCATGGCTTTTCTCCTGAGCAGATGCACATCATGCTGGATCTGCCCTTCAGTGAGCGCAGCCCGGTGAAGATCCGCAAACTTAACGATGAGGAGATGATGCGCATACCACTCATGCGGCAAGTGATTCATTTCATGGAGATACTCAGCAAGGGGGAGGTGAAGTTGACAGCACAAGGATATATCCCGCCGAAGATTGTTGGTGAGCTCTATGGGATGGGCAGTCATTCATGGCTTTCCGACTCCTATAAGCAACATCTGGAATCAAACACCGAAGAGATCCAGGTACTGAGAGTCATCCTAAAAGAATGCGGGCTGATCAAGACTCGTCTGGGCAAAATGTCACTTACTGCCAAGGGCAAAAAGATGCTACAGGATCATAACGCCTTGATGAAGGATGTAATACTATTTCTCATGACCAGCTATAATGTCGCTTGGCTCGATGCCTATGACGATGACAGAGCCGGAAATATAGGAAGGCTTTATTCCCTTTGGCTTCTTCACCATTATGGTGATCAATGGCGCGACACTGGTTACTATGCTTCCGACTACGAGAAGGCTTTCCCCACACTGGATGCGAGCAAAGGCTACCCATGCAGAGTGTTCGAGCGTTTGTTCCGTTTGATTGGTATCTGTGAAATTAACGACACCCAAGAATGGGCTGGCAAAGGATGGGGAGATAAAACGCGAAAAACAGATGTATTGGAACTGATGTTCTCTTTTGAAGAGCCTCAAGGATAATTTACAATAGTATGCCCCAAGCAACCAAGTCCAACTAAACAATCAACCAAGCAATGATTACATCGAAAGAACAACTCATCAGAGAATTGGCGGATGCGCTAAGCGACCATCCTTATGACTCCTATGGCAACTTTTGGTACATCAGCATAACCAAGCAAGAAATCACCTTACGCGTCGACTCAGTTTATACGGGAGTTGATAGTGATCCTGATGATGGAGAAGAAATCGTTAAGATAGACCCATTGCCCTCACACGAAGGCTTTGAGATCATGGAAGAGTTCGTGGATGCTCATCCGGGTCGGCACCAAACTTATCTATACAAAGCTTTAGCAAGGCGCCATCCATTCTCTTCCTTTCGCGGTGCAGTTGAGAACTGTGGGCTTCTCCAGCAATGGTATGACTGGAAAGACGAAGCGATGAAAGAGAAGGCCAGAGATTGGATGCACTTCAATGATGTGGATTTCAAAGATGGCAAAATCGTCGCCCTCGGCACACAAACCTGGTTCAAAGATGAGGATGATGGGGATGATGACAGCGAAGAAGATTCTCCACAATAGCGCTTTCTATTCAATATCCTCTACTGACAAGAAACACTATCTCGCAGTATTGGCAAAAGGTATTGGGCAGGGAATGCCGATGGTCATGACCACGGCTTCCTGCCCGCACCGTTTCAGCGGGGATTACTACGCTCGGAACTCGCTCAGATTTGTTGACAAAAACAGAGAGTAACGGAAGACCGGCAAGGCAAAGAAAAACTCACTCTCACACTTATGACAGTGTAAGAGTGAGAGTCTGAGAGAATATTAGTGCGAACATTGAACTAACGTTCAAAGTACTTCGCAGCGATCGCCGCCTCGTGACTATCGAGGAAGGCTTCAAGGGCTGCATTGACAAGAGCACGGATGCCGAGGGCGTTGCCGGAGTGGAACTTGATGGCGTCAAGGCGACGCTTCAGCTCCTTGGTTATCCAAACGCCTTCGCCGTGCTCTGTAATCTTGGTGTACTTGTCGACGCAATCGCAGAAGAGAGCAAACTCATCGGATGAAGGACTGGCAATAGTTTCAGGCGGTTGTGCCTGCTCAGAAGGCGATGCCGAAGGCTCTTCCATTGGAGTTAGATCCTGAGTTTGCGCCTTCTTCACCAGATCCCTCATCCCGTTCCCAGGCAAAGGAACGGTCATGTTCTGTTTTTTCTTCTCACTCATGGTTATCCCTCCTTTCTAATCTGCTTCATGATGAAGTTGAACGCATCATAGACTGCATGCTTCTGACTGACCTCGGCAGCATAGGTGTTGGCACGTTCCATCTGAGCACGATAGCCAACACGGGGAGTGATGGTGCCATAGCGAGACAGAGTTTCGTCAGCCTGCTTGTAGTACTCCCACTCATCCTTCGTCCCGATTCGGGTATCCACGAAGTTGGGCACCAGGAAGAGCTTTGCTTTCATAGCAGGATTGAGACCACGGAGCTGCTCCACTACCTTAACGAAAGTCTCGGTCGAAGCGATGGTCTTGCGCTGATATTTGAAGGGGCAGACGATGTAGTCGGCATTGCCGAGCATCACCGCCATGCCATCCTCCTTGATGTTGCCTGGCGTGTCGAAGAGCACATAGCCAGCCTGAGCGGCAGCATTGTCCATCAGCTGTTGCATCACTTCCGGCTCGCAGATGTCAAACGACTGGACGCCATAGGGTGCGTCGTCTCCCATAACACTGTCGTCATACTTCCGCTGCTCGGTGATGGTTGACTGGATGTCGGAGTCTATCACACATACCGGGAAATTCCAGTAGGCCATGTAGTCGGCGAGGAGCATACAGAGTGTTGACTTGCCCACGCCACCTTTCTGGTTGGCGAAGACGATGATCTTATTACGTAAATCTTTCATGATGATCTGATTTTATTTGTTTGTAATTGTGTGAGCACTCACACTTATTACAGTGTTAGCACTCACATTTGTTAGTCTGTTAGAGTCGGGCCTTTTTCTGCTGCTCGGCATGAACGATGCTGTCGGACTTCGCCTTTACGCGCTGCTCATAGTCGTTGATGACATCATGGACGAATTTGATTCGTTGCTGATCGCCAACATCAAAGATGTCATCCAGAGCATGGATCAGCGCACGATCGGCAGAGCCCGCTGCACGGATGTAGCGGTACTTGAGGTCATTATTTTCGTAGCGTGCCGCCTTATCCTCTGCCGAGAGGTAGAGCCAGAACGAGCCGCAGAACATCAGCAGGTAGACTGCCACGCCCAGGAAGATCATAGCTCCCTTATGCGTGAAGAGGTACTTGGCGAAACGCTCCAGATAAGACGTACCCTTATCTCGATCCTTAAGATTCTCCACCGACTGCTTCAACTCATGCAATGGCTCTGCCACTGCAGAATTGACTGCGTTGGATAGATCCTCCCTTGACAGCGGAGGAGCTGGCGGTGCTGCAGGCTCTGGTGGTTCTGGCGGTGCAAGCGCTTTCACCAGTTCCTTCACGCCCTCGTCTTTGGCCTTGTTGATGGCCTTGGTAAGGTTCACAATTGCTGTTTCGAACATGGCGCCCATTCCCGGTGCGCCCTGCTGCTGGACATTCTGCCCAGACTTTGAATTTAAACTGTTCATAAATTTGATTTTAACGGATGGAACAATATTATGTTGATACTATGTTATCGCTTGAAGCCGTGGCCCCAGGTCCACTTCTTCTCCTCAATTTTCTCGTCCTCAGTGGTGTAATCATCCTCGGCACTTTCGCTGACAGTATCTGGAACATAGACATCCTGGTTGAGGATGTGGCCCAGGGAGTCGGTGATTTGCACTACCTTGTGAACGAGCTTAGGCTTCGGAGCAGACGCAGGCTTAGAGCGCTTGACAACTCGGGTGACCTTAGTTTCCTTCTTGACCGATGCCGCCAGATTGGCCTCCAGCTTTCTGGACAACTTGGAGTAACTGAAGTTGCGATCAACTTTGGAACCACTAAAGGCTATGCCGTCTTTGATGAACTTCACACCTTGAACGTCAAGCGTACCACTACGATACTTTAACTCTACTTCTACTCCATAGTGAAGCAAAGCCTTTTGGAGCTCTGCCCAGTTCTTGCATTTCGGGAGTACGGCGCAGATAGCATCGTAGATCTCGTACTTCGTCTTGTCACCGCCGCGCAGTCGATCGCGCTTCACATGGTCCTTGCCAGCTGCGATGTGCAGACCGTACTTTTTTGTGAGGGCGAGGCAGATGTCCTTTCCTCGGTCACGGTCGTTCTTGTCGCTGATGGTCTTACCGTCGTTGTTCACCCGGTTGATAACGATGTGGAGATGCGGATGGTCGCGGTCGTGATGACGAACGATGACGTACTGTGTGTTCTTGAAGCCCATGCGCTGCATGTACTCGTGAGCGATCTGTAACATCATCTCATTTGTGAGTCTCGCCTTGTCCTCGGCTGAGAAGTTGAGCGAGACATGACAGACCTTGTTCTCTTTCAGGTGCGGATTCATGGAGGCCTGGACATCCATGCAGGTTGCCATTGAGTGGATTGAGCCGTACATCATGCCATTGATTTCAAGGAGCTCCGAGTTCTCGCCTTTGCTGAACACGTATTTAAGTACGCCTGCGAAACTCTTCCCCTTCGTAATTTTGTTGAACATAACCTTCTATCCTTTCTTTATAGTTAGCGTTCCACGGCTTGGAAGCGTCGCTTCCACGCCTTGGTAGCGTCACTACCACGGCGTGGTAGCATGACTACCACGGCTTGGAACCGTTGTTACCAAAGCTTGGTACTACTGCGATTACGCCGTATTAAACTTGTCAATTATATTCATTAACTCAACACCCAGTGCAGAGAAGCGTCTGACATCTGACCGATACCCCGCTGCATTGGCCTGCCGTGCCAGTTGGTTGACATTGTTGCCCATACCAGCCAGGTCACGGATGAGATTCATCTGCTCGGGTGTCACCCTTGCGATGACCTCTCCAGAGAAAGCGCACTGCCGAATGAATTCCGTCAAGGTCACGCCTGCAGCCTTTGCTTTTTCTTTCACTACGAAGTATTCTTCGGTGTTCACCTTCACTGCCGGTAGCCGGTATTTCAACTTCACCCATTCCTCCTTGCGGGGGCGTCCGCCGGTGTTACGCTTCCCATGAAACTGTTTGTTTACCATAGCCGAAATCTTTACTTTTATCGAGACCAACGGGATGCAAGTCACCCCTACTGGGGTAGTTTTGGGGTACCCAAAACATAAACTTGCTAATACCCGTTTAGTCTCAATGGTTCTTAACCTGTGATTACGCTGACCGAAATCAGCAATGTTTACATGCCGAGCTGCTTTTTCTTCTCCTTCGCCAGTGCCAACGCCTTGTCCACATCGACCACAATCTTGCGACCAGTCTGAGAGATGGCATCGTCGATGACGCCACTCTTCTTGATGCGGTTGGCGGTAGGGATGGAGCAGCCGAAGGTGTCGGCAATGCCACGGATGCCATAGACGAGGTGCTTGGGCGGAGCGGTCTCCGTCTTGTTCTCGGTGGTGTCACCCATGAGGAGTTTGAGGTTGCTCAGCAGCATGGCGAGCTGTTCGCCCGTCATCATGCAGACCGGTGTCTGCATCAGTTTCTCTAAAGAAATCATATTCATATTTGTCGTAACTTTTTAAAATTAATATTGGCTTTCTCCCTTACGGAATCGGGCATGAATAACTCACGGCGCATTGCGTTCGAACTTTAATGCGCCGCGAAGATACGACTATAATGACCGGTCCGGGTTTGGTTAATAATAATCGAATTAACGTGACCGAACTTTAACATACGAAAACAGTCAAAGGACTATCATAGACCTTTGACTGCTGCTATATATAATAAGGTGGAAGTCTGCTTATGCTTATTGGACCTCTTCAAATCTCGGTCCCCAATACGCTGCGATCCTCCGTGTCTTCTTCCAGGAGTCGGAAAGAATGTCCCTGTCCTGGTTGTTGTCGCGTGACCTGCCGGAGCTGCTGCGCACGAACTTATTGGCATATTCATCTGAGAGCACATTCGGATTAGCCACGATGCGGTTATAACGTTCCTTGGCTTTTTGAAGATGGATAATCTTTTGTCCCGTGAAAGCAGAGACAGCTTTGCAGAACGACGTGAATGTGCATTCACCGATCAACTGCAACTTTTCCAGAATGTACATCAAGTACCCAAGGTCAATCGTTCTGGTATCTTCATCATTGACGAACTGGCTGATAAGAGCCTTCACCTTCTCTTTCCGGTCTTCATCACCAAGCAGCAGATCATCTAATGTGCGGAAGTCTCCTCGCTTGCCAGTCTTGCCACGTATGGTGCTGAGCACACCCATGACCGTAGCCTTAGCTTCCAATCCGGCAGTAGCCAACCACTCTTTCCAGTTCTTCTTCGTTACATAGCTTTTGCTGACGCTTTGGTCAACGACCTCCTTCGAGAGACCATCCATCGTCTGCATCTCTAAAGGGTTCAACGGCAGTTGCAGCATCAACCTGCGCAACTTATCGAAGAACTGTATGTGTCCATTGTCGAGTGCTATGAAATAGAACAGGCAAAGAGCGAAACCATCATCTTGCTTTGGGCCATTGTTCCGCAAGTTCTTCAGGAACTCAGGCATCAGCAGCATGGCATATACATAAAGATGTGAGAGCAATCGTTTGGCATAGTCCATATCGCCTTGATGCTCAGGCATCTTGCTGCGGTCGTAGTTTCCGTCCAGAATATGGGTAGCGTTCACCATTGCCATCAACTTCTCCTTAGGCATTTCGTTGAAGTAGGTATCCATCTTTTCCTTACTGATTACAGCCTCGCCGTTTTCCCGTTCATGTGGCTCACCTACTAACAGACTCACACTCTCACAGGATAACATTCTCACACAGAGAACCGTCTTGCCGTCCAAGCAATCCTTCACCTCCGCCTCATGCCCTTTGATGAAAGCTGGTTTCTCCAGTCCATCAGCATTGCCACCTTGCTCAGCCTTGATATACTCATACACCACCTTTGTATCCTCCGGCAGATTGCTGACCACTGCTTGGCACAACCTCATCATAAAACCAGGGCGGACAATAGACAGCCTGTTGAAATCTCTGAGAAACTGGTGATAAGCCTCATAGTGCTCTTCCCGCCAGTTCAACAACCATTGCTTAATCTCTTGCGTGGAGTTTTGTCCTATAGTATTATCCATAATATTAACTCTTTAGGGATGATGCGCAAAATTACTAATAAAGCCTCAACCCGACAAGCAACTTTCGTTTTTTCAACAATTGTTTGCCCACATTAGCATTCTCGCAGCGTTTTCATTTCACTGTTACCGAGCACAATCCGCTTGCACATTTCATTATCACAACTTTTTTCTGAATTTCTGCTTCATTTACTTTGAAGTCATCAATAAATTCCCTATCTTTGCCGTATCTTCTATGCAGAAGCCTGCCATGGGCGGGCCAAAAGCACGGGAGATGACATAATGGAAAGGCGTTTACTTGACGCTTTGTTCTTGACGAATCGAAACTTCGCAACTTTCAATCTCTGTCAGGAATGAGGCAACGGTAGATGTCCATTGGGTATGTATTATCCGTACAGCCCTTGTTGTATTTATGCTATTCAGCATACATATATAATAAGGTATATTGTACATATACATATCGGCGTGGGCTTTTGCGTTGCTCGTTCAACAGAGATGGGCAATGCGAAGGCCTCGATTCGTGGAACGGGTGACGAAAGTTCCACGCTTTTTTGTTTTGTCCAGCCTAAGAACATCATAAATAAACCTTACGCATGAGCAACAGCAATTCGTTAACTATATCTTCTTTGATGCCTCAGAAAATAGGAAACTTACCATCTGTCGCTAAAACGTACGTGGGAATAGATTTCGGCACGTCAACAACTGTTGTGTCCATAGCCACGTATAATAATAGCAGCAAGAGCCTGGAAATTCAAACCGTTCCTATTGATCAAATACTTGAGGATGGCGCAGAAACTACTACCGATCTGGTTCCTTCTGCAATAGCTGTAAGTGGGACAAAGCTGTTGGTCGGCGAAGGCGCGTCCTACCTTAAATACATTTTACGGCTTGGGGAGGATGTATGGTATTCCTTCAAGATGCAACTTGGCGAAGGAATCATATACTATAGGGAGGTTCTATTAATTCATATTTTTGAGTGGAAGCGACTCCTCTGGAACTCAGT
>OMUH01000138.1 GCA_900314195.1 uncultured Prevotella sp.
CCTTCTTTCACAACAGCAAAAGCCTGTGATTCCATAACAGAGTCGCAGGCTTTTTTGCGTTTGCATGCATGAGGACATTGACCAGCTGAAGCAGCAACTGCTTTTTGTTGTGCTCAGTGCCTCGGCGAGGCACACTCATTCTCAGCTCCGGACTGAGAATACTGATAAGTAAAATATTTAATGTTGATTGATTGCGGATATTCTTTAAAAGTAATTAACAGGATGCGTGATTTTATACATAACATAATTAGATGTTTCGGCATTTTCCGTATCAGGCGTGAAGAACGTCTGACAGCAATTGTCATCTTAATATACAGCTTACTGCTTAACGGTATGGTTGTATATAAATACTTTACTTTGTTTTCGTCTGAAACGCGTAATTATTTCAGACAGTTTGTCAGGAATTTCCATATTTCTGGTTTTGACCCTATTACATACGTTGTTCTGAGTGACTGGTTCCCGCGGTATAATATATACCGTCATCCCTTGCTTGCTTTTTTTATATGGCCGTTTTCATGTCTTGACAAGCTTCTGATGTGGCTGACAGGACATAATTGCTCATTGTTCATAGCGGCAGCAATACTTGTTTTCTGTGCTGTTTATTCGGCTGTTTTCCTGTACAGGATATTCAGGGAAGTGATCTGTGTAAGGCATTTTGATGCATGTCTGCTGACATTCCTTACTTTCACTTTCGGCTATGTGATGGTTTCGATAAGTGTTCCGGATCATTTCTCTATGTCTATGTTCATGCTTATCCTGGTTTTATATATATCAGGAAAGCATATAAAAGAGCATCGTATACTAGGAACTGTGCAGACCGTTGTTCTTTTCTTTCTGACGGCTGGCATATCTCTTAACAACGGCATAAAAGTGTTTCTTTCCAATCTGTTTGTCAACGGCAAGCGGTTCTGGAATATACGTAATCTGTTACTTGGCATAATCATTCCGGCTGGTGTGATATGGTGGTCGGCAAATGCTGTTTATGCTTATTATGAGCAGCCCCGGCAGATTAAGAATATAAAATTGCGTGCAAGGGTAGTTGCCAAACGGCATGACAAGATTGCCAAGGCATTCAAGGATACGACAACTCTGCGTGATACGGCAGCTGTCAATGCTGCTATAGCAAAGCTGAACGCGGCCAATGACAGCGCGATAGCAAAAAAGAAAAGCAAGAGGGCCGTGTTCAGTCATGCCGGAAAAGCGATGGGGAAAAAGGGCTTTCTTAAGTGGACAGACATAACGACACCGCGCTGGGCATCAATAGTTGAGAACCTCTTTGGTGAATCCATACAGTTGCACAGGGATTACCTTCTTGGCGATACGCTTATCAGGCGGCCTGTGATTGTGCACTATCGCATGGCATTTAATTATGTTGTTGAAGGTATAATAGTGTTATGCTTTCTTTGCGGGTTCTGGCTCGCCCGCCGCAGCAGGTTCGCATGGCTTGCCATGAGCTTCTTCCTCTTTGATATGGTTATACATCTTGTGCTTGGATTCGGCTTGAATGAAGTGTATATAATGTCGCCGCACTGGATGTTTGTTTTCACGATAATGATGGCTTGGCTGTTACTGAAAGCGTATAATAAGAAGTGGTTGCTTTGGCTGGTAAGGACAACGCTTATGGTGACGGGGCTGTACTTGCTTCTTTGGAATGGCATTCTATATGGCAGCTGTCTGTTAGGAGCGTAGATATCGCAGAACAGTTACAATATTGAAGAGAGTAGTTAAAAATCTATAAATGTTTATAAAAGCTTGCATATCGCATGTTGCGGGCTCATATAAAATGTGTAATTTTGCACGCGGTTGCGTGGCAACACTTAGATGCTGCGCAGGTGCGGTGTGTTAATAGTCGTGACCTATGGCCGGTTACGGCGGTTAGTGAATCATCGTGCTGTGAGAGAAAATGCTGTGGATGGTCTCTTTTAGACTGGAGGCGCCGCGAGGTCTCTCACTCCGAGATATTTTATTTTTTTTACGTATTATTTTTTAATTTAAAATGGACACTTTAAGTTACAAGACTATTTCCGCAAACAAGGAGACAGCTAAGAAAGAGTGGGTCGTAGTTGACGCCAGCAACCAGATTGTAGGTCGTCTCTGCTCAAAAGTAGCCAAGCTTCTTCGTGGAAAGTACAAACCAAACTTCACACCTAACGCAGACTGTGGTGACAATGTAATCATTATCAATGCCGCAAAGGTTGTTTTCTCCGGCAAGAAGGAAACAGATAAGGTTTACACACGTTATACCGGTTATCCTGGCGGTCAGCGCTTCAATACTCCTGCCGAGCTGCGTACTCGCAAAGGCGGTATTGACAAGATACTTCGTCATGCCATCAAGGGCATGCTGCCCAAAGGTCCTCTCGGCCGTTCACTGATGGACAATGTTTATATTTTCGAGGGCGCTGAGCACGACAAGGAGGCACAGAAGCCAAAGACTATCGATATTAACCAGTATAAGTAATTTCACAAGATGGAAGTAATAAACGCAATAGGCCGCCGCAAGAGTGCAGTAGCACGTGTATATCTTACAGAAGGCAGTGGCAAAATCACTATAAACAAAGAAGACATTGAGAAGTATTTCCCTTCAGCTATTCTCCGCTTCGTTGTTAAGCAGCCGCTTCAGCTGCTTGAGGCAGACGGGAAATATGATATAAAAGCAAATCTTGACGGCGGCGGTTTCACCGGTCAGAGCCAGGCTCTTCGCCTTGCTATTGCCCGCGCACTCGTTAAGATCAATGCTGACGACAAGAAGGCTCTTAAGGATGCCGGATTCCTGACACGCGACAGCCGTGCTGTTGAGCGTAAGAAACCGGGTCAGCCGAAGGCACGCCGTCGCTTCCAGTTCAGTAAGCGTTAATATTCTTATGCGTCATTTGTTATCCAAGGCTTTTCATTACTTTTTTGCTTTTCAGATAAAAGCAATGGTGAAATGAATGTCTGGTCGTTTAGTATCTAAACCGATGAGATTCGCTTTATTGCGACTACCCATCGGTTGATTCTAAGCAAAATATAGAATTAAAAAGAAAGTAAACAACAATTTAAACAAAGAAAAAATGTCAAGAACAAATTTTGAACAGCTTCTTCAGGCCGGTTGTCATTTTGGTCACCTCAAACGTAAGTGGAATCCTGCTATGGCTCCTTATATCTTCATGGAGCGTAATGGCATATATATCATCGATCTAAACAAAACCGTAGCAAAGATTGACGAGGCTGCCGAGGCTCTTAAGAACATAGCACGCTCAGGCAAGAAGATTCTCTTCGTTGCTACAAAGAAGCAGGCTAAGGAAATTGTTGCCGAGAAGGCACAGAGCGTAAACATGCCATACGTTATCGAGCGTTGGGCAGGTGGTACGCTGACAAACTTCCCTACCATCCGCAAGGCTGTTAAGAAGATGACAAACATCGACAAGCTGATGAACGACGGTACGTTTGCTAATCTGTCAAAGCGTGAGCTTCTGCAGATTTCGCGTCAGCGCGCAAAGCTTGAGAAGAACCTTGGCTCTATTGCCGATCTGACACGTCTGCCGAGTGCACTGTTCGTTATTGACGTGCTCAAGGAGCATATCGCCGTTAAAGAGGCAAAGCGTCTGGGTATTCCTGTATTCGGTATTGTTGACACAAACTCTGATCCTCGCGACGTTGACTATGTTATTCCTGCAAACGATGATGCCAAGGATTCTATCGAAGTTATCCTTGACGCTGTTTGCGGTGCCATTGCTGAAGGTCTTGAGGAGCGTAAGGCTGAGAAGGCTGACGAGAAGGCTGCTCAGAGCCAGAAGGACGAGGTGAAGGCAAAGGCTGAGCCTAAGGCAGAAAAAGAAGAGGCTGCTGAATAATTAATATTTCAACTGTACAACAATTTTTAAAAATGGCTGTTTCAATACAAGATATTAAGAAACTACGCGCAATGACCGGTGCCGGTCTTGCTGATGTGAAGAAAGCTCTTACCGAGGCTGACGGTGATTTCGACAAGGCAAAGGATCTTCTTCGTGAGCGTGGTCTTGCCATTGCTGCAAAGCGTTCAGACCGCGAGACAGCAAACGGCTGTGTGCTCGTCAAGAAGGTTGGTGACTTCGCTGCTATGGTTGCAGTGAAATGTGAGACTGACTTCGTTGCTGCCGGCAAGGACTTTGTTGCCATGGTAGAGGAAATCCTTGACGCTGCCATTGCCGCAAAGTGTCAGACTCTCGATGAGGTTAAGCATCTTAAGCTTGCCAACGGCGATGACGCTGATACAACTGTTCAGCATCGTTCAGGCATTACCGGTGAGAAGATGGAGATTGACGGTTACAACTTTATCGTTTCTCCGTATGCTTCTGTTTATGACCACATGAACAAGCACACCCTTGCCACAATCGTTGCCCTTAACAAGGAGAACGAAGAGGCTGCCCACAAGGTTGCAATGCAGGTGGCTGCCATGAAGCCGGTAGCTCTCGACGAAGCCGCTGTTCCTCAGAACGTTAAGGACGAGGAACTCAAGGTAGCTATTGAGAAGACAAAGGAAGAGCAGGTTGAGAAGGCTGTTGTAAATGCCATCAAGAAGGCCGGCGTAAATCCTAACCTTGTTGATTCTGAAGACCATATCGAGAGTAACATCGCCAAGGGCTGGCTTACACAGGAAGACGCAGACAAGGCTCGCGAGATCCGCAAGACTGTTTCCGCTGAGAAGGCTGCAAACCTGCCGGAGCAGATGATTCAGAACATTGCCAAAGGCCGTATGAACAAGTTCTACAAGGAAAACTGCCTTGTAGACCAGGAGTTCCAGTTCGGCGATGGTGACAAGAAGAGCGTTTCTGAATGGCTGAAGGCTCAGGATAAGGACCTTAAGGTTGTTGACTACAAGCGTTTTTCTCTTGTTGCTGACTGATAAGGCTTTATTCTTTTATGGCCTGCTTTCATATCGTTTATTTTTCTATATGGAAGCAAGACAAGATTACGTTTTTTGATAATCATATTGGCTGCACGGGCATTGTTTTGTCCGTGCAGTTTTTGATTTATAAACAAATTATTTTTAATATAAATGAAGATTTTTGCTGTTGGCATGAATTATGCCATGCACAATAAAGCTTTGCACGGAACGTTATCTAAACCGGAACACCCTGTGATATTTATGAAGCCTGACACGGCGTTGCTGAAAGACAATAAGCCTTTTTTTGTTCCTGATTTCATGGGGCGGATAGAATATGAGGCCGAGGTTGTCTTTCGTATCGGAAAACTTGGGAAATCTGTGCCGGCACGTTTTGCCGGAAGATACCTCGATGCTGTCACGGTGGGCATAGATTTTACGGCACGTGAACTGCAAGCACAGCAGAAGGTGGCAGGACATCCTTGGGAAATATCCAAGAGCTTTGACAATTCGGCGGCTGTAGGGCAGTGGGTGCCGGTTGACATGGTTAAGGACGTGCACACGCTGCCTTTTCACCTTGACAAGAACGGAAAGACGGTACAGGAAGGAAACACCATGGACATGCTTTATTCTGTTGATGAGCTGATAGAATATATAAGTACTTTCTTTACGCTTCGCACAGGCGATTTGCTTTTCACCGGCTGTCCGGCAGGCTGTGGTCCTGTGGAAGAAGGCGACCATCTGTGTGGTTGGCTCGGCGAAAAACAAGTTTTCGATTTTTACTGTAAATAAAAAAGAATTTCAAGATAAATTATGGATACAAGAAGACTGACGGCTTTAATGTTGTGTATGCTGATCGTGGTGTGCGCTTTCTGTCATGAGCGCAGGCTCTTCAATCTCACGGCTGCCGACTTGCGCGTCGACGGCCGTCTGCCGCAGTTTGTATACAGCCGTGAGCTCCCCGCAGCTGATGACAGCATATATACGGCTGAAATCTTGTATCCGGAGTTTATAGAGATGAGCGATGCTGACATTGCGGCCTACAATAACATCTCCGGTGCCATTCCTCCAGAGATGCCGCCGGTGTCGGTGAGCTTTCAGAGAGACCGTGAGCGGCGGTTGATTTCGGTGCGGTTCTGTCCGGTTGTCTTTCGTGACAACAGATACCAGATGCTTGTAAGCTTCATGCTTGATGTTAGAGCCACGGCGAGGAACGACATTAAGAACAGCGCAAATATAAGAAAATATAATGCCGTGACAGGAAAACGTAATGCCGCGTCAGCGGATGATGTGTCGTCACGTTATGCCGCTCATTCTGTTCTCGCGAGCGGCACATGGGCAAAGATACGAGTAGCGTCTGACGGCGTGTACAGCATAACTCAGGATCTGATAAACCGTGCCGGATTTCGCGACCTGTCAAAGATAAAAGTGTACGGATATGGCGGACATCTACAGAATGAAACGCTTGACGGCAACGATTTGAAGAATTATGACGACCTCAGGGAGGTGCCGCAGTGCATAATAAACGGCCGGCATCTGTTCTATGCCAACGGATCTGTAAGCTGGCAGTCGGCGAGCTCTACGGTTAGGACGAAAAATCCATACTCAGACTATGGCTACTATTTTATTACGGAGAGTGATGACGGACCGTTGACAGTTGATTCGGCAACATTTCTTAATACTTATTACCCGCTTAGCAGTGACAGTCACAGTCTGTATGAGAATGATGGTTTCAGCTGGTTTCACGGCGGCCGCAATCTCTTTGAACGTGATTCCATTCCTTTGGGGCGGACGAAAAGCGTAGTGCTCACGCCTCCTGCGGGGGCATCAAGCGGACGCATAGCGGTGAGGGTGTCGGCTGGGTCCAACAGCAGGGTGGCAGTGCTGTGCAACTCTCAGCAGATAGGAACGGCAACGATAACACTTCGCAGCTATGACCGCGGCAATCAGGCACAGGTAACGGCAAACGTGCAGAACGGTGCCGGCAACGACACTATAACAATACGTCCGCTGTCAGGCGGACCGGTGCGCCTTGACTTTGTGTCGGCAGCATGGAGCAGCCCTTATCCTGCCCCCAATTTGAATACGGTATCTCGGTCACCGGAATATGTATACCGTATAACCAATCAGGATCATCATGCCGATGAAGGCGCTGACATGATAATCATTATACCGACGTCGCAGAAGCTGCTCGAGCAGGCTCTGCGTCTTGCCGCATTCCATGAAAGCCATGATTCGCTGACCGTGCGCATCGTGCCGGCTGATGAGCTGTATAACGAGTTTTCAAGCGGCACGCCTGATGCCAGCGCATACAGGCACTATCTGAAGATGCTGTATGACCGTGCGGCAGCTAACGGCAGCCGTCGTCCGCGTTATCTGCTGCTCTTCGGCGACGGCGTATGGGATAACAGAATGCTGACGAGTGACACCCGCACATTGTCGCCTGATGATTATCTGCTGTGTTATGAGAGCGAGAACTCCTTCAATGAGGTGAGCTGTTATGTTGATGACAGCTGGTACGGACTGCTTGACGACGGTGAGGGCGGCAGTCCGGAAACAGAGTTGATAGACGTGGCCGTCGGCCGTTTCCCTGTAAGCACGGCAGATGATGCGAAGACAATGGTAGACAAAACTATTGCGTATGCCACGAACAGTAATGCTGGTGACTGGCAGAACACGATGATGTTTATGGGTGACGATGGAAACAACGACCTGCACATGCGTGATGAGAATGAAGTGGCCGACTATATATCTTCCATTCATCCGGGATATATCATTAAAAAGGTGATGTGGGATTCTTACACGCGTGAGGTGACATCGACGGGTGCGACATATCCGGAGGCTACAAGGGTTATCAAAAACCAGCAGCAGAGCGGAGCGCTGATAATGGATTATGCCGGTCATGGTGCTGAGCGCGAGCTGTCGCATGAGGGTGTACTGTGGCTGTCAGATTTCCAGCAGTTTACGAACAAGAACCTGCCGCTGTGGATAACGGCGTCGTGTGATGTCATGCCGTTTGATGATGTGAATGCCACGATAGGCGAGGCATCCGTGCTGAACAAAAACGGCGGCTCAGTGGCCTTCTACGGCACTACGCGCACCGTTTATGCCTATCTCAATAAATATATGAACAGAGCTTTTCTGCGCCGTGTGCTCAGCCGCGACAGCACAGGGCGTGCCTGTACTCTCGGCGAGGCTCACCGTATGGCACAGAACGATCTGATGACAGGCAGCTACCAAGGTGAGTCAGACCTGACAAGCAATCATCTGCAATATTCGCTTCTTGGTGATCCGGCCCTCAGCCTGAACCTTCCGGAAGAAAGACTTGTCATAGACTCTATAAACGGAACAGCAATCGCAGAAAACGAAGACAGTGTGCGGCTCAGCGCCGGAACGGTGGCAACGATTTCCGGACATTACACAGGCAGCAAGGAGCTGACGGGGGTGGTGTCGCTGACGGTGCGTGACACAAAGGAAACGATAGTCTGTAAGGCCAACAATCCGACGGAGTCGGACAGCGACAATCCGTTTAAATACAGCGACCGTCCGAAAACGCTTTTCACCGGTTCCGACAGCATTCGCTCCTCGCGTTTCAAAATGTCGTTTCCAGTGCCTAAGGACATAAACTACGCCGACGGCAGCGGAATGATAAATGTTTTTGCGGCCAGCTCAACAGACCACAAGCTTACTGCCAACGGCAGCACAGATAAATTCATAGTCGGCGGCAGTGATATCTCTGGTAATGATACCATCGGTCCGTCGATATACTGCTATCTCAACACGCCGTCGTTTACGAATGGCGGAGACGTGAACAGCGAGCCGTTCTTTGTTGCCGAGGTCTCAGACACGAGTGGCATTAATGCTTCGGGCAGCGGCATCGGACATGACATGGAGCTAATCATTGACGGCAAGATGAACCAGACATACAACCTTAATGATAATTTCACGTTTGACTTCGGCTCATATACGCGCGGCACTACGTGGTATGGCATACCGGCACTGCCGGCCGGCAGCCACCGGCTTGTGTTCAGAGCCTATGACGCACTGAACAATTCATCGTCGGCAGAGCTTACGTTTAATGTCGTCGGCGGATTAAAGCCGGCGTTGGCGAATGCATATGCCTCTCCTAATCCGGCAAAGGAAACAACTACTTTTTATATAACCCATGACAGGATGAACGGCACGCTTGACGTCAAGGTTGAGGTGTTTGACTTCTCTGGCAGGGTGCTGTGGCAGCATGAGGAAGAAGGCACGTCATCGGCAAACGTATACACCGTTCCCTGGGATTTGACAACGGGTGCCGGCGCACGTCTCTCAACAGGCGTGTATCTTTACAGAGCCAGCATCGCCTCCGACGGCAGTAAATGGGTGAGCCGTGCCGGAAAGCTGATAATATGGTAAGTGCGGGGTTCGTATGAGCACGTATCGCAGCTGTGATGAAAATACTTTGATATTTTTTTGACGGCTTTATGTTTTATTGAATAAGCTTTTTCAATAAAATGCATAATGTAGGCGTTAAAATAATGTGAGCTTAAGATGTGAACTTAAAGCTTAAGCTTAAAAGATGTGAGCATTAAGTTTAAAGTTAATGTTAAATTAAAAGTAATGTAAAATGTGCAGTGTTGTGCTACTGTTGTGCAGATCCGGCATTGCATGTTTTCTTGCGAAGGTTTAATAGAAGGTGATGAGGTTACAAGGCTCGCGTTTTCAGCGTGAGCATGACTTCAGAAAAAGGAAGAAAGAAAATATATATGAATAAGGTAATTAAGGCTTCTCTGCTTTTTGTCTTGCTGCCGGTTACTGCCGTTGCGCAGGAAAAGGCAGACCAGTATAATCCTGTTGATTATGCCGTCGTGTCGCAGACAATAGCACCTGATGCCCGTGCCGGCGGTATGGGTGATGTCGGTGCGGCCACAGACCCTGACGTGAACTCACAGGCATGGAACCCGGCAAAATATCCGTTCAACATCTCGCGTGCCGGCATTGCCGTCAACTACACGCCATGGCTGCGCCAGCTCGTCAATGACATAGACCAGGCATACGTGGCCGGTTATTACCGCATAGGCGATTACAGTGCCGTGGCTGCGTCGTTCCGCTATTTCTCGCTCGGCGAGGTGATGATGAATGATCAGTCGACAACTATCAATCCCTACGAGATGGCCATCGATGCGTCTTATTCGCTTATGCTTAGCGACAAGCTGTCTATAGCGGCAGCATTGAGATATATCTATTCTGACCTCCGCTTCACCCTTGACGAAGATTATGATCCGGCATCGGCATTCTCGGCCGACATAGCCTTGTACTATCAGAACTATCTGAACATTGGTTCCCGTGAGTGTCAGCTTGGTCTCGGTCTTGATATTTCCAACATCGGCAGCAAGATAACGTTCGGCGGCGATGAGCACAGTCAGTTCCTGCCCACCAATCTTCGTCTCGGTGCTTCTCTGATGGTGCCTATCGATGAGTACAACCGTTTTTCCATATCGGCAGACGCTAACAAAATGCTTGTACCTACACGCCCGACGGAACAGCAGTATAACGAGGCCTCAGACAAGGATTCGTATGCCGACTATGAAGATTATCTTGACAAGAAATACTACAACACGTCAAGCATATCCGGCATTTTCAAGAGCTTCGGCGATGCTCCTGGCGGATTTAAGGAAGAGCTGCAGGAGATACAGTGGTGTGTCGGCGCAGAGTATGTTTATCATGACCAGTTCTCGCTGCGTGCCGGCTACCGTCATCAGAGTGAGAACAAAGGCAATCTTAAATATTTCACAGTCGGCGGCGGCTTCCGCATGAGCGCTTTCTCGCTTGATGCCGGTTATGTCATCGCTACTACGAAGAGCAATCCGCTTGACCAGACGCTGCGCTTCACGCTGACATTCGACATGGACGGAATAAAGGATCTCTTCAGACGCAGGTAACGCAGAAAAAAAAGAAATAGTTTTTGTTGAGAGAATCTTCTGCGCGTGCTTGATATTATTCGTTTAAAAAATATAAGTTTGCCGGCAGACATTCAATCCTCCCACTATTTTCCGGACGGCGATACGGCTACAGCAATAAACTTGGATATATGTTCATTAGTTTTATTGCTGACAATTATTTTCACAGATAACAAAAAACAAAAAACATGATAAGAGTAGGAATGGGCTATGACGTGCATCGTCTCGTCAGCGGCCGCGAGCTATGGCTTGGTGGAATAAAGATAGACTACAGTCTCGGCCTTCTCGGCCACAGCGATGCCGACGTACTTCTTCATGCGGTCTGCGATGCCCTTCTTGGCGCTGCTAACATGCGTGACATTGGCTATCATTTCCCTGACACGGCCGACAGTACGCTTAATATCGATTCCAAGATACTTCTGAAGAAAACCGTTGAGCTGATAGCCGGAAAAGGCTATCACGTCGTGAATATAGATGCCACGGTATGCGCCGAGAAGCCGAAGCTTAATCCATGCGTTCCTCAGATGTGCGAGTGTATGGCATCTGTTATGGGCATAGACGCAGACTGTGTTTCCGTGAAGGCTACCACGACTGAGAAGCTTGGTTTTACGGGCCGTCAGGAAGGAATTTCTGCCTATGCTGTCTGCCTTATAGAAAAGTAAGAGTTACCGTTTACACAACATATCTTCAAATGTCACAATCTGAAAAGTTTCCGTTCAAGACCGATGTTGCCGTCCTGCTTATTTTCTTCAATCGTCCGGCTACGTTCCGCAAGGTGTTTGACGCTGTAAGGAATGCGCGTCCGTCGCGGCTGTTTCTTTATCAGGATGGTGCGCGCGAAGGCAATGAGGGCGACATGATGGGCATAGCGGAATGCAGGGCGATAGCTTCAGATGAGAACATCGACTGGCAATGTGACGTGCGCCGCATGTACAGGGAACGCAACTATGGCTGTGATCCGTCGGAATATCTTTCTCAGAAATGGGCTTTCTCAATGGCCGACAAATGCGTTGTGCTTGAAGATGATGACGTGCCGTCGCCGTCGTTCATTTCGTTCTGTAAGGAAATGCTCGACCGTTATGAGCATGACAGTAGGGTGTGGCTCATTTCCGGCTTTAATGCAGAAGAGGTTACCTCAGCCGTCCCGTATGATTATTTCTTCACGTCTGTATTCTCTATATGGGGATGGGCGTCATGGCGCCGTGTCGTCGACACGTGGGACGGAGACTATTCTTTCATGAGAGATGATTTCAAGCGGCAGGCACTTGCGGATATTGTCCGTGAGCGCAACTACCGTCATGACTTCATGCGCATGTGCGCTGACCATGCGGCTGCCGGCAAGCCATATTATGAAAGTATCTTCTGGGCCGGTATGCTAATGAACAACGGGCTTGCCGTTATGCCCAGGAAAAACATGGTCTGCAATGTTGGCGCGATGGCTGATTCTACGCATTTCTCTTCATTGCCAACCATGCCGCACCGGCTGAGAGAGATGTTTACTATGCCGGCATATAACATCGAAGAGCCTCTTAAACATCCGGATTGCGTGATGGAATACATGCCATACAAGGAGACGTATTACCGTATACAAGGATGGAATCACCCCCTCATAAAAATAAGCCGCAGTTTCGAGGAGTTGTGGCTTAATATCCGTGCCGGACATTTCGGCAATATCCGGCGGTCTTTCATTCGCAGAGTACACAAATGGTTGGGACTCGACCGTCATGCTTAGACAATTGCGGATAGTCATTTTAAAACAATTTCAGCACTGCTTATCTGATAATGCCGTCATCAAGATTAGGGTTGGCGGAGATAATTTTTTTCTGAGCCTTTTTTATCTTGGATTGTAAGAAATTCCATGAAAAGCTAAAGAAAAGCATGTTGCCGAACGCATGATTGCGGATCTCTTCATATTTGTAAGCATTAGTAGATGTGAGCCGGTTTTGTCAGCCTTGAGTTTTATAACTTTTCCGTGAATGCCATTT
>OMUH01000137.1 GCA_900314195.1 uncultured Prevotella sp.
TTCTTTCGTAAAAAAAACTATTTGAAGCGTCCGTGAGACCTCCTCGGATAAGGGCATTGTCTTTCCATCTTATACCCACTTCATTTACACCGACCGTTCCGAATAGCTATAGGGCTTTGGTTTGTATAGCAACCTTACCCACGGTCGTATGCCTTGTATGAAGTTTCTGTCCGTTAGGTCAGATATTTGTCGCCGGCTTCCTTCAGATTCCACCTCACGATGGACACCCTTGCCTTTGACTATGCAATTCCCGCTATTAGGGCTTGCTCGGGACTTCCACCCGTTAGACAATGCTCATGCCGAGCGTACTATTAAAAGCGTTCTCTGTTTTTATTAAACAGAGAACGCTTTTTTTATTCTTAGCAATTAATTCGACAGCTTTTTAAATAAGTGTTCAGCGAATGCCTATTTTTATCATTACTCGCTTTTTTTAGCTATTAAGCAAACGCTTCTTTATAACTAAAAAAAAGTATAACTAAAAAAACGCCGTGAAATTATTTCACAGCGGTTACAGAGTATTTGCGGAAGATGAGGGCTACTGTTCATATCCCCGTATTTTGTGCATTATATCTTTGGAAGTCAACGGCTTTCACTTTCGTGGCTACTCCATCATGTCAGCCGTGGTAAACGATTGGTAAACAAGAGCACCAAATTATAGACTCTTGAGCCGCTTCTTTCCATTCTTGGTATACAGCCAGCCGAGGAAAGAAAGGCCGAGAACTATAGTTAAGCCGTTCATGTTACAAAAGATTATTTCGCTTGAGCCATCTCTTACCCTTTGGAGTCTTCCATCAAAGGAGAACTGTTACGCATGGCACGGCTATCATAAGAAGAAAACTACTGTACCCATATCTATTTGTCTTTATTATTATTCGTTAATCTGATACCAATTATGAAAAGGAGAGCTGCTACCGCAAGACTGAGCAAGTAGATAAGCCATCTCACATCCTGAAGATCCTTTACGAGCGATGTCACGAATACGCCAGTGATGAAGTATTTTATCTGTCGTTAAAGATAAGGTCGAGACCATATTTCTCGTATCTGGCAAACTTTCTGTCAGAGCTGATGAGCGGGATGCGGTCACTGATAGCCTGTGCGATTATAAGACGGTCGTTTGGATCGCGATGGTCATTGGAGAGAGGAAGCGATGCCAGCTCCTGAAGATGATGGACGCTTACGGGCACAACGGCCACGCTCATTTCACCGAGCCATTGGGAGAAGTCTGTGATGGCGACTGACTTCCCTTTCATCTTAATGCCCAGTTTGCCAATCTGGTACAAGTGTATAAGCTCATGCACACATACGGTAGAAGTGAGAAATGTGTTGGAATAGTCTGACATTGACGCCCACACGCTGGGAGAAATCTCATCGCGCTCTTTCCTGAGCATATAGATGATGATGTTTGTATCAATGTAGTATCTCATCTCAGCACAGCTCTCATATCCTTTATCTCCAC
Source organism: uncultured Prevotella sp. (assembly GCA_900314195.1). GTDB lineage: Bacteria > Bacteroidota > Bacteroidia > Bacteroidales > Bacteroidaceae > Prevotella. The sequence goes on from OMUH01000137.1 coordinate 1,457, forward strand.
GTAGAGCTTATTTGGGTCGTCAGACAGATACCACTCCCCAAATTTGTTGAGCTTTTGCGGCTTTGCCGCGATAAGCATTTCTTTTGTTATCTTTTTCTTTGCCATAGTTCCTTGTTTTTAGTTATCTCATCTCAATACAGCTCTCATATCATGTACCTCGATATTGAACTTGTCTTTGTCGTCTGAGAAGAACCATCTCCCATAGGCGTTGAGCTTTTCAGGCATCATGCTCCTAAGCTCTTGCATTGTCAATGCTCTTTTCGTTCTTGTCTCTTTCGTGTTTATTTCCTCCATGTCTTTTTGTATTCTAATATTATAACTGATTTTACTGCTTGCCTATTATCTTTGTCAGCGAGTTTACAGTATCCACAAGTTTTGAAATGCTCTCCTGCTGCTGCCGGATGATCTCCAGGCACTCCTTAACGCCTTCGCCATTCACAGCCGTAGCTCCGGTGCCTACCGCCTGACTGCTGTGGGAACCATTGGTGATAACATCGTCCTGAGAAGATGTTAGCATCGGACCTTCACCGGTGAGAAGCCACGATTTTCGTAAACCATATTGATTGCTCCATTTTTCGGCAGCTTCTTTTCCGAACTTCGCCTTGCCGGTGAAAAGACGATTAACATAAGCCTTGCTAACACCCATGGTATTAGCGATGCTTTGTTGAGTTACTCCTTGCTTATCGAAGTACTCTTTTAACGTTCTTCCAATGCCAACCATAATAGTTTCTGTTAAGTAAACTTAAATAATTAACTATTCTCTTGCAAGGTAAACCAAAATGATTTATCTTTGCAACGTGTTAAGGACAAGTCAACGACTTGTACACGACAAAGGTAAGCAATATTACCGAATAACACAATAAATAAAACCAAAAAAAATCGCGAACGGGTCTCCCCTCGGGGAGTTGGCAGACTGGCGCTCTGCATACGTTCTTTGACATATTGGGACAGACGAACAGGGAAAAGGCCCTGATAGGGAAGCCTTGCGGTGAGGTGAAGAAACCGCATGGTGCGGACGCATAGAGCACTGACAAGGCTTCCATAAACGTATGACGTAATGTGGCCATTACGGCGGTGGCAAGCCCGCAGACAAAACACAGAGCCAATCAGAACGAATCATCAAAAATTCAATTTGACAGCTTATGGAGAACGTAGAAATTTTCAAGAACCCCGAATTTGGGGAGGTGAGAACGCTCATGGTGAACAATGAGCCGTGGTTCGTGGGAAAAGACGTGGCTGAGGCACTTGGATATAAAGATACCGTGAATGCTCTGAAAGCACATGTCGATGAAGAAGATAAGATGGGGTGGCAAATCACCACCCCATCAAGAGGGGAACAAAACGCAGTCATCATCAACGAGTCTGGTCTCTACTCCCTTGTCCTCTCTTCCAAGCTTCCGACGGCAAAGCAGTTCAAGCGGTGGGTGACGCACGAGGTGATACCGTCCATCCGCAAGCACGGCATGTATGCCACGGACGGACTGCTGGCATGCGCGCGCGAGTCGAGATGTGACCCCTTTGCTAATCTAAAAGTGACCCCCTTGCAGGTCACGTTTGCAAAGGTATAAAATTCATTTTACTTTCCTTCTGTTTCCTGTATTTTTTGATTAAAATCCTTCGTTTCCTTGAGTCGGTATGATACGCCGTTCATGTTGACAAGGTATGCGTTGTGGGTAAGTCTGTCGACCAAGGCATTGGCCATGATCTTGTCCTTTATAATCTCTCACCATCGGTCGAAGGACAGGTTAGTGGTGATGATGGTTGCATTTGTATCGGTCCTGAGCGAGAGATGATTGAAAAGCAGCTCTCCACCCTCCTTGTCGCAGGCCATGTAGCCGAACTCATCACAGATGACAAGGTCATATCGCTTGAAGCGTGTCTCCAGTGCGTGCAGCGTGCGCTGTGATCGGCATTCCTTTATTTGTGTGATGAGGTGTGACACTGACACCGAGTGAAGCGGGCTCCTCACCCCTTTGTCTCATTACTTTGATGATTCTCTTCGCACCATAGCCATCTTTGATATGGTAGTTCAGAATTAGTTTTTTACGATACATGCTTATCATATTGCGCAGTCTCCATGAATACAGACTGCAAAGTTAACAAAAAGGGGGATAAGTGTACCGAGCTACGTTTGAGGTTTGTGCCTCTCCACTACGTTCGGCTACGCCTCACTCTGTGTCGAGGCACAAGCCTCAAACGTGAAGCATCCCCCATGTTCTCGTTCTCATGCGACAAACAAGGGGGTCAGTTTTCAAGTAGCGCCAGGGGGTCAATTCTCGGGTAGCGTGGGCACT
>OMUH01000136.1 GCA_900314195.1 uncultured Prevotella sp.
TAGTGCACGGGCTTCCCAAGCCTGGGAGGCGGGTTCGATTCCCGTATTCCGCTCAACGCATCTATTTCTTGCATATCAATCACAACAAAATATAAAATTGTACCGGTTTGGTACAATTTTTTTTTGCTCTTTTGCCATGAAGCACTGCTTCGTTCAGCAATATCCTTATTCTTTCAAGCTTTTTTTTATTCATTTTGAATATAAATTTTGCACACTTGCAGTTGCAGCGCCCTGCACATGTCGAATATGATTCCACAGGCAATCGGGCAGCAACATAGTTTTTACAACTGTCACTATATTACATTCAACTTTTTTATGGTCAAAAAAGAATATAAAACATGCATCAGCGCTGAATTGTAACAATAATAAAGAAAAAAGTTATGATTTGTTTGTTTATTTAATTTGAAATGTATAACTTTGCACACAAATAATCAAAGAAGATACTGTATGAAAGCAAACATAAGCATACTAAGCATAATTATTCGAATTCGACTTCATAGCGAGGCCGGAAGTGTGAAGGTGTACTTATAGCTGACAAAGGTTATAATATTGAGGCTTTCCCACTTCCATGAAGTGTGAAAGCCTTTTTCGTTGAAAAAGGCAACCTCATACTTTGTTCTGAGGACTTATTTTACATATCGTTTAATTCTTCAGTTCGATATTGAGTCAGTATTAATAAAAAAAGGGAGATTAAAATAACTATATAAAATATGAGTGACAGACTTTACATTTTTGACACAACGCTGAGAGACGGCGAGCAGGTTCCCGGCTGTCAGCTGAACACTGTAGAGAAAATACAGGTTGCCAAGCAGCTGGAGCAGCTAGGCGTTGATGTCATTGAAGCTGGATTTCCTATTTCCAGTCCGGGTGACTTTCAGTCGGTAGTTGAAATTTCAAAAGCCGTTACGTGGCCTACCATCTGCGCCCTTACGCGTGCCGTTGAAAAAGATATAGACTGTGCTGCTGAAGCTTTGAAATATGCGAAGCGCAAACGCATTCATACCGGTATAGGTACAAGCGATTCACATATTAAATATAAGTTTAATTCCACTCGTGAGGAAATCCTTGAGCGTGCAGTAAGTGCTGTCAAATATGCCAAGAAATATGTTGAGGATGTAGAATTCTATGCTGAAGATGCCGGCAGAACAGACAATGAATATCTTGCCCGTGTTGTTGAAGCCGTTATAAAAGCCGGTGCAACAGTTGTCAATATTCCTGACACCACAGGTTATTGTCTTCCAGAGGAATACGGCAAGAAGATTAAATATCTGATAGAGCATGTAGACGGCATAGAGAAAGCTCAGATCTCCACCCATTGTCACAATGACCTTGGCATGGCCACGGCAAACACGCTTGAAGGTGTTCTCAACGGAGCGCGTCAGGTTGAGGTCACCATCAACGGAATAGGCGAGCGTGCCGGCAACACCGCACTCGAAGAGATTGCCATGATTTTGAAATGTCATAAGGGACTTGGCATTGACACGAATATCAACACAACGAAGATTGTTCCTACGTCAAGAATGGTGTCGAGCCTTATGAACATGCCGGTACAGCCTAACAAGGCCATAGTAGGGCGCAATGCCTTCGCGCATTCAAGCGGTATCCATCAGGACGGTGTGCTGAAGAATGTGCAGACCTACGAGATTATGAACCCGAAAGATGTCGGACTCGACGACAATGCCATCGTGCTTACAGCCCGTTCCGGCCGTGCTGCTCTTAAATATCGTCTTGAGGTGAACGGCGTAAAGGTTGACGATGAGAAACTGAATAAAATATATAAGCAGTTCCTTGTTCTTGCAGACAAGAAGAAGGAAGTTACCGATGACGACGTATTGATGCTTGCAGGCTCAGATGCGTCAGAGACACACAGCGTCAAGCTTGACTATTTGCAGGTAACTACCGGCAAGGGCGTCAGAAGTGTGGCAAGTATCGGACTTGACATTTCCGGCCAGAAGTTTGAAGCCGCATCTTCAGGCAACGGTCCTGTTGATGCTGCCATCAAAGCTCTTAAGAAAATCATCACCAAGCAGATGACACTGAAGGAGTTTACCATTCAGGCAATTGACAAGGGCTCGGATGATGTCGGCAAGGTTCACATGCAGGTAGAGTATGACGGTCATATGTATTACGGTTTCGGTGCAGACACCGACATCGTAACGGCTTCCGTCGAGGCATATATCGATTGTATAAACAAATTCAGAATAAGATAAAAAGATTGGAAAATAAAGAATATAGACATTATGAATACATTATTTGACAAGATTTGGGACAAACATGTTGTTCAGATAGTAAAGGATGGTCCGACACAATTATATATAGACCGGCTGTATTGCCATGAGGTGACAACGGCACAGGCTTTCGACGGCTTGCGGAGCAGAGGCTTGAAGGTGTTCCGTCCGGATCATGTTTACGCCATGCCAGACCATAACACCCAGACACATGACCAGGACAAGCCTATTGCAGACCCTGTCGGCCGCAAGCAGGTAGAGACCCTTGACAAGAACTGTGAGGAGTTCGGTGTCAAGGAGTTCAAATACAACACATCCGACAACGGCATCATACATGTTGTCGGACCCGAGAAAGGCCTTTCTCTGCCAGGCATGACAATTGTCTGCGGTGACTCTCACACATCAACACACGGAGCTGTCGGCGCCGTTGCATTCGGTATCGGAACGTCAGAAGTTGAGATGGTGCTTGCCTCGCAGTGCATTCTGCAGCAAAAGCCAAAATCCATGCGCATAAATGTAAACGGAAAGCTTAACCCCGGCGTAACAGCCAAGGATGTAGCTCTCTATTTGATGAGCAAACTGACCACTTCAGGCGCAACAGGATATTTCGTAGAGTATGCCGGACAGGTTATCCGCGATATGAGCATGGACGGACGTCTTACGCTCTGCAACCTTTCTATAGAGATGGGTGCCCGCGGTGGCTTTATTGCACCTGACGAAACGACATTCGAATATCTTAAAGGCCGTGAATATGCTCCTAAGGGTGCAGACTGGGACAAGGCCGTTGAATATTGGAAGACCTTGAAGAGCGGCGACGATGCCGTGTTTGACAAGGAGCTGAACTTCGACGGTGCAGACATCGAGCCGAGAATTACATACGGCACAAACCCGGGTATGGGTATAGGTATTACTGAAAGCATTCCAGAGCTTGACTCTATCCCTGCCGATGAACAGCCGGGCTTCAAGAAGGCTCTTAACTACATGGGCTTCAAGCCGGGCGAGAAGCTCCTCGGCCATCCTGTAGACTATGTGTTCCTTGGTGCATGCACCAACGGCCGTATAGAAGATTTCCGTGCCTTTGCCAACGTTGTGAAAGGACATAAGAAGCACCCTTCAATAACAGCATGGCTCGTGCCTGGCTCACACCTCGTTGACAAGCAGATCCGCGGAGAAGGACTTGACAAAATTCTTGAAGAAGCCGGATTTGAAATACGTCAGCCAGGCTGCTCAGCATGTCTTGCCATGAACGATGATAAGATTCCAGCCGGAAAATATTCTGTTTCGACCAGCAACCGTAACTTCGAAGGCCGCCAGGGACCCGGTTCGCGCACTATTCTTGCTTCTCCGCTTGTAGCAGCTGCTGCTGCCATAACGGGAAAGATTACCGATCCGCGTACACTCTGAACAAAAAACTGACAAACAAAAAAATCAATTCATGCACAGCAGTTTTTGTATGACAGGAATCAAGAGTGAATATGTCCGCAAGCATCCGGAAAATGGTGTAAGGAAAATGGTGTAAGAAAAGTACTGTGTATTAATTATTTAAACAAAAAAAATGAAACAGAAATTTAACGTAATAACATCAACATGTGTTCCTCTTCCGCTAGAGAATGTAGACACTGACCAGATAATACCGGCTCGCTATCTGAAGCTGACACAGAAAGACGGCTTCGGCCCTTATCTGTTCCATGACTGGCGTTTCAACGCCGATGGCTCGGAGAAGAAAGACTTTGTGCTTAACAATCCTGATTTTAAAGATGCCGTGATACTTGTTGCCGGAAAGAACTTCGGTTCCGGCTCTAGCCGTGAGCATGCCGCCTGGGCCATAGCCGGCTATGGGTTCAGAGTTGTCATAAGCTCTTTCTTCGCCGATATTCACAAGAACAATGAGCTTAACAACTTCGTTCTGCCAGTTGTTGTCAGCGAATCTTTTCTTAAAGAGCTTTTTGAGAGTATAGACGAGAATCACCACACCCAGGTGAAGGTAGACCTTCCTAATCAGACCGTTACCAATCTCGCCACCGGCCACAGTGAGAAATTTGAAATTAACGGATACAAGAAGCATTGTCTGGAAAACGGTCTTGATGATGTTGACTTCCTCGTTCAGAACCGCGACAAGGTTGTAGAGTGGGAGAACGCCAATAAGTTTTAAACGAGAAAGGAAGTGCCTGTATGGATAATGTTTCAGTAGAAATAGTCGATTCAACTCTTCGCGACGGAGAGCAGACTAACGGTGTCAGCTTTCTGCCGCATGAGAAGTTGATGATAGCACGCTACCTTCTAAAATATGTAGGTGTTGATCGCATAGAGGTGGCATCGGCCCGCGTTTCTGAGGGAGAGAAAGATGCTGTCAGAATGATTTGCCACTATGCTGAGCAGGAAGGCTTTCTTGACAAGGTAGAGGTGCTTGGCTTTGTTGACGACAACAAAAGTGTTGACTGGATACGCGACTGCGGCGGAAGGGTCATCAATCTTCTTGCCAAAGGCTCAAAGCGCCATTGCACACTTCAACTAAAGAAAACACCACAACAGCATATAGACGATATATTCCGTGTTATTGACTATGCCGACAAGGTCGGGTTCAAAATAAACCTGTATCTTGAAGACTGGTCATCGGGAATGAAAGACAGTCCGGAATATGTAGAGCACATGATGGATGCTCTTGCCGGTTCAGGTATAAACCGTTTTCTGCTGCCAGACACGCTCGGGATATTAAACCCCATGCAGGTGGCTGATTACATGCACCGCATGACGAGCATGTGGCCGCAGTGCAAGTTCGACTTTCATGCGCATAATGACTACGACATGGCCGTGGCCAATTCACTTGCTGCCGTTCAGGGCGGTGCTACAGGGCTCCATGTAACCGTCAACGGACTCGGCGAGCGCTGCGGCAATGCGCCGCTGTCTTCAGTACAGGTTATGCTTCACGACCAGCTGCACGTCAAAACACATATCAATGAGAGCCTGCTCGTTGAGGCGAGCCATCTTGTTGAAGGCTACAGCGGCATTGCCGTAGCGCCTAACACACCTGTGGTGGGCGACAACGTGTTCACTCAGGTGGCCGGCGTGCATGCCGACGGCGACAACAAGGCGCATCTTTACAGCAATGACCTCAAGCCGGAGCGGTTCGGACGGAAACGTGAATATGCTTTGGGCAAGAACTCAGGCAAGGCCAACATCATTCAGAACCTTAAAGACCTTGGATTTGAACTGACAAAAGACCAGACACGGGCCGTCACACAGCGCATAACCGAACTCGGCGACCGCAAGGAGATTGTTACACATGACGACCTGCCTTATATAGTCAGCGATGTTCTCAAGCACAGTGCACCAGAAGATAAGGTAAAGCTTGTAAGCTACATGGTTTCAACATCTTACGGTTTAAAGCCTATAGCAAGCATTAAAGTGCTGATAGAGGGTAAGGAATATGAAGCTGATGCTACCGGCGACGGTCAGTATGATGCATTCGTAAAGGCACTGCGGAAAATATATAAAGATACGCTCGGCCGCACATTCCCGATACTTGACAACTATGCCGTCAGCATTCCGCCCGGCGGCCGCACCGACGCACTCGTCCAGACCATCATCACGTGGCGCAAGAGTGACGGCTCACTAATGCGCACCCGAGGCCTTGACGCCGACCAGACAGAAGCTGCCATAAAGGCAACTATCAAGATGCTTAACATGCTTGAGCTGCCTGTTGAGAAGCGTATCATGCCGCGTGATTTCGTTGATTAGTTTTATTGCGCATCATGTCGTAATAAAAAATAACAAAGACATAAACAACAACTAACATTAAAAGCTAAAAATAATATGGATTTAAAAATTGCGGTTCTTCCAGGCGACGGTATAGGACCAGAAATCATGAAGCAGGGTGTAGCCGTGCTTGATGAAATTGCTCAAAAGTTTAACCATAAGTTCACCTACAAGGAGGCTGTTTCCGGTGCTCATGCCATCGACGCTGTCGGCGATCCGTTCCCAGAAGATACATTCCAGACATGTATGAATTCAGACGCAGTGTTCTTTGCCGCTGTCGGCGACCCACGTTTTGACAATGACCCGACGGCAAAGGTCCGTCCGGAGCAGGGCTTGCTTGCAATGCGCAAAAAGCTTGGTTTGTTTGCCAATGTGCGTCCGGTAGCCACTTTCAGCTGCCTGCTGCACATGTCACCGCTGAAGGAGGAACTTCTGAAAGGTGCCGATTTCGTTGTCATACGTGAGCTCACAGGCGGCATGTATTTCGGTGAGAAATATCAGGACAATGACAAGGCCTACGACACCGATATATACTATCGTCCGGAGATAGAACGCATTCTGAAGGTAGCTTTCGACTTCGCCATGCGCCGCAAGAAACACCTCACCGTTGTAGACAAGGCTAACGTGCTGGCATCATCACGTCTGTGGAGACAGATAGCAAAAGAAATGGAACCGAAATATCCTGAGGTAAAGGTTGATTATATGTTTATCGACAATGCCTCTATGCGCGTGCTCACAGAGCCGACATTCTTCGATGTCATAGTTACAGAAAACACGTTCGGCGACATCCTTACCGATGAGACATCAGCCATCACTGGCAGCATGGGCTTGCAGCCGTCAGCATCGATAGGCGAGCACACTCCATTGTTTGAGCCCGTTCACGGCTCATGGCCTCAGGCTGCCGGCAAGAACATCGCCAATCCTGTTGCACAGATACTGTCTGGCGCAATGCTTCTTGAACACTTCGGGCTTAAAGAAGAAGGTGCCCTTATCAGAAAGGCTGTCAGCGCATCTCTTGACGAAAACGTTCGAACACCGGAGATACAGGTTGAAGGCGGCAAACACTACGGCACAACAGAAGTGGGCGAGTGGATTGTCAACTATATCAAGAAGGCTTAATATAAAGCAAAATCATAATCGGGAAAAAGGAAAGGTTCGCGGCAATGTAATGATTGTCGTGAGCTTTTTTTGTTGTTACAACCGGCGGCATAATAATAGTGTGTAATTGCTTTTTTACACAAACTATCAGTTATTGCAACCATTCAGCAGGTTAATTTTCGTTTCAAAAGACTTAACCATTGTAAATTTGCAGCCGCTGCATTAAAAAAAGAACTCTCATAAACTTTTTTTGTAACTTGTTTTTTATAACTTTGCTGTGTGAAGATTTTTAAGTACATAACATTATGCATCTTTGCCGCAGCAGGAAACACTACAGAGTGCTTCGGACAGACAGAGAACCTCCGCGACAGTCTCAAGGCTGCAACGGAAATACTGGCATATCATCCTGACAGCACCGACCTGCGGCTGAAAAAGGTAAACTGGAACATACGGCTTGCACAGTGGCAGTATGCAAAAGATGACCTTGACAAGATTTTGTACAGACAACCGGCCAATCCAGCCGCGTTGTTCTACAGGGCATACGTAAACGAGCAGTTGCGCCGGTATAATTTCGCACGGCTCGACTACCGCAACCTGCTCACCATAGTGCCGGGGCACTACGAAGGCATGCTTGGTCTGGCACTGTTGAACCAGAAAGACAAACACTATACCGAAGCCCTTGACCAGATAAACCTTCTTGTACAGATGTATCCCGACAGTGCTTCGGCATACGCTGCACGCGCAGGAATAGAACGTGAACGTGGCATGAAAGACCTGGCCATCTTCGATTATGAAAAGGCTGTGGCCATAGCACCAAAGGATAAGGACACACTTCTTGATCTCGCGACATTATATGCAGAAACGGCTAACAAAGAAAAAGCTGCCGCAACACTACGGCGGCTTCAGACGCTCGGCGTTCCGCGCGGACAGCTCATTGACTTATACAGGAAGATAAAATAAGGCTGAACCAACGGGGGTACATGCCGCGCATGTTGACAACATTGATTGAACATTTACATTAAACAAAGCTATCTAACAATCTAAAAATAATAAGAAACATGAGTAACAAATTTCTTTTAGGACTTGACGTTGGCTCTTCGTCAGTAAAAGCCTCGCTGGTAAATACAGACAACGGAATTACTGCTGCATCGGCATTTTATCCCAAGAAAGAGGCGCCGATAACAGCACTAAGGAAAGGATGGGCCGAGCAAGATCCTGACATGTGGTGGGAGAATGCCCGTCTGAGCATTAAGGATGTAATGACATCTGCCGGTGCAAAACCAGACGATGTGCTGTCAATAGGCATATCGTATCAGATGCACGGGCTCGTTTGTGTAGACAAAGACCTTAAGCCGCTTCGCCCGTCTATAATATGGTGTGACAGCCGTGCTGTGCCTTACGGCGAGAAGGCTTTCAATGACCTCGGCGCAGAAAAATGCCTTTCGCACCTGCTCAACTCACCGGGTAATTTCACGGCGGCCAAGCTGGCATGGGTAAAGGATAATGAGCCGGATATTTTCTCCAGGATATACAAGATTATGTTACCAGGCGATTATATAGCAGCGAAACTGTCAGGCACGATTAACACTACCATAGAAGGCTTGTCTGAAGGCATAATGTGGGACTTTAAGGAAAAACGCCCAGCACAGTTCTTGCTCGATTATTATGGTTTTCCAGAATCCATTCTGCCGGACACAGTACCTACTTTCTCCGTTCAGTCAGAAGTTTCAAAATCGGCCGCATCGGAACTGGGTCTGAAGGCAGGAACACCAATAGCATATCGCGCAGGCGACCAGCCGAACAACGCCGTCAGCCTGAACGTATTCAATCCTGGCGAAATAGCATCAACAGCCGGCACGAGCGGAGTGGTGTACGGTGTTCTTGGTGAAGCGAACTATGATCCCAAGAGTCGCGTGAACACCTTTGCTCACGTCAACTATTCCACTGAGAAACAGCGTCTTGGAGTGCTTCTTTGCATCAATGGTACAGGTATACTGAATGCATGGATACACCGTAACGTGCTGCCCGACGTCAGCTATGCTGATATGAACAAGCTTGCCGGAACCGTTCCTATAGGCGCTGACGGAGTGAAGATAATACCATTCGGAAACGGTGCCGAGCGGGTACTCGGGAACAAAGAAACCGGTTGCTCTATACACGGGCTGAACTTCAACGTTCATAACAGAGCCCACCTTGCACGTGCCGCACAAGAGGGCATAGTGTTCAGTTTCTGCTACGGCATGGAGGTGATGCAGCATATGGGCATGGACATAACAAACATTCATGCCGGCAACGCTAACATGCTCCTCAGCCCGCTGTTCAGAGACACTCTGGCCGGCGTGAGCGGCACGACGATTGATCTATATGACACCGACGGCGCGGCAGGTGCCGCACGCGCATCTGGCATAGGCGCCGGAATATACAAGGATAATAACGAAGCCTTCGCCACATTGAACAAGATAGCCGAGATAACACCTGACGAAAGCAAGCGGGCTGCTTATCTTGATGCATACGCATCGTGGAAAGACTTGCTTCGAAAGATTCTTAACGACAAATAAAAGTTTATGTCTTTTTATCACGTTTTATCTGATGCGTGATAAATAATTATCACCATGGTGAGAAAGTTTTATCAGCAGCATGATAAAAAATTATCACCATGGTGATAATTTTTTTAATGAAACAAATACAAATTATAACCATTCGCCGAATAATTACGAACAGTCACGGATTATTTAAGAATGTTAATAATGACATATTATATAAGAAAAAATCTTTTTTTAGATGAAATATTTGTCTGAAATAAAAAATATTCTTAATTTTGCAATTGGAAAGGATATATAAGTCCAACAATTCTGTTGGCAACAAAATATTAGTTTTTTTAGTGGTTAATTTAGTTTTAGTAAGTATGTACATAGGATTTGTTGCGAAACAGGTCCTATTTTTTTTTGCTTGACAGATCCTTTTTTGTTACCTTTGCGAGGTATTTCACAATTATGATAAAATTCATTCTCACCATATTATTTTCCATCATGACGCTGTATGCCGGTGCCCAGACAAAACGGGAGTTCAGAGGAGCTTGGATTCAGTGTGTGAACGGCCAGTTTGAAGGGCTCGGACGCGACAGAATGCAGCAGACACTGTCGCATCAGCTTGACGAACTGCAAAAAGATGGTGTCAATGCCATATTCTTTCAGGTAAGGGCAGAGTGTGACGCGTTGTATCCAAGCAAGATAGAACCGTGGAGCCGTTTCCTTACCGGACAGCAGGGGCGTCCACCGCATCCTTACTGGGACCCGCTTCAGTGGATGATTGAGCAGTGTCACAACCGAGGCATGGAGCTGCATGCATGGATAAACCCTTACCGCGCAAAGACAAAAACAACAAAGCTGATGGCTGCCAACCACGTGGCCATTCTTCACCCGGACCTTGTTTTCTCTTATGACAACCAGTGGATTCTTAATCCTGGCATGTCGCTGACAAGAGAATATATCATATCCGTTGCAGAAGACATTGTGCGCCGATATGATGTAGACGGCCTACACATAGATGATTATTTCTATCCCTATCCGGCTAATGGCATGCCTATTCCCGATGAAAATCTGTATAAAGAACTCGGCGGAAGCTATGCAACCATAGGCGACTGGAGGCGCGCTAACGTAAACCTGTTTATCAGAATGCTCGGCGAGGCCGTACACCGCTGCAAGCCATGGGTGAAATTCGGAGTGTCGCCGTTTGGTATCTACAGAAACGTCAGCTCTGATCCTGACGGTTCTGACACGAACGGACTGCAAAACTACGATGATCTTTACGCAGACGTGTTGCTGTGGGTGCGCGAAGGATGGGTAGACTACTGTGTTCCGCAGCTATACTGGCAGATTGGACACCCCGTAGCCGACTATCAGAAACTGATAGGATGGTGGGACCAGCATGCATATAACAGACCGCTTTACATAGGTGAGGATGTCGTCCGCACAACGAAATATCCTGATCCGCAGAATCCCAAAAGCCATCAGCTGCCGGCCAAGCATCGTCTGCACAAGCGTATGCAGCATGTCGAGGGCACAGTACTGTGGTATGCCAAGGCCGTTGCCGACAATGTAGGCAATTACGGGATGACACTCCGCGAACACTACTGGCGCTTCAAGGCACTCACGCCGCTGATGCCGTTTCTCGACGACAAACCGCCGCAGAGACCTACGCGTGTGAAATGCTTGTGGACGGAAGACGGGCCGGTTTTGTTCTGGACGCCGCCGGCAGCGAAAGAGTGGGGCGACGTGACAAACAGATACGTCATCTACCGTTTCCCCGCCGGACGCACGGTAGACCTCGACGACAACACTCGAATAGTATGTGTCACATACAAAACTATGTTCCCGTTGCCGTATAAAGACGGACAGACAGAATATACATACGTTGTAACGGCTCTCGACCGCGTCGGCAATGAGAGCAAGGGCGTAAGCGTGAAAGTGAAGCTGTGAATGCGCAGAGTTTTTTAAACAAATTACAATAAACTAAAAGATTTAGGATGACCAGTAACAATGTTACATGGTCATCTTTTTTCAAATAATGTTACTATAATTATGCCAGAGAAAAAAACAACTACGAAACGAAAATCCAAACCGGATATAGATCCCACCTACGGACATGTGCCGCCGCAGGCTGTAAATATAGAGAAGGTGGTCATCGGCGCTCTGCTGATAGATGCCGATGCCTTTGCTGTCGTTTCAGAGACACTGCGCCCGGAGACGTTCTACGACCCGCGCAACCAAAAGGTGTACAAGGCCATTCAGACTCTCGCCATAGAGCAGAAACCAGTTGACCTCATGACGGTTACGGAAGAGCTGAAGAAAGAAGGAACCATTGACGAGATAGGCGGTGCAGCCTATCTTCTTGAAATATCGCACAACGTCGGCTCATCGGCCAACATAGAATATCATGCCAATATCCTTGCACAGAAATATCTTGCGCGCCAGCTGATAAACTATTCAAGCAAGCTGCAGACTGAGGCCTTCGACGAGTCAGTAGACGTTGATGAGCTCATGCAGAGAGCCGAAGGAGCGCTTTTTGAGCTCTCGCAGAAGAACATGCGCACGGAATACACCCAGATAGACCCTATCATTGACGCCGCCACAAAGGCCATACAGGCCGCACAGTCAAACGAGGGCGGCATAACGGGCGTGCCGAGCGGCTTTACTGCACTTGACAATATAACGAGCGGATGGCAGCCCAGTGACCTGGTCATCATTGCCGGACGTCCGGCCATGGGTAAGACGTCTTTCGCGCTGAGCATAGCTAAGAATGTGGCTGTCGACTATAACATACCTGTTGCGTTCTTCTCTCTTGAAATGAGCAACCTGCAGCTTGTGAACAGACTAATAAGCAATGTGTGTGAGATTAGCGGACACAAGATTCAAAGCGGACAGTTTGACCCTTCCGACTGGGAGCGTTATGACCAGCGCATAAGAAACCTGCTCGGAAAGCCGATTTACATAGACGACACACCGGGTCTTTCTGTGTTCGAACTGAGAACAAAAGCACGCCGGCTGGTAAGGGAAAAACAGGTTAAGCTGATCATGATAGACTATCTGCAGCTGATGAATGCCAACGGTATGCGTTTCAACAGCCGACAGGAAGAGGTGTCAACAATATCAAGGTCACTAAAGGGGCTGGCAAAGGAACTGAATATACCTATCATAGCCCTCTCGCAGCTGAACCGATCTGTTGAGAACCGTGACAATTCAAATACTGCCGATGCAAAACGGCCGCAGCTGAGCGACCTGCGTGAGTCTGGTGCCATTGAGCAGGATGCCGACATGGTGCTCTTCGTTCACCGCCCGGAATATTATCATATCTACCAGGACGACAAGGGTAACGACATGCACGGAGTGGCACAGATTATCATTGCCAAGCACCGTAAGGGAGCGACAGACGACATAAACCTTAACTTCCGCGGCGAGTTCACTAAATTCCAGAACCCTGATGATGCGTCGCGATCCATCCCTGACGACTTCGGCGGTGAGATTATAGGCTCACGGATGAACAACCAGATCGATCAGGGCGGAGATCCGTTTGCAGCATATCCACCGGCCGGCCCGGACGACGACAACAGACCACCATTCTGATATATCAAGGCCAGCCTGAATTTACACAAGGAGACTTTGTATTATCAATTGTCAAACTAATACTTATTTATTTTTAATATAAGTTTTAAGTTTCGTAGTATTCAAAAAATGTAATTGCCCAGCGAATGTACTGATAATGTCAAAAAATCAGTATTTTATTCATAATAAGATCCGTTTGTTTGTGTCCACATGCAGGGTGCGGCCCTTGCGGCCGCACCCTG
>OMUH01000132.1 GCA_900314195.1 uncultured Prevotella sp.
GCCGTTTCCGGCAGCCCCAGTGTCAGGGCAATGGTTTTGTTTTCCATTTCTTTCTGTGTTTTAACGTTGTTATTTTGACCTAACAGCGGCAACGGGTTCCCGCTGCCTCTGCCAAGGGTTAGTTGCTTGCCGTCGCGGTGCAGCACCAGGGCATCGTCATTGGCCCCTATGTCGGCCACGCTCACCTCAACAAGCCGGCTGCGTGTTATCGTAGGGCTCGTCTGGCCTTCCACAAGCAGGGCCTTGTCGTCGCTCAGCTCCAGTATGTCCAGTCCGGCACTCACCATTCGCAGAGAGCCAAACTCAAACTGCCTCTTGCAGCGCTCGCTCAGCTCAGTGGCGCAGTCGAACATCAGCTCACCCGTCACCTCGCCGTTCTCCGCGCGCACATCCTTAACATAGCCTATAACGTTGCCCCGCTGGTGCATGTACAGCAGCACCGGGTTGCGCTCATACTGTTTCGTGTCCATGCCCGCTGTCAGCACGCGTGTGCCGTAGCTGTTCAGCCGGTCATTGCTTATTCTTACTCGTTTTCCCATTTCTTTTCGCTCAGCGCTTAGTGCGCTTTTCACATGCAATATTATGCTTTAATCTGCTATCTGCCAAATTACTGTGAAACCGTTGCACACTTCTGTGAAGCCGCTGCACGCTTTTTTTGTCAAGTCAGATAATTCCGCCAATTTTGTGTCAAAACATATTTTTTTTAACATGACTAAAGAACAAACGGAAAAGAAAAAAAGCCTTGCCAGGGCTCTTTATATGTCGGGCCTCGAGCAGGCCGACATAGCCGAGAAGGTCGAGGTGTCGCGTGTCACCATCTCCAAGTGGTGCACCGCCGGTGCCTGGAAAGAGGCCAGGGCCGCCAAGAACGTCACACGCCCGGAGCTCGTCAACAAGCTCCTCCTAACCATCGACACGCTTATCACGCAAGTCAACTCGTCGGGAGACCCGGACCTCATTGCCGGCCTCGGCGACAAGCTCGCTAAGCTCTCTGCCGTCATTGAGAAGCTCGACAAGAAGGCCAACGTGGTCGACACCATCGAGGTGTTCATGGCCTTCTCCAAGTGGCTCGAATACCGCTCACAGACAGACCCGTCCGTAACTCCCGAACTCATGAAGGTCATCAACAAATATCAGGATATGTATATCACCGAGCAAATGGGCATCAAATGAGAGCAAAGCAAAATGAAATTTTGGCTATGCCGAGTGCAGAGACCATTCGGCCTTGCCAAATGGGCATCAAATAAATTAGGAGGAATAAACAATGGCAACAGCAGCAGAGAGAAAACAGGCTTTCGAACTTTGGCGTGAACGGTGCTCACAGGTGCAGGCCTTCACCGGCGACACACTGCTTAAACACGAAACCGAACACGAGCGTGAGCAGCGCAAGCGCAGGCTCCTGGCCAATTATGCCGATTTCTGCGAGTATTACTTCCCTCACTTCCTACAGCTCCGCGACAAAGCCACCGGTGAGGTCATTCGCACCGTCCACAACGCGCCTTTCCACAACGAGGCCGCACGCAAGGTCAAGGCCACGCCTAACCTTAAGGCCGTTTTCATGTGGCCCAGGGCACATGCCAAGTCCACCCACTTCGACATTTTCATGCCCCTTTGGCTCATGTTCCAGCCCAAGAGACTCATCAACTTCATGGTCATCGTAGGCAAGTCAGAAGATGCCGCCATTCGCCTCCTCGGCGACATTCAGGCTGAGCTGCAGTTCAACCAGCGCATCATTGCCGATTTTGGCGAGCAGAAGCCGGCAGCCGGCAGCTGGCAGGACGGCGAGTTCAAAACTCAGGCTGGCGTGAAGTTCCTCGCCTGCGGACGTGGGCAGTCACCGCGTGGACTACGTGACCGGGAGGCTCGACCCGACTATATTGTCATCGACGACCTCGACGACGACGAGCTCTGCCGCAACGACAAGCGCGTGCACGACCTCACCGACTGGGTTAAAGAGGCGCTCTTCGGCTCGCTCGACGTGGGCCGCGGACGCTTCATCATGGTCGGTAACCTCATATCCAAGAATTCTGTGCTATTCAATATCGCCCACACACGCGGCGTTTATCTCTCCAAGGTAACAGCCGTCAACAAGAACGGCGAGCCCGTTTGGCGCGACAAATGGACCAAAGAGGAGGCACAGGCCTACCGCGACTTCGTAGGCTACCGCGCTTGGGAAAAAGAGATGATGCACAACCCCATCATCGACGGCACCATCTTCCGCAATGAGTGGATTCGCTTCAAACGCCTGCCGGCGCTCAGAAAATATGATCAGCTCGTGTGCTACACCGACCCTTCATTCAAGTCCACCACAGCCAACGACTATAAGGCGTGCCGCCTCTGGGGCAAGCTCGGCCATGAGCTGCACCTCATCGACTGCTGGGTGCGCCAGGACACCGTGTCGGCCATGGTGCGGTGGCTCTACGACCTGTATGAGCGCACCCGCGACGAGGCCTCAGTGCTGTTCTTCATGGAGGCCAACTTCATGCAGGATGTCATTCTCGATGAGTTCGAGGCTGAGGGTAAGGCCCGCGGCTACCAGCTGCCCATCATGCCCGACAAGCGCAAGAAGCCGGAGAAGATACAGCGCATAGAGGCCATTTCGCCCCTTTGGGAACGCGGCTTTGTCTTCTACAATGCCGCGCTCAAAAACTCGCCCGACATGCAGGTGGGCATAGAGCAGACGCTGGCCCTGGAGCGGGGCAGCCGTGTGCACGATGATGCGCCCGATGCCGACGAGGGCGCCATTTGGCTTCTGCAGAGATATTCAAGGTCCGAAACCTTTGAGCCCATCATCATGCGCAGGCCATCTGCCCGCAACAACTGGTGAGCCAATTGCTAATTGCCAATTGCTAATTGATTTGCTAATTGCTAATTGCTAATTGCTAATTGATTTAATATACGAAAGGAGTTATAACATGTTTATTACTGATGATGATTACAAAGTAGTTATAGGCGACAGCGCCCTGAAGGTTATCTCGCAGGCCTCTGCCGACGTAAGGCGCAATGCCGAGGCCGAGGCGCTCGAGGAAATTGCATCCTACCTCAGGCCCGTTTACGATGCCGACAGCTTGTTTGCCGCTCAAGGCAACCTCCGTAACAAGCTCATCGTCATGTACACGTGCGACATTGCCCTCTACCACATGGTGTCGGCCATGCCGCAGAAGCTTGGCTCCGAGGTTAGGAAAGAACGCTACGACCGGGCAATAAAATGGCTCGAGGGCGTGCAGGCCGGCAAAATAGTGCCCGACATACCGCTTGCCTTCAACGATGAAGGCAGCCCCGTCTCAGGGGGCATCATCGTTTCTTCGCAAAAACCTTTAAGACATAACTGGTAATAAATTTCGAAATCATGAGCATAAAGTCTTTTTTCTCTAAGCTTAACGGCAGGCATCAAAACATCCTGCATACGCCATATGGCTCAATAAACCTTGCCGCCGGCAAGGGCTCTGAAAAACTGAAAAGCGTTGTCATTGCCCTGCAGCGCTCCACCGACGCCCTCACTCGCAAGGACATTGCCGACTGGCGGGCAGCCTGGCAGCTGGCCATCAACGTCGACTCGCCCAACAGGCAGCGCCTGTATGACATCTACCGCGATGCCTCTGTCGACGCGCACCTCTCAGGGTGCATAGCCCAGCGCACGGGCTTTGTCATGGCCAAGTCGTTCAAGCTCGTCGATGCCAAGGGCAACAAGAACCAGCAGGCGCAGCACTATTTCGACCAGGCTTGGTTCAAGCAGCTGTGCCGCCTCGTGCTCGACAGCCGCTATTGGGGGCACTCGCTCATCGAACTCGGCAATGTCACCACCGACGGCGACGGATGCCCCTGCTATGAGAGCGTGCGCCTCATTCCGCGAAAGCATGTCATTCCAGAATACGGACGAGTCATCACAGACCTCGGACAGGACTGGACCACTGGCATCGACTATCACGAGCCGCCATTCTCCGAGTGGCTCATCGAGGCGGGCCGGCCCGACGACCTGGGGCTCTATCTCAAGGCAGCGCAGCACACCATTCCAAAGAAAAACATGCTGGCTTTCTGGGATGCTTTCGGCGAAATATTCGGCATGCCCCTTAGGGTGGCTAAAACGCCCTCACGCGATGACAACGAGCGCCAGCGCATAAGCCAGCAGCTCAACGCGCTCGGCTTTGCCGGCTCCGCCGTCCTGCCGCTCGACACCGAGCTCGAGTTTGTCGAGTCCTCACGGGGCGATGCCTTCAACGTCTTTGATCAGCGCACCGCACGGGCCAACTCTGAGCTCTCAAAGCTCATCATCGGGCAGACCATGACCATTGAGGACGGCTCCTCGCTCTCACAGTCGCAAACGCACCTGCAGGTGTTCCAGAACCTCGTTGAGAGCGATGCCGACATGCTGCGCGATGTTATCAACAACCAGCTGCTGCCCCGAATGATCAGGCACGGCTTCCCTATAGAGGGCCTGCACTTCGAATGGGACGACAGCATTGACTACACACCCGAGCAGCAGGTGGCCTACGAGACCATGATTGCCGACCGATATGATGTGGACCCGCAATACTTTGCCGAGAAATACTCCATGCCGGTGGGTGAGCGACGCAACGACCTCATGCCTGGCATTAATGACAACGGCCCGTCGAACGGCGCTGATGAACACGACAGCCACGGGCAGAACAAGCAGAACAAAGGTGAAAAGAATCAGGATAACAACGGCATGAAAGCGTTCATGCCTCTCTCACAAAAGCCTTTTTTCGACTGAGCCCCACTCTCTATGTGGGGCTCCACAGTCGATACAAGCTCTTCCTGGGCGGCTTCAAGCCTCATATTGAGCTTGACAGCAGCCAGGAGCAGAAAATAATTAAAGCTTTCAAAAACATGATGACGGCGCTCTTCCGCCAAAAAGGGGCCATCATGGATGTTAATATAATAGCCTCAAATGAGGCCCAGCAATTCATCAACACACATGCCGACATTCTCAACAGCTCTTTCAACAGCGTTAAAATGACCGACGGCATGCGCCGCCGCCTGCAGAGCTCCAACTATATCTTCTCCGGCCTGAAGGCCTTCCACGAGATGAACGAGGCCTTCCCGTCGCTCATCGATGAGAACGGCAACCGGAAGCCCTTCGAACAGTTTTATAACGACGTTCAAAAGATTAACCAAACCTACAACCGCAACTATCTGCGCGCTGAGTATAACTTCGTGCATGCCTCAGCGCAGATGGCGGCCAAGTGGGAGCAGTATGCCGAAGATGGCGACCGCTACTACCTTCAGTATCGCACGGCCGGCGACGACAAAGTCCGGCCGGAGCATGCCGCCCTCAACGGTGTCACACTGCCGCAGAGCGACCCCTTCTGGGAAACCTACTATCCGCCCAACGGCTGGAACTGCCGCTGCACCGTCGTGCAGGTGCGAAAATCCAAATACCCCCAGACGCCACGCGATGAGGCCATGGCGCGTGGCCAGGAGGCCCTGCAGAACGACACAAAGGGCCTGTTCCGCTTCAACTCAGGCAAGCAGCAGAAGGCCGTGCCCGACTACAACCCATACACCATCAAGCGATGCCGTGACTGCGACATCGCTAAGGGGAAAGTAAACCTCGCTTTCGTGCCGGAAAATGACCTTTGTGCAGCATGTCGGCTCGTAAGAGACTGCCTTGACAAAGATATACACCATG
Organism: uncultured Prevotella sp.; assembly: GCA_900314195.1. Lineage (GTDB taxonomy): Bacteria > Bacteroidota > Bacteroidia > Bacteroidales > Bacteroidaceae > Prevotella. The sequence continues at coordinate 5,651 of OMUH01000132.1, forward strand.
TGAGCAATAACAGGAAATACTACGAGAAGCTTAAAGGAAGTCGAAGCTACAAGGATGTCGAATTCGATAGTGCTAATGGTGGAATCAAGGCCACCCATGTGGGACATATAGACCATAACAACCCCAAAGAAGAGAAATTCTTCAATGGAAAATATTCATCAACGGATCTTGAAAAAGAATGCCAAGAAAATCTCTTTAGTATGGGACACTCGGCTATATTGATGGACGAGTCAAAAAGGAGGGGAGGAAAACAGCTACCCGCTCTTGATTTGGAATTAGATGGTAGGATTATGGATATTCGCTCCGTAACAGGTTATGGTTGGTATTCCAATATATTCTTCAAAAAAGACAATCAGTTAAGGCGGTACAATCAGAGAGAAGATATTGTTTCAACAGCAGATTCTCTTTGCCTTTATTTCCATAGCTCCAAAATGTTCGATGAACATAACATGAGTAGGTCCATCAAGTATTACAAATATTTCCGCAAGAATGACGGACTACCTCTTGATAAGCAAATAAAACATGTTTATTGTGTAATCAATGGAGAATCAACAATAAGAGTTTATGACATATAAAAAGAAAGGAACCACCCGAAGGCAGTTCCAGTTATGCCAGGCCTTTCATTAGAAAGAGCCCTGACGTGCTACAAAATTAAGAATAAATCTTTTAACTCCAAACAAAAATGAAGAAAATTTTAGAATTTCTCA
>OMUH01000131.1 GCA_900314195.1 uncultured Prevotella sp.
GCTTTTCTGCCATGTTCGTATGGACAGTATGTGTACCTGCTGATTGGGAAAATATAGAACCGGCTGCTTCTTGTTTGGCTGTCTTTTGCAAAGAGGAAGTAGGTGTTGTTGCAGACTGATGCTGTGCAGAAGGTTCTTCTTCCGGCCTGTCCTGCATACACCTTTCAATGCCGAGGGCTGCTGCTATTACGACAAGTATCCCTACCAGGATATATCTCTTACGTCTGCTGTCTTTCTCTTCCATAGTGTTGAAACGCGTATTGGTCGTTATATGTCAAAGAGATAGCTGACGCTTAACTCGATACTGTGACTGTGGGTTGGCTTCTCCACCCAGTTGAAATCGTTAGTCTCTGTCTTGATGGTTGAGGTGACACCATAAAAATAGCGAAGGTCTATTCCCCAGCGACCGCCAATCTCATAGCCGAAGCCGCCACCGACTGCTACGTCTGCCCTGCCGGTCAACTTCTCCTTCATCAGGCGCTCGGTCTCGGCTACTGTGGCAAACTGGTATTTGGAAAACCGCTCTTCTTCCTGATTGCTGTCATAGGAAATGCCCTTGTCATTGAGGTTGGCTCCGGCACGGCCTCCTACTGCGATATTGAAACCTTTCTTCCAGGGATAGACTTTGAGAAGGGCTGTTAAGCCAAGATAGTTGTAGCGCGGAGTCACCTCGTAGTGCAACCCTTCCTTGTCATCATAGACCAATTGGGATGCTTTCTGCCAGTAGCCGATGCCGCCTTCCACTCCTATGATGGATTCTGAAGCATGGTACTGTGCAAAAACGCCAACCGTCGGAACGGCCTGCCATTTGTCCTTGAAAGTGTAGTTGGAGTAGTAATCCTCTGAAACAAGAATCTTGTCCATCCCCGGATTGACGGACATACCGCCTCCCAAGCGAATGCCTAACTGGAAAGAAGAAACCTGTGCTGAAAGGTCACCTCCAGAAAGTATTAATGCCGATAATAGGACAGCCCGTAAAAAATGGTTCATGTTTCGAGGTTATTATTTTTGTGCAAAAGTATATAAAATAGAATAAATAAAACTATATTTTTTACGGTTTTAGCATAAATAAATAGCAAAACTATGGAAATATCTGCAAGAACGTGTTAATTTGGAATATTATCTGTATAAAACACCATATTTTGAAATTAAAAATACTCTCTCAAGATTATGGCCTCGCTTAAGACTTAAGACCATATGGTGCTGCACAGAACGCGTTTTCATGGAAATGGGCGTTGATGGAGATATGAAACGGATCACATTTGTTCTATATTGTCGTGGATGGCATCCAACTCCGCCTTTATACCTCTGATGGCTTTCAGGGTGGACTTAGCCTCCGGCATGATGACCTTATGGAAGTAGTTTTCACTGAGCTTGTCATCAATGGCCAGCTCATTGGCACGGTGCATGACTTGGTTGAAGTTGCCGCCGAGCCATGAGAGTTGTTGCTGATACTTGGTGTAGAAGGAAAGGAGCGTCGCCATTGCTTCTATCCTCCCTCTTGTCCGCTTGTCGTCGAAGCGGAGTATCCATCCATTTTAAGCCGCCTTTTCTATAAGCTGTAAATTTTCGACCTTTGCCGAAAATTTACAGCTTTACGTAATATAGTCTTTTCTCACATCTTTAGAAGAAGGTCCAACATTTCCTGGTATCATATTTGTTTGCAATTACATTCTCCGATTGGGGCATGTCACTAAACTTCAACTTGGAAATGTCCTTGATTTGAACGATACTGTCTTTATTGAAAATCTTAAATATCTCTTGCTTTGGTTCGATACAATAACCATCAATCATGTCAGGATCGTATGATTTACAATTTGTTATAATCAAGAGTTCATGTGTTCAAATCTTTGAACTTTTTACTAGTATGACGTCTCCATTTGGATACATTTGTATAAACTTATCAATGACGTTTTTTAAAGATTGATTGAACGGCCATTTATTCTTTATTTTTTATTCGTTTAAAGGAAAAAATGTCAAATTCATCGGGATCTCCATTATACATATATAATTCATTTTTATCTTTAACATAAATCTCAAACGTAAAATACATGCTAATAATAGTGATTTTTTTATCTTCTATTTCCCACTTATTATCTTCTATTTCCCACTTACAGGCAAATGTGTCTGGAACATCATAAAAAAATGCATCCAGACATTCACGTATGTTCGTAATATAACCTGTACCATCTTGATACAAATAAATTTTCGTTGATTTATAAAACCATTGCCCACAGACGTCTTCTCGGTTGATAGAATGCGTACAGGATATAGTTAGAAAAGAATATAATATAAATATAAAGAAGTTATAAAAAAATCTCATAATTTTACTTTTTCAGTCCATTTAAACGTTTGAGAAGTCTCTGACATGGGTCCTGACTCAAAAGCCTTATTTAATGGCCCTCCAATATTCTTTTGCCAAAAATCTGTATAACCAATAACAGGAGGTCTTGTACCAGACTGAATAGTTGAAGTATTATTCACCATAAAACTGATAAAAAAAGACTCTTTTGTAATATTTGTTATTCTCCAATTTAGAGTATAAGATCCTAAATAAGTTACAGCTAAATTACCCGTAAGACCACCAGTTAATAATGTGGAGTAATCTTTCATGTACTTTAAGACACCACCTAATCCGCTTAAAGAATAATTAGAATAGCCTTCACGTAGACTTGAACCAGATAAGATCAGGTTCTTAATATCGTCAATCGTATTTCTCACATGTTCATGTGTTCTTAGCATCTCTGTAAATAGATCTCCGTTTGTAAAATCACGATGCCGTGGTCCTTCACCTGTTAGCCATTCTGTTCCAACTTCAAATGGTGTAACCTTAGAATTTGGCCAAGTAAAAGAAACATCATTCTTATTATAGCCTAAATATACACTCGTTTTTCCGTCTTCACCCACATGACCATTAATTGTCCCATTGTCAATTATACTTCCTGGTTCAAGATAATCGAAATAGCCCGCTTGTTTAGCCTCGTTCATAGACTTTACATTATCATCCCATGTCCAACTAATCGTTCCATCTTCTCCCTTACTTCCTACCCAGCCTAGCCCATCCGGGTCAACATATCTAATCGGGTTGTCGCCGCAGTACGCATACGGGCTGATACTGTAGTATTTCTCGCTGAGGGGATCCATAGTGTTGAAGCGGCATAAGGCCGGATCGTAGTTGCGGGCCTCGAAGT
>OMUH01000127.1 GCA_900314195.1 uncultured Prevotella sp.
GGAAGCTGAGCAATAATCATGCCATGTCAGTCAAAATTTAAATGAAAGAACCGTAATTCATGGCTTTATAAGTATAACCATAAAGTGATGTTCGGGTATGAGAATGGTACTTCTGGGATTAAGAATTTCAGGCTGAATGATTTTCTCTCAATGGAGCCATTAATAATTCCTCCTAAAGATAAGGTCGCAGAATTTCAAAAAATCATAGATACTATTAATGCACAAATGCAAACTACAGGGTTAGAGTCTTCAAAACTCGTTGAAACTCGCGACTCTCTTCTCCCCCGCCTGATGTCAGGAGAGATAGAAGTAAGGTTATAGCTGTTGCTGCTGGATGATCCATTCTTTGAAGAAAGGGTCTTCCATGGCATAATCGTCTTTTTCTTTGTTGATGATATAGCCTTTTTTAGCCAGCCGCTTTAGAGAACTGGTCATCGTGCTTGTAGGAAGCATGCGCGACTTGACAGGATTGCTGCCTTGGCATACTAACCTTATCATCAGTTGGTCTGTCTTGTTGAATGTCAGCCACAGCCGTTCATAATCGAGGTCGTGTGACTGTACTATATCGGTTATGGCAAGTTTGAAAACCTCAGTGTCGCTTTTTCCAAGGGCAATCAGGTCCCAAATAGCGGAGGCAAGCTGTTGGGTGTAGTATGGATGGTTATCTGTAAAATTCAGAATCTTACGAGATATGTCTTCCGAGTGGGCAGTTACCGGCGACAGCCTGTCTTGCAAATAACGTAGAAAATCTTCCTGGGATATCTTGTTGAGCCGCATAAGCATGCCAAAGTGATAGAACGGAGATTTCGGACTTTCAAAGATGTCAGCCATCATCGATTCCTGACTACCTAAAAGTATATAGTTGATATTCATCTGCTCTTGCATGATGGCCCGCAGTTCTCTGTCAATATGCTTATCAATTTCCAATATATCTTGGAACTCATCAAATACCACAACGAGTCTGTGCTCTGCACTGCTTACTTCTCCAAGAAGTGCCATGGAGTCCTCGAAAACGGCCCGCGAGTCAACAAGTGGTTGAAACGTAACGCTCATCTCATCGGTCATTGGGTTGACAGACACCGATGGCAACACTCTAAAGTTGCGGAGAAAGTGCTTCACCTTCTCCATTTTGTACTGCTTGAATATAGACTTCAGAAGTTTTGCGGCAAAGTCTTCCCGACTCAATACTTGCTGCATGTTGACCCAAACATATGGACGGCCCGACTCTTGGACGGCCTTGCGTACAAGGCTCGACTTACCATATCTGCGCGGGCTGATGAGCACAAGATGGTTCTCACTCTTTAGAAACTGACCGATACGAGCAAGTTCTTCCACTCTGTCAGTGAAGTAAGGTTCATCTACTAACGTGCCGAATTTAAAGGGATTATCCATTTGCGAAAATTCTCGTTACGAGATTTTTCGCAAAGATAGCATAAACGATGGAGATAACAAAGTAAAATACCAAGTTTTTCTTGATTTATCCAAGCGTCGCCTTGTTATCTTCAACTTGTTTCCATATTTCTTCAGATTATCGCCTATGCTCACATTGCAAGATAAATAGCAATTTGGAATGCTAGACATCAATCTCGCCAGACATAAGTTTAGGAAGAAGAGAGTTACGAAGACTGCTTAATTGAGAGCTTTCTTTCTCAATACGAGCTTGATAATTAAAAATGGGAGTTAGTATGTTCTCGAATTTGTCTACTACATTTGCTGATGGGACGACAATGGGAATGGATTTCATCAAAGATCCAGATACCTCCTTGAATGTTGAGCCAGACGCCTTTGCTTCGATGTCCTTCACATGAAACTTTAGATAGTAATAAAGATATATCGTATTCAGCTCTTGGGGTACTACAGACTTGAATCCTTGATTGGTGCATAATTCATTCAATGCAATTGAAATATATCCAATAGGTGCTCTTGAACTAAATAGCACTGTTCCCTTTGGCATTAGCTTTGCACTGCTATTCTCATATCCTTCAATAGTTATATCGTCAACTCCGGCTGTGGTAAACTTTACGTGGCTAAGAGATAAATCTTTAGGTGTTATCCAATGGATGCCATTATGTGAAAAGTACTGAGGTTTAGATTTTGACGGCGTTCCGCCTCCTACAATTTTACTGACATCTTCTAATCTTCTCACTTCCCATGCTTCCGGAATTTTTCCCAATTCCGAATCGACAAACTTACCATCCTTGAATGGCTCGAAGTTTATGAACCACGACTTGAAGAGCGCCTTTGCCTGCTCTTCCAAATTGCTATTTATCTTGCGGTTGACATTATCTTAGAAAAAACATCTCATAAAGTTTGAAGGATTGCAGAAAACTATCTATTTTTGCACAAAAACATATAGAATGGAATGGTTTGAAGAATTACCAGTTGCATGTCCACCATCAGATGCCACTCCATGTAATGGCGAATATTACAGAATAGCCAGTGGCAAACCTGCAACTTCACCTGACTTCTTTTCTCAAAGGAGATTACAGCCAAATAAGATTTTTACGGGTAAAGGAATAGACGAATGCATAGCAAGAGCCGTTTCATTATTCAAGGATAAGGGCGATGCTCTCAAACGTTTAAAACTGCCAAAGTTTAAACATGCTGTTATTGCTGTCGTCGAATTAGAACCTAAAGATGGAGTAATGAAGAAGACCTTTAGGGATTCGCACTATTCATGGTGGCGTAGCACTAATTTTGATATTAAACAAGCCAAAGTGGAGGAATCGCAATGAACAATGAACTAACAATTGACAAGATATTAGATTTCTGTGATGAGCCACAACTCTTCATTGCACGCGACATGTTTGGTGCACAATACATCTGCTTGTTGTATGCTGATGAAGGAAAGTCAAGATACACAGCCGTAAAAATATCTAATGGCAGATTATCTGACTTCCTTGCTGGAAAAGTAGATTTGAGGAGGTTATTCCTTTCTCCGGAAATAAAGGGAGATTATTACGAAGTGGCCAATGATGGTAACCATCTCTATATAACCCCTTTCGTGGGTGATACGCTACCAGAGGACAGACTGCCAGAGAGTGGGTACACACTCGATGCTGATACTCAGGAGTCCATTACTGTCCATTTGCCCATAAAAGACCATGGACTGTTCACTGAACTCATCCGTAAGTTCGGGTGGGCATGCATGTAGACAGCTTATACTTCTATTTCTCCCGACATTAGGCGGGGGAGAAGAGTATCTCGTATCGCTTCTAATTTCTTATTACTTACATTGTTTGAATGAATTGTATGTAATAAGCTAATGAATATCGAGTTGAAGTTTTCAACAACTTTCTTGGGAGGATATACAAGTTGGATAAGCGATAAGTCTTTGTAACTTAACGTTTGTCTGACTCCGCCAATTGCTCTTTTTTTAACTTCTTCGGCAAAGAATGTCGTTCTTCTGTATAAGTCGAAGAAGTACTCATAACCCTTCTGACATCTGAAAACTACATAAACAGGACTTACACAACCGTCAAAATCGAACTCATTCATCCCTATTGAGCCAATATTGATACGTGCGGGATTATAAGCAAAGTCTTTGTGCTTAACAACGATGTACTTCGCTATACTATTACTGAAAACCTGCTTGCTGAAATAATCTTCAGAGAGAACAAGTTGGCCGGACGTAATTGGCGAAAGCACTTTTATGTTATCTCTGTCGCCTACCTTGTCCTTTATATTTTCTGTGACATCTCCTATTGTGACAACTTCCCATCCTTCCGGAATCTTTCCCAATTCCGAATCGACAAACTTACCGCCCTTGAATGGCTCAAAGTCTATGAACCACGACTTGAAGAGCGCCTTTGCCTGCTCTTCCAAATTCCTATTTTTGTGAACGATAAGAATAGAGCCAACCCTGCAAAGAGCCGACTTTTTTAGTATGAAGCAATTGATTGGACATGGATAAAAAGGAAAGAGAAGTCATCAGACAAAGGAGGATGAAGGGTATGGGATGGATTATAGCATGAAAATGGTTAAAGAAATAAATAAAATTTCCTCACGAAGGATCAAAAGACTGTTGATACAGCGACCGTTAAAAGCGGGGCGGAAGAGTCGCCTATTGTTTCAGAACCGTCACACAAGGACAGGAATGCCACGCACACCGATGACCTGCAATGCCTTGAGGCCGGCATTGACAGATACTGTTTGGTTAGCCGGTACATCTGCCTTGGATGATTGGGCTCGTTGGGATATTTGCGTTCTATGGCGTAATCTAATAGTGCTGGCGTCACGTAGTTCTCACGGAAAATATGTGCTTATCAATAC